>JAJZUD010000029.1 GCA_021848625.1 Pseudomonadota bacterium
GGCTAAGTATTATTATTTTAATATCAAGATTTTTCAGTCAGGCATCTGGGAAATGGTCGGAGTGAAAGGATTCGAACCTTCGGCCTCTGCTTCCCGAAAGCAGCGCTCTACCAAGCTGAGCTACACTCCGCGCAAATTTACAGGCGGATGGGCATAATGACATAGACCGATTGGCTGTTTTCCGGGTCGTGAAGCAAAATACTGCTGACATTATTGGTCAGGGTGATTTTGATGTTTTCGCATTCTAGTACATTTAAGACATCCATAAAATAGGTAATATTAAAGCCGATATCAATCTCCTGGCCCACATAAGCGACTTCAATTTCATCCTCTGCTTCTTCCTGCTCTGGGTTGTTGGCCATGAGCTTGAGTAAGTTGTTTTGGATGTTCAAGCGTACCCCATGATGTTTTTCATTCGAGAGAATAGCCGTGCGCTGCAAAGCTTGTTTAAAAGTGTCTTTGGGCACAATGAGGATATTTTTGCCACTGCTGGGAATAACGCGGTTGTAATCGGGGTAGCGGCCATCAACCAGTTTAGAGGTGATGATCATATCTTTCAAGGCGATGCGAATAAAGTGAGTGCCCAAAATTAAGGTGATCGGCTCATCGCTGGTGCCTAAAATGCGTTGCAATTCCAAAATCGTTTTGCGGGGCACAATCACTTGATGCACGCCAGGATGTCCTTGAATCGTCTCGCTGCACAATGCCAGGCGATGGCCATCGGTAGCCACGGTACGGATCATTTTTTCACTGACTTCAAGTAGTAGGCCATTTAAAAAATAACGCACATCTTGTTGAGCCATCGCAAAGGCAGTTTTGCGAATGAGTTGCCCCAAAATTTTTTCTGGAATTTGGATGAGTGTTTGGCCCAATTGACTTTCCATCGCGGGGAAGTCTGCAGCAGGTAATGTGGCGAGAGTAAATTTACTTTTTCCGGATTTGACGACGATTTTTTCCGCGCTTTCCGCTTTGACTTCAACAATCGATTGCTCAGGTAAATTCTTAAAAATATCAAATAGTTTTTTTGCGGGGATGGTGGAAGTGCCTGGCTCAGCAGCGGTGCTTAAGCTAACCTTAGCAATGAGTTCAATTTCAAGATCAGTGGCGGTGAGCTCCAAGTGATCGCTTTCCACTTTAATGAGAAGATTAGAGAGAATTGCAGAGGCTTGTTTTTTTTCGACGATATTAATCACGGCCTGAAGAGGCTTCAAAAGCGTTTCGCGACTGACTGTAAATTTCATATTCTTCTCCTTTAAGTCGATAAAATGCGCAGTAAATTTTGATAATCTTCTGCCATATTACTGTTGGTTTCGCGCAAATCCTTGACCGTGCGGCAAGCATGCAGTACGGTTGTATGATCCCGCCCACCAAACGCACTGCCAATCTCAGGTAAGCTGTGACTTGTGAGCTCTTTGGCTAGGCTCATCGCCACTTGTCTGGGGCGGGCAAACGAACGCGTGCGTTTTGTAGATAGCAAATCCACCAACTTGATCTTGAAATATTCTGCCACAGTTTTCTGGATATTGTCGAGTGTGACGAGCTTATCTTGCAAAGACAATAAATCGCGCAAAGTATGGCGGACAAATTCGATGGTGATCTCCTGGCCGGTGAAATTGGCATTAGCCACCACGCGCTTTAAAGCGCCTTCCAGTTCGCGCACATTGGAGCGGATTTTCTTGGCAATAAAAAAAGCGACTTCGTGATTGAGGCTAATGCCAACTTCCTCTGCTTTATTGATCAAAATCGCCACGCGCGTTTCTAGGTCAGGCGGATCGATCGCGATGGTGAGGCCCCAGCCAAAACGAGATTTTAAGCGCTCTTCCAGGCCGTTAATTTCTTTGGGGTAGCGATCGCAAGTCATGACAATTTGTTGGTGACCCTCAAGAAGCGCATTAAAAGTATGGAAAAACTCTTCTTGAGTCCGATCTTTACCGGCAAAAAATTGAATATCATCAATCAGCAGCGCGTCCAAAGAACGATAGTATTCCTTGAAGCTATTAATGGAGTTGCTCTGTAGTGCTTTAACCATATCAGCTACAAAACGTTCGGAGTGCAGGTAAAGAATTTTAGCGTTTTTTTTGTGTTGGCAAATCAAGTTGCCAATCGCATGCATCAAGTGGGTTTTCCCTAAACCGACTCCGCCATACAAAAAGAGGGGGTTATAAGCTTTTCCTGGATTTTCAGCGACTTGAAGAGCTGCTGCCTTAGCAAGTTGGTTGGATTTTCCCTCGACAAAATTATCAAAAGTGAAACGCGCATTGAGACTATTTGGACTAAATGTTTTAGCAATCGGGCTTGGGGTGTGAGCACTAGGTGCAGGATTGCTGGCTTCAGAGTGTCCAATTTTTAAAATGACCGATTGATATTCACTGATCAGCAAAAGTGTTTCGGTGATTTTTTGCAAATAGTGTTCACGCACCCAGTCAAGTACAAAGCGATTGGGGGCGTATAAAATAAACTGCCCTTCGACTTCACCCGCTTGCAATGGCAAAATCCAGGTTGCAAAATCAGTTGCAGCCAAGTCATTTTGCAGCAAATTAAGACAATTTTGCCAGGTGCTCATGCCGTGTCGTTTTTGTGAAAGGAAGCTATTCTAGCAAAGTTCGGGCCCAGTGAGAAAGGGGGGAGCGTGGCTGAATTTTGTGCCACCGATTTTTAGACAGAGGCCTTGCATGATGTGCATGCCCCCGCTGAGCGCACCAAGCGCTTTCATTGATTTAATTTGAAACAGTTTATTTGTGGATCTTTTGATGGAAATTGCTTGGTTTGACGGAGATGTGTTAGAATTATTCTTTTATATGTTGATAGAGCCCATGAACCCAACTGAAGTCATCGCCGATGAGAATGCTCAAATTGCAGAGCGTCGCCAAAAATTAGCCGCATTGCGACAGGCGGAATTCTGTGCTTTTCCCAATGACTATCAGCCCACGCACGGGGCTGCAGCTTTGCATGAGCAGTTCTCAAAACAAGGTAAAGAGGCACTGGCTGAGTTGGCGCAAACTGTGAGTTTGGCGGGGCGAATCATGTTAAAGCGCGTGATGGGAAAGGCTAGTTTTATTACGATTCAAGATCGTTCTGGGCGTATGCAAATTTATCTTCGTCAGGATGAAATTGCCAATTATGAGGCCTTTAAGCATTGGGATTTGGGGGATATTGTAGGTGTGAAGGGCTTGGTGTTCCGTACCAATGCGGGAGAATTATCGGTTCATGCTAGTGAAATCAAGCTATTGACCAAGGCACTGCGGCCATTGCCGGATAAATTCCATGGGCTTTCTGACCATGAGCAACGTTATCGCAAGCGTTATCTTGATTTAATCATGAATCAAGACGTGCGACGCGTCTTTGAAATGCGTACGGCCATTATTGATGGTATTCGTGAGTTTTTAAAATCACGCGATTATCTCGAAGTCGAAACACCGATGATGCAAGCCATTCCGGGCGGGGCTGCAGCCAAGCCTTTTGAGACTTTCCACAATGCCCTGGATTTGCCTATGTTTTTGCGTATTTCTCCAGAGCTTTACTTAAAACGCTTGATTGTGGGCGGATTGGAACGCGTCTTTGAAATCAATCGCAATTTTCGTAATGAAGGGCTTTCTACGCGTCATAATCCTGAATTTACAATGATTGAGTTTTATCAAGCCTATGCTACATACCAGGATCTGATTCAGCTTACAGAAGCGCTCTTGCCATACTTGGCGCAAAAAGTGCTTGGCTCCACAACTGTGCATTATCAAGGCCGTCCATTTGATTTGAGTCAGCCTTTTGTCAAAATGACGGTTTTGGAGGCTATTTTAAAGTATTGTCCAGAAGCAAAATTGCAGGATTTGCAGGATTTGGAACAAGCTCGTATTTTGGCGCAAAAGCTTGGCATCACTCCCTCCAAGGGCGCGGGCTTGGGTAAAATACAAATCGAAATTTTTGAAGAAGTCGCAGAACATCAGCTAATGGATCCGACTTTTATCACAGAGTATCCTGCTGAGGTTTCTCCTTTAGCGCGACGTAATGATACAAACCCCTTTGTGACCGATCGCTTTGAATTTTTTATTGGGGGACGTGAAATTGCCAATGGCTTCTCTGAGCTCAATGACGCAGAGGATCAGGCAGAGCGTTTCCGGGCGCAGGTCACCGCCAAAGAAGCGGGAGATGAAGAGGCGATGTTTTATGATGGTGATTATGTAGAGGCTTTGGAATATGGCATGCCCCCAACCGCAGGTGAGGGCATTGGTATTGATCGTTTGGTGATGTTTTTGACCGATTCACCTTCTATTCGTGATGTTATTCTTTTTCCTCAGATGCGACCTATTTAGTTTTGCGGCACCAGAAATAAATCAATGGTAAACAAAAGAATACTAGGCCACTACAAATCAAACATTCATATTTGAGAATAGCGCCAGACTCAATATTGCTGGGCGGGATAAATCCAACTATAAAGCCCACTGCACTGGTTGCAATAGCGAGAACAGAGAGCAGGCCACCGATGCCCCATTTGCTGTTTCCTTGGCAGAGCTTAATGGCTGCTGCAAAAAGCAAAACATAGTACGCCAGTGCAAATTGTGAGGTCAGTGCTGAGAGCAGCCAGTATGAATTATTGATGTTTGGGAAGACCAAAAATAGGCTTACCAAGAGGGTGAAAATAAGGCCTTGCAGGAGGAGGATCCGCACCGGCATTTCTTGCCGATTAAGACGGTGTAAAATCGGCAACACATTAGAGGCTTGGCAAGCCACCTGTAAGCCTCGCGCTAAGCCAATAATCCATGAGCAAGCAATGCCCAATCCGCCCAGAATTACAGCAGCGCCAATCCAGGGCAAAAGAAAGCCCATTTGATTTTGATCAAGAAACGCTTTAAAAGCGGTCATCAAGCCATTAATTAAGCCAATTTGCTGGGGTGGCAGAACTGTGCACAGCGCCAAAGAACTGAAAATCAGAGAAGCTAAAATGACAACTCCAGCAATGAGCATGGCTCGGCGATATGTTTTTTCAGGTGTCTTCACATTGCCGGCGTGCATAGCGGCCACTTCTAGGCCCAGGAGGCTGAATAAAATATTGGCAAAAAAACCAAAGTTTTGTAAATCTTGAGCAGTGGGGATTAAAGCGGAGGAGGAAAACTCAATGGCAGAGCTATGTCCTTTGTTAAGCCAAAATAAAGCCAAAAAAATGACCGCACCCATGGGTAAAAGTGTGCCGAGAACCGCGCCAGCACTGCTCATCCAGCTGGTGGCGTGGATGCCTCGCATGCTCAAAAAAGTCATGCCCCAGAAACCAAAGAGGGACAGGACTAGAATAAAAGCTGCGTCCGTCTCCCATGCGGGGTGAATTAAGCTGGCCAAGGTGCTTGCAATAAAGGCAAAAATAGTCGGGTACCAAATGAGCTGGTAGACCCATTGCAGCCAGATGGAGGCAAAGCCCATTTTTTTGCCAAAAGCTGCTTCAATCCACAAATACGAACCGCCGGTATTGGGATACGCACTGGCGAAGCGGGAGGTGACCAAAATCAGGGGTAAAAAAAACGTTGCTCCGGCAATCAAGTAGAAAGTCACTAGACTCATTCCATACTGAGCAGCGATTGGGATATTGCGGATGCTGTCTACAGAAATGACCGTGATCATGATGAGTTTGACTAGCCCAAGCTGACGTTGGGATTTGCTGGACGTTTGCATGTTTAGGAATCCTTTTTAAATAAGCGTTGTGCAAGTAATTTATAACCGCCGGATCCTAAATGTAAGCAGCGTGCGACACGACCAATTGTCGTGACACTCACGCCTGTCTCCTCGTGAATTTGTCGGTAAGGAATATTATCTAGGATAAAAGGAATCACACGCCAACGATCATTCATCGCCTCAATTTCCGCTGGAGTGCAAAGATCTTCTAAAAATAATTGGACTTCCAGAGGGGTAGTGAGAGAGGCAATAGCCTGAAATAAAGGTTCTGCTTGAGTGAGCTGTGCTTTTTTCATCGCAATCTTTTGTTTTAGTGTGATATCACGATATCACGGTTTTTAAATTGAGTCAAGGTAATAACTCAGCACCTCTTGCTGTCCTGACATCCCTAGATCATTATGGTCGCAGCCACTACGGCGATATCACATTGGTTTTGTCTCCCTTTTGGGTTGAGCAAGTTCATGAAGATTATCATGGTTTGGATTGGGGGCAAGGCGTTTCAGCTCTCCCTTATAAGGCGAGGGAGATTTTTGAAAGCCTTTACCCGGAGCATCCTAGAGGCCAAAAAATTCAATGGTCCCAATTAATGGGCCTGCGCCAAGAAATTATCAAGCGCTTGCAAGAAAAAGACATTCAATTAGTTTTGGGGGTGCCACAGCCCTTAGAGGAAAGTGCAAAAGGTTGGGAAATGACCATTGAAACTGGTGAGGGCTCAAAACGACTCGCTTTTGCTTCAAATATTCACGTTTATAACAGTCATCGTGTTCCAAGAGAGGGGGATCTATACGCGGGAGCGCCTTTGATGCGAACAGGAGAGGCTATCCCTTATACCGACTTATATCGTTTTGCCAAAACAAAAGTACCTCCTGCGATTATTTTTGGTTCGGGGCTATCTGCGCAGTGGGCGCGACGTGATTTTAGTGGGCAACCTGTCGTCATTGTAGCGCATTCAGCCTTGCCTGATAACGAATTAACGCGAGAAATTCGCAGCGATGTTCCTGTTTACTTGCAAGAAGATCTCTGTATTCAAAAAAAGCCTGGCGCCCCAGGTGTTTTTCAATTACTGAGCCACAAAGGTGAACTTCTCTTTGAAGGAATGGCGGTCTGTGCAACTGGGTTTCGTCATGCAACTGAACTAACGCAAGCGCTGCCTGATTTAGATCATCGAGATATTGATGCGCCCATGCCCAAAGGGAGTAAGGAAATTTTGGTGGCTCCTGAAGTTGAGCAATGGGTCGCTGCGCAAGATTCGCCCGTAGGCGGTCTGGCGGAAGCCGTGCAGTGGTGGATGGGCAGAACGGGTAACTTTGAATTATTAGATTTTTCTGGCTTTCATTCTGCTATGTTTGTCGAACAAATGAATGACTATATGGCGGCACGAGGGGTGGTTTTAGCGCCGTGTTTTTACGAGCGAGTTCAGGCTAAATTGAGTGCAATGGTTTTTACGCCAAGTCAGCAAGAGATCATTGCAATTTTGCTAGAGGCTTATCACCAGTCCAATCCGAGAGATCCTTCTGCACAGTTTGAAAAGTATTTACGCCAATTCCCTGCGCTGCGATCAGCATCACAGGATGTCGCATTGAGTCCAGCCCCATAAGTCACAGCGGGATAATTTGCGCTTTGAGTTGCGAACCATACTGAGTGACCCACAGTAGGGTGATTTTGCCTGGTTGAATGGGAACTGTTAGGCTGGTTTTTTGAGTGTTTTGCAGCGTCACTTGGTAGGTGTTTGGGGCGAGATCATAGGCCCCGATTTGCGTGTTGTTCGGCAGCGTTAACCAGGAGCGCAAATCGGCATAAGTCGATATGAAATTCATGACACTCGCTGTAAAACCGGCGAGAAGCAGGCTGGAGTCACTTTCATTCTTCTTGGGAGCTGCAATGCCAGCCTGTAGGGCAATGCGTAAGGCCTGGCGTAAAAAAATCATTGGGTATTCTTGTTGCAATTGACGTGCAGCCAGGCCGTACACGTTAGTGATCATCTCAGTGGCAGGGAGGTTGGTGGCTTGAATTTGTAGAGGATCTTGCACACTGATTTGCAGAGCGGTGGGTTGAGTGCTGACTTTTTTATAAACAGGGAAGGTGAATTGGGCGCTTTGGTTCAAGCCAGGTAGGTATAGCGGTGTTTCAAAACTTTGTAAAGGGGGAATGAAATTTTGGTCATACCAAATGACCAGTTGTCCGTTCTGTGCAAGCGGTGCAGGGGCTGATTTAAGTTTAAATGCTTTGAGATAATTGTTGATGATGCTCTGATCAGCCCCTTGTGTTTGTAGGGCTCGAAGGAGGGCGGTTTGTAGATAAGTATTATTGGGCATGATGCCAATAGCTTGTTTTAATGCAGCAGCGGCGTCATTCCAATTTCCATTGGCTTCCGAAGCGAGGGCGAAGAGATAATAGGTCATGGCATTTAAAAAAGAGCTTTTGACACTTGCGCTGGCGCTGAGGGTGTCTGCCATCTGGGTTTGCAGGCTGCTGGTAAAATTAGGGTCCAGTTTGTTTTGGTTGATTTTTTGATTGGCGGTAGTTAATTCAGTTTGATATTCCGCAGTCAAAGTTGTTTGCGCGATATTGGCTTTGCGTAAAGAGACCAAGGCATCACTGAGGTCGTTTTGGTTTAGGAAGTTTAAAGCCTGAAATTGATAAAGTAGGACAATTTCGAAACCTGATAATTGGTAGGGAATAGCATTATCATTACTCATCAGCGCAGCTGAATCTTCAAGGAGGCTGCTCGCGCGAATTTTAGCTTGTAATTGGTCAGATTCCACTTTCTGCATCAGGGGTAGAAAAGTTGCACTGCTTTTTGCGGGTTCTCCCGCTAGTTGCTGCACACGGCCTAGTTCGGCGGCATAAAGTTCATAGTCTTGATTGCTTTGCTCATCATCGAGGGCCTTGATGGCGGGTTGATAATCGCCTTGCTTGAGATCATGGACATTGGTCGCCATTTTGTTGGGGTAATCTTCAAACAAAGTTGAAGTGGCGCAACCACTTAAGCTCAAACAGGTGAGCAAACTAGAGATGCAGTACGTCCAAAATTTCATATTCAACCTCGCCTCCTGGAGTCTTAACACGAATGATTTCCCCAATTTCTTTTCCAATCAAAGCACGAGCAAGAGGGGAGGCAAGCGAAATTTTGGCCTCTTTAAAATTGGCTTCATCTTCGCACACAATTTGATATTTGACTGTTTCATCTGTGTTCATGTTGAGCAATTCAACAGTGGTTCCAAAAACAACTTTGCCTGTTTGAGGTAAAATTGTGATATCAATGACTTGGGCAACAGCAAGCTTACTTTCCAATTCTTTAATCCGGAATTCAACAAAACCTTGTTGCTCGCGGGCGGCGTGATACTCCGCATTTTCTTTAAGATCACCATGTGCGCGGGCTTCACTAATGGCTGCAATCACTTGAGGGCGCACCGTTGATTTTAGGTGCAGCAACTCCGCGGTCAGTTGGGCATGACCGTGTTTGGTCATAGGCTTTTTACTCATTTTAATCTCACGCTTAAGTGGGGTCAGCGGTTATTATACCTGGCTTGCGTCAAGAGCGAAAGATCCTTTATACTATAAGGCGAAATCAGCATAACAAGGACGAATAATGAGTGTGGCCGATATTGATCCCACTGAAACCCAAGAATGGCTAGATTCCCTTGAATCCGTTTTAGAAGAAGAAGGGGCAGAGCGGGCTTTATTTTTATTGGCTAAATTGGGCGAAAAAGCAGGGAGTTTGGGCATGGGATCGGCCTATCAAAGCCTACATACGGCCTACCAAAATACCATTCCTGTGTCCATGCAACCACCTTATCCTGGCGATTTAAAATTAGAAGGCAAAATCGAAGCGCTCATTCGTTGGAATGCTGCTGTGATCGTGGCGGGGGCGAATCATGAAGACGGTTCGCTTGGTGGTCATATTAGTACTTTTGCCTCAAGTTCTACTCTATACCAAGTGGGTTTTGATCATTTTTTTCATGCCAAAACAGCGCAACATGGCGGTGATCTGGTGTTGGTGCAAGGTCATGCATCACCTGGAGTTTATGCGCGCTCTTATCTTGAGGGGCGACTGAGTGAGGTGCAACTCAAAAACTTCCGTCGGGAAGTGGGGGGCAAAGGGATTCCCTCTTATCCGCATCCTTGGTTGATGCCGGATTATTGGCAATTTCCGACTGTGTCAATGGGGCTTGGGCCTATGTTAGCCATCTATGAAGCGCGGTTTATGCGATATTTGCAGGCGCGTGGTTTGGCAGATACCTCGGCACGCAAAGTATGGGCTTTTTGTGGGGATGGTGAAATGGATGAGCCAGAATCCACAGGGGGGCTCACTCGCGCCGGGCGTGAAAAATTAGACAATCTGATTTTTGTGGTGAATTGTAATTTGCAGCGCTTGGACGGCTTGGTGAACGGTAATGGTAAAATTATTCAAGAACTAGAGTCTACCTTCAAGGGTGCAGGCTGGAATGTAATTAAAGTCGTCTGGGGAAGCAACTGGGAGCCTCTCTTTGCCAAAGATGTCCAGGGCATTTTGTTGCAACGTTTGACTGAAGCATGTGATGGCGATTTTCAAACCTATCAAGCGCGCGGCGGCGCATATATGCGTGAGCATCTGTTTAATACGCCAGAATTAAAAGCATTGGTCGCTGATTTAAGTGATGATCAATTGCAGAATCTGCAGCGCGGTGGGCATGACCCCGTTAAGGTTTATGCGGCCTACAAAGCAGCAGTTGCCCATAAAGGTCAGCCGACTGTCATTTTAACCAAGACCATCAAAGGCTACGGTTTGGGCACGGCTGGTGAATCTAAAAATATCGCGCATAATCAAAAGAAATTAACCGTAGATGAATTAAAATACTTCCGTGATCGCTTTGCTGTGCCGGTCACTGATCAAGAGGTTGAAGCGTATTCCCTCCATCGCCCAAAAGAGACTGCGCCAGAGATGAAGTATCTCCAAGCACAGCGTAAGAGTTTGGGGGGCTACTTACCCCTTCGACACGAAAATAAAACGCCTTTCAAAATCCCAGCCTATACTGATTTTGCAGCGCGTTTGTTGCTCGGTACGGGTGAGGGTCGGGAGATGTCGACGACCACTGCTTATGTGCAGATTTTAACGGCTTTATGCAAAGACGCCAATATTGGTAAATTCATCGTGCCTATTACCCCGGACGAATCTCGCACTTTTGGAATGGAAGGGCTATTTCGTCAATTGGGTATTTATAACCCTGAGGGCCAAAAATATGAGCCGGAAGATCGAGATCAGGTCATGTATTACAAAGAGGCGACCGATGGGCAAATTCTTCAAGAAGGTTTAAATGAAGGGGGGGCGATTTCCTCTTGGATTGCGGCTGCAACGAGTTATAGCGTCCATGATCTGCCGATGATTCCGTTTTACATTTATTATTCGATGTTCGGTTTTCAGCGGGTGGGTGATTTTGTTTGGCTTGCAGGTGATATGCGGGCCAAAGGCTTTTTGCTCGGCGCAACTGCGGGGCGCACGACGCTGAATGGGGAAGGGCTGCAGCATGAGGATGGTCATTCACACATTCAAGCAGGGTTGATTCCCAATTGTAATAGCTATGACCCGACCTATGCGTATGAACTAGCCGTGATTATTTGGCATGGGCTAAAGCGCATGTACGCTGAAGGTCATGATGAGTTTTTTTATATCACGATGATGAACGAAAATTACCCCCATCCTGCAATGCCAAAAGGGGTCGAAGAAGGCATTATCAAAGGCTTATACTGTTTGAAAAAGGCGGATAAAGCGGATGCAAAAAAACATGTGACCTTAGTGGGCTCTGGGACGATTCTGCGTGAAGCAGAAGCAGCGGCCGAATTGCTCTTCAAAGATTTTAAAGTCAGCAGTGAAGTCTGGAGTGCAACCAGTTGTAATGCGCTTTATCGCGAGGCGATGGCCACAAAGCGTTGGAATGATCTTCACCCTGAGCAGAAAGCGCGGACTGCTTTTGTGACCGAGTCCTTGCAGAAGGGGCATGGACCCATCATCGCAGCGACAGATTATGTCAAATTGTACACTGAGTCGCTGCGTGAATTTATGCCGCGGCGTTATGTGTGTTTAGGAACAGACGGATTTGGTCGCAGTGATACCCGGGCTCAATTGCGTTCGCATTTTGAAGTGGATCGCTTCCATATCGCCTATCATGCGATTAAAGCGTTGTTTGATGAGGGGGTCATGACTTTGGCCGAAGTGAAAAAAGCACGCGAACTCTATCGCATTGATACTGAAAAGCAAAATCCCTTGGAGGCCTAAAATGGCGATTTGGAAAACGCCCTTTACCTTGTCTGAATTAGCGCTCAGGGGGCAAAATACCTTAGCTGCACATGTTGGCATTGAGTTCACTGAGCAGGGGGAAGATTTTTTGAAAGCACGAATGCCGGTTGATCACCGTACCTTGCAGCCAATTGGCATTATGCATGGTGGGGCTTCCTGTGTGTTGGCAGAAACAGTCGGTTCAGTGGCGGCGAATTATGCAGTGGACCTGCGGCATTTTTATTGTGTGGGTTTAGAAATTAACACCAATCATATTCGTCAGGCGAAGGAAGGATGGGTGATTGGCACTGCAAAGCCGATTCATATTGGTAAGCGGACCCAGGTTTGGTCGATTGAGATTCACCACGAGTCGGGTTATTTGGTTTCAATTAATCGCTTAACTGTGATGGTCATGGAGCGTTAATGCAGGCGCAAGGTTTTTTGCATAAAATGCAAGCGTGGCTGGAGCAAGATCAAGTGCAATATCAATTGAACTGGGACGTCCCGCTGCATGTAAATGCCTTAATTGGTCAAAAAGTGCGATTTGTGGTAACGGGGAAAAAACAATGCATTGGATGTGGGCGATCCATCAATAAAACCTTTCAGCAGGGCTATTGTTATCCTTGTGTAATCAGTAAGGCTGCCTGTGATTTATGCATTGTGAGGCCGGAACGCTGTCATTTTCACTTGGGAACTTGTCGTGAGCCTGAATGGGGCGAGCAGCATTGCATGCAGAGGCATATTGTTTACTTAGCCAATGCTTCAGGCTTAAAAGTGGGGATTACCCGCAAAGAAAATATCCCCAGTCGCTTTATTGATCAAGGGGCGGTTCAAGCACTGCCGCTTTTTGAGGTCACAAGCCGTTACCATTCTGGCTTGATTGAAGTGTTATTGGCGCAGCATTTAAGCGACAAAACAAATTGGCGTAAAATGCTACAAGGCCAGCCAGAGCGCTTAGATTTAAAGCGTCATGCTGTAGAAATTAAAGCCTTGTTGGCCCCGCAACTCGAGAGTCTGGTGCGGCAGTATGCAATAGAATGCACAGAGTGGACAGGGCCAGTGTTAGAGTTTTCCTTTCCTGTGCGTCGTTATCCTGCAAAAATTGTTTCCTATTCACTTGATCGAAGCTCTCTGATCGAGGATGAATTGCTTGGGGTGAAGGGGCAGTATTGCCTATTTGAACAGGGTGTTTTAAACCTGCGTGCTTTTTCAGGCTATGAGGTGCAGATTTTTAATGAATAGTGCGCCTTCGCTTTTTGGATCAATTTGCGCTAAAATGCGATGTTTTCAATTTTGAGTATTGATTTTTTAATGATGTGGCGTAAAAAGACTTTGGTTCTGGCTTTGGCGATGACGCCTTTGTTTGCAGAGGCGTTTATTGTGCAAAGCATCCAGTATCAGGGTTTGTCTCGTATTCCTGTGGCTACGGTTGCCGCGGATCAACCTTTAAAAGTAGGCGATGATCTGACCCCTGCTTTGTCTAATCAAGTGATTGATGATTTATATAAAACCGGATACTTTAAAAATATTCAGCTGATTAATCAAAACGGTCACCTGATCATTCAGGTTGAAGAGCTGCCCACTATCGCTAAGATTGATATTAAGGGCAATGAGCTCATCAAAACAGCGGATTTAACCACTGTTTTGAATAATGTCGGCTTGCAAGTGGGCAATATGTTTAACCAAACGCTTATCAATCAGATTCAGCAGTCTTTGGTGCAGGAATACAATAGCCAAGGTAAGTTTGCAGTTCAGGCAAAAATTGATGTCGTGCCAGTGAGCAATAATCGGGTCAATATCACTATTAATATTTCTGAAGGCTTGGATACGAAGATCCAAAGTATTCTCTTTGTTGGCAACCATGCCTTTTCAAGTCGTAAGCTGATCAAGCAGTTGGATATTAGTACGCCTGGACTAATTGCGTTCTTTACTAAGACCGATGTGTATAGTCAGCAAAAATTGAGCCAATCATTACAAGACTTAGCTAATTTTTATGAAAACAACGGCTATGTTGAATTTCATGTCACTGCAGCGGAAGCCTCCTTGGATAGCACGCATACCAAGGCTTTTGTGACCATTAGCGTCTCCGAAGGACCACAATATAATTTTGCAGGCTATGATTTAAAGGGTCGCCTGATTTTACCGGCGGAGACTTTAAAAAAGCTGGTGCAAATTAAAGCGGGAGAAACTTACTCCAAAGCCCAAATTACCGCAAGCCAGCAGGCCATTATTAACGCTTTGGGGGATCAGGGCTACGCTTTTGCTAACGTGAATCCGGTGCCGACGATGGATCAAAAGAAACGCACTGTGTTTATCACTTTTTATGTCACTCCTGGGCAAAAAGTATATATCAATCAGGTTGAATTTAATGGAAATACAGTCACCAATGCCAAGACGCTGCGTCAGCGTATGAAATTGGTTGAGGGAAGTACCTATTCCAAAACCAATATCGATGAGTCCACCATGGCGCTGCAACGCTTGCCTTATATGAAGCAAGTGACAGAAAGTACCAAGCCCGTGGCAGGTAGTCCGGATCAAGTGAACGTCAATTACGATTTGCAGGAACAAAGCGCCAATACGGTGAGTGCGGCTATTGGTTATTCTGGCTTGTATGGTCCCATTGTGCAGGGCGGATTTAACGTCAATAACGTCTTTGGAACGGGTAACATTTTTGGAATTAACGCTCAAGTGTCTCAGCCTTACCAAAGCGTTAATATGAGTTTTACCCAGCCGTATTTTACTGATGCAGGGATCTCCCAGACTGAGAGTATTTACTATACGCAGGTCAATGCGGGAGATGAAGGTTTGGTCGATTACTCAACCAATTCCTATGGGGCCACTTTGGGGTATGGTATTCCCATCAGCACTTGGAACTCCTTTAATTTTGGTGGGGGCATTGACCACACTGAATTGCAACAGCCTGGAAATGGTTGGCAGTCTGAATCAGTCACTAATTTTATAGCGGGCAATGGCGATACTTATAATACCTATTCCTTAAATGTTGGATTTTCTCGGGATTCCACCAATAGTGCTTATTTCCCGACGCAAGGTGAAACAGCCAATATTGGTGCTACTGTGGCGGTTCCAGGGAGTACGCTTACTTTTTATAAATTGAATGCCAATGGCGTGTGGTACCATGCTTTGAATCAGTATTTTACGCTGATGGTTTCAGGTGGAGCCTATTACGGTAACGGCTATGGATCGCAAAATGAGTTGCCGTTATTCCAAAACTTTTATGGTGGGGGCTGGGGAAGCGTACGGGGTTATGAGGCTGGCACCATGGGGCCGCAGGATACTCTGATTTGTACCAATTCTGCTGATTGTAACCAAGGCAGTACCGAAGAAGGACAAGCTTTAGGGGGCAACCTGATGGTCGATTCGACTTTAGAGGTCCTCTATCCTGTTCCCTTTATGGCAGATAATCAAAATTTAAAACTCATTACTTTCTTGGATAGTGGTAATGTGTATCAGACGTATAATTCCAATACCGTGTGGAATGTCAATTCGAATCCCAACTATCCTAATTTTGGGAATTTACGTTATACTGTGGGGATGGGTTTGGAATGGGTGTCGCCCTTGGGTGCAGTGGGGATTGATATCGCAGCACCGCTTAATAGCCAGCCGGGTGATGATACCAAATTCTTTGACTTTACTTTAGGGACATTTTTCTAAATATTTAACTAGACTAGCGAAACAAGGAGAATGGGATGAAATTAGTAAAAACAGCAGTAGCAGCCGCTTTATTGGGGGTGAGTGTGAGTGCAATGGCCAATTTAGATATTGGAGTGGTCAATATGCAGAATGTCTTTCTCCAAGCACCACAAGGGCAGGCTACCGTGCAAACGATCAAAGGGGAGTTGACTCCTCAGGTGAACAAATTAAAACAAGAGCAAAGTACTTTAAACGCGGCGATGGCTGACTTTAACCGCAACTCCCCTACCATGACAGCGAAAGATCGGACTGCTCAAGAACAAAAATTGGCGATGCAGCAACAGCAATTTCAGCAAGATGTCAATGATCTGAAAGACACAGAAGCGACCAAGCAGCAAAGTGCAGCGGCAGCTTTTCAGAGTGCTTTAGTCGCAGCGATTACCCAGGTTGCAAAACAGGGTGGATATGACATGATTATGACGGATCAAACGGTGCCGTATTACAAATCGGCCTATGATGTCACAAGCCAAGTGGTGGCTTTAATGTCTAAAGCAGGCAGTGGTAACTGAGCGATCTCATGATGCACTATTCTTTGAGTGAGATTGCAGCGAAAATTGGCGCAGAATGCCGTTTAAAAGGTGAGGATGTTCGCATCAATGGCGTGGCCACTTTGGAAGGTGCTTCAGCTGATCAAATTAGCTTTTTGACTAATTCTAAATATCGAAGCTTTTTGCCAGAAACACGAGCTGCAGCAGTGATTTTATCTGAAGAAGATGCAGTGCATGCCAAGGGCAGTGTATTAGTCATGAAAGATCCCCATGTGGGTTTTGCGAAAGTGGCACATCTGTTTGATAATACGCCTAAACCTCTTCCAGGTGTGCATCCCACAGCGGTGATTCACCCTTCAGTGCAATTGCCTAAAGCAGTGTCGATTGGTCCTTTTGTGACAATCGATGAAGGCGTGAGCTTAGGGGAAGGCGTGGTTATTGGCGCAAGTTCGGTTGTCGGTGCTTTTGTCTCCATCGGTGGAGGTTCTGAGCTGAAGCCGCGGGTCGTCGTATATCATCACGTCCAAATCGGTCAGCGCTGTTTAATTCACAGTGGCGCAGTGATTGGGAGCGATGGCTTTGGTCTAGCCAATGAGAATGGGTTTTGGCTTAAAGTGCCTCAGCTAGGCTCAGTCGAGCTCCATGATGATGTTGAGATTGGTGCCAATACCACGATTGATCGGGGTGCACTTGAAAATACCATCATTGGCCGAGGCGTAAAAATCGATAATCAGGTGCAAATTGCCCATAACGTCATTGTGGGAGAAGGGACTGCCATGGCCGCCCAAGTGGGGATTGCAGGTAGTAGTAAAATTGGCCGTCATTGTCTGTTAGCTGGAAAAGTAGGTATTAATGGGCATATTCATTTAACAGATCGTGTGATTATTACAGCGATGTCCGGTGTGTCTAATCATATTGATGAGCCTGGGATTTATTCAGCTTCTCTGCCCGCTCGACCGATTTCGGAATGGAGTAAAACCCTCGCGCGAATTAATCGCCTGGATAAGTTAATGGCTAAAGTCAAAGAGTTGGGAGCAAAGCTCAAAGGAGGCGTATGAACAAAATTGAAATTAATGAGATTTTAGTCTATTTGCCGCACCGTTATCCTTTTGTGCTGATTGATCGCGTTTTGGATTATCAGCTTGGAGAAACGATTACCGCGATCAAAAACGTCACGATCAATGAGCTTTATTTTGCAGGCCATTTCCCTAATCATCCGGTGATGCCTGGGGTGCTGATCTTAGAATCTATGGCGCAGACTATGGGTATTTTGGTCTTTAAGACCATGGAATCTCAAGGAGTGCGGCGCTCTGGAAACGGGGAGATTTTTTATTTTGCAGGAATTGATAAAGTTCGTTTTAAACATCCTGTTGTGCCCGGTGATCAGTTGATTTTAGAAGTCAAAATTACCCGTCAAAAAGGGGGAATCATTAAAGCCTCTGCAATTGCGAAAGTCGAGGAAAATGTGGTCTGTACAGCAGACTTGATGATTGCCTATAAGGGAGGCGAGTGAAGTGATTCACGCCACGGCCATTATTGAGGAGGGGGCGGAAATTCACCCTTCAGTTCAGATTGGACCTTATTCTGTGATTGGCCCTTATGTCAAAATTGATGCAGGAACGATTGTTGGCCCGCATGTGGTGATTACTGGGCATACAGAGATCGGTAAAGAAAACCACTTTTATCAGTTTTCTTCCATTGGCGACAGTCCGCAAGATAAAAAATATCATAAAGAAGTTACGTATCTTAAAATCGGTGATCGCAATGTCATTCGCGAATGTGTCACCATCCATCGTGGGACTATTCAAGACCACAGTCTGACTCAAATCGGCCATGACAATCTGTTAATGGCTAATAGTCATATTGCGCATGATTGTGTGGTGGGCGATTTTAACATTCTAGCCAATAGTGCAGCGATTGCGGGGCATGTGCATCTTGGGGATCATGTAATTTTAAGTGGGATGTGTGGCGTTCATCAGTTTTGTAAATTAGGATCGCATGCGTTTATTTCCACAGCAAGTAGCGTTGTCAAAGATGTTCCGCCTTATGTGATGGTAACCGGTGGCGCTAACCCAACGGTATGTGGGCTGAATGTGGAAGGATTAAGGCGGAGAGGATTTTCTGCTGAAGAAATTCAGTGGTTGCGTCGTGCTTATAAAGTGATTTATCGTCAAGGACTGCGGATGGAAGAAGCTGTAGAGGCCCTGCGTGAAATGGCTGAGAGCTGCCTTGCTGTGCAACTTTTAGTGGACTTTCTATTGCAGTCGGAGCGAGGCATTATCCGATGATTGATGCCACTGCCTTTGTGCATTCAAGCGCAAAGATTGGAGAGGGCACTACGATTGGGCGTCATGCCTATATTGGTGCAGGGGTGGAAATCGGTAAAGACTGCGAAATTAGGCCTTATGTGACGATTTTAGGGCCTACTGTTTTAGGGGATCGCAACCGTGTTTTTCAATATGCAAGCTTAGGGGATGAGCCTCAGGATCTCAGTTTTAAAGGCGAGCCCACGCGTCTTGTCATTGGGCATGATAATGTGTTTCGTGAATATGTCACAGTCCACAGAGGGACGGTTAAAGGGGGCGGGCTGACACAAATTGGGCATCATAATTATCTAATGGTGTATGCCCATGTTGCGCATGATTGTAAGCTTGGAGACCATATTGTGATGGTCAATTATGCCGGGCTTTCTGGGCATATTGAGGTTGAAAACCATGTCACCATTGGCGGTTACTGTGGCGGGCATCATTTTGTACGGATGGGGGCTTATGCTTTTCTTTCTCATGCATGCTTACTGGTGCGGGATGTCCCGCCCTTCATGATGGTCGTTGGGGGGGGGGGATCACCGCGGGTGACTGGGCTCAATGTGCGGGGGTTGCAGCGGAATGGCTTTAGCCCTGAGGAAATCCAAGCCTTGAAGCAAGTCTACAAACTCTATTATCGCTCCACTCTTTCTCAAAGCGAAGTTCTGGCTAAAATTGAAGTGGAGATTGTTCCAAATTGCCCTCGAGCTCAACAATTTTGTGATTTTATTCGTCATAGTCAGCGTGGGGTGATGAGATAATTTATTTTTATATAAAAAATTGATATAATCTGTCAATATTAAATTAATTATATAAAGTTATGCATCATTCCTTGGGAAAAAAAAGAGCAGCACCTAGCTCCATTATGGCAGATCCATGGGCGGAAGGGTATCGGATATTTTCTGGAAATGTTAGAATGAGGCGAATTTTCAGTCAAGCTGAGAAAGGATATGCGCACTGCCTCGAACAAAAAGAAGCAGAAATTTTTAGAGGTGCCCAAAAAAAACTGAAAGAGGTGATCGATGCATATCAAACCCTTCTGGATCATCTTAAAGCCTGTGAAGAGGCAAGCGCAGCTTGTATAGAGGCTTTTGAAGCAAGGATTGCAGCTTATCAAGAGGAGTATAAAAATTTAAATAAATTAGCTCAAGCAAAGTCAACGGTCCCTTTTGCCATGCATTTGCGCAAAATTCAAGTGGAGACCAAGGTACTGATTCCACCTGCAGCTGAATATATTTATACTCTGGCTGCTGAAGATCGGAAAGCGGTTGAAAGCCTGATTGAAAAATTGCCAGTTTGTCGAGATCAGTACTGCTTTGTTTGGGATGGTCGTATCTATTCTGAAAAAGACACAAGAATGCCTCTGCATCCTACTGATTTGCAAAGTTTGCTTAATTTTATGAAGGCAGAGGATGATGCTGCGGTCAAACGTCAGTACCTTCCCCTTCTGGCTAGGGTGAAAAAAACAGAAGTCTTTACAATTCCAGAGTCAGATCCTCGAGTTGGACTGCGTGGTCAATGTGGGTTGCGTGCACGTTCTAACATACCAAAGGGGGCGTTTTTGGGATTTTATCCTGGTGCATTGAAGGTGGATACAGAGACTGAATTAAGTCAGCGTTATCTGCTCTATATTGATGCTAATTATCCTCGGGCTGTTAAGCGTGGATTGGGGGTCAATCCTGAAAGAGCAGATAAAACATTTATTGGTTTGAGTGGTCAAATTGGCGAGCCTGCTCTTGCGCATCGCATCAATGCGAGTACAACAGATGGTGTTTTTGCTGATGCAAAAGGCACTGAAGCCAATTGTGGTTTTGGGTATATTCACGTTGAAGGGCAAAGCTTACCTGTGCCTTTTATTTTTGCGTTGCGAGATATTGGCCCTGGGGAAGAGTTTTTGATTGATTATGGCCCGCAATATTGGAAGCAAATCAGTCAGAGTGTGATGGCTGATGCTTGTCCAGCAGCAGAAGTGGCCAGTGCCACTGTTTCTTGTCCAGCAGCAGAAGTGGCCAGTGCCACTGTTTCTTGTCCGGCAGCAGGAGTGGCCAGTGCCACTGTTTCTGAGAGTTTAGACAGTGCCGATGCCTCTTCTACAGCGATGGAAGACTCAGATGAGTCAGAGGATGATTCTGATGAGGAGGGGAGAGAGCTGGAGCTGGAGAAAAAAAGATGTGCTCTGTTAATAAATAAGCTTCAAAAAATAGTATTGAATCAAAGGGGATTTGATGAAAACAAAGCAGTGATGCTTTTAAATTCCCTATTGAAAAAAACTCGAACCACAGAATCATCTGTTAAATTCAGCCTTCCAGCTTTAACTTGGATTTCCATGATCCAGCAAAAAGATGCTAAAAGACAGACAAAAATGCTGGCAAA
>JAJZUD010000100.1 GCA_021848625.1 Pseudomonadota bacterium
TCCGATCTCAGTGCAGCAAAGCCAGAACTTTATGAGCAATGCCACTCAAGTTTTAAGTGGCGCAAGCACAGTCAATCAATTGACGAGCCAAATGGATCAAAGCCTTGCTGATCAAATCATGAATCAATTGGCTAAAATACCAGCCTCTGGTGGATCTGAATCATGAGATTAAACGCAGAGGGCCTGGCAAAACAACTCAACAGTAATGCCCTGCTGCCGCTTTATTTGGTTTCGGGGAACGAGCCCCTTCTCATGCAAGAAAGTGTGGATTTGATTCATGCTGCGGCACAAAAACAAGGCTTTATTGAAAACACTGTGGTTCAAGTTGAAGCCCCGTTTAAATTGGATTTACTCCAAGAGCTGACCGTGAATCTCTCCCTTTTTGCTGAAAAAAGACGTCTGGAATTGCGTTGCGGCGACAAACTGCCTGCCGAATTGACCGCGTGGTTGCAAAACTACGCCGCCCAGAGCGAGCAATACCAAGACCTCTGCCTCATTGTCACCACAGGCAAATTGAGTGCGCAACAGCAAAAGGCCAAATGGTGGACGGCTCTCGAACAAAAAGGGGCGGTAGTGACGATTTGGGAGGTTGATCTTCAGCAATACCCACGCTGGCTAGACCAACGTTTAGCCACTCAAAATTTGCGCCTTACGCCTGCCGCGCGTCAGTTATTGATTGAACAAAGTGAAGGGAATTTGCTAGCATCGACCCAAATTCTGGCCAAATTAGCGTTGATGCATACAGGCAAAGTCATCGACGTAGCGGAGGTGGAACCCCTTTTAGCCAATCACGCCCATTACGATTTATTTGATTTAAGTAGCCAGGTTTTACTTGGCAATGCCAAACGCAGTCTGCGCATTTTAAGGCAACTCCAGCACGAGGAGGAGGCCATCCTCATCTTGTGGGTGCTCAGCAAGGAAATTAAAACCCTGCTGCAAATTCACACCCAAAAACACCACGCCCCCCTCGCCCAAATCTATCGCAATTTAGGCATTTGGGAAAAACGCCAGCAGGAAATCGAACCGGCCTTAAGGCGGCTCTCCCTTGCTCAGCTTTATCAATGTTTAGAAGCCTGCGCAGAGATTGATTTGCTTTGCAAAGGCCTCAAAGAAGGCAATGTTTGGTTTGCTTTAAAGCAGTTGGTCCTCAGCTTAACCCGAGGGTTTTCTCATAGACTGACCTCTAACGTAGCCGGGGTGGCCGGGGTGGGTCGCTGTGCTGCTGCAGTCCAGACACAATAAGCCTCTCTTGACCAGCATGCAGCAGGATGTACTTTTTCAAAGCCCTCTCTACGTTCTGCCAGATCCATCGTCCATGCAGGGTGAAACAAATCAGACCGATTCGATACTGTCAGCATTCTTTGCGTCACGCGCGCTTCAATCGCAGCAAAGGCTTTGCAATCTTTCTCCTCACCGGCTGCCCTCGGTGTGGTGCTTTGATTTTTCAGCAAGTTTTGCGCGCTACTTCCATTAGTGTTTTCAAAATCAAAATTGACATGATGATCTAATAACAAATCCACAACAGCAAGTCGTCTTTGCAAACAGTCTGCAATCTCCTTATCGGAGGGGGCAGCTCCATAACGAGCAATGCTTAAATCAATTAGCAAACCTCTACCCCTCTCGCCTCTACGCATAGCCACATAATGCGTGGCATTTCGACCTTTATCATCAACACAATGCACATTTACTCCTTGCGCAATGTAGTAATGAACTGCCTCCACATCGCCCAGTGCACAGGCAATCAGAAATGCTTTTTCGCAATCAACGAAATATTCCTTAAGTTGATTAGCATAAGGCAATCCAACACGCAGATCGTTCATCGATGCAAATAATGCAGCCACTTCAACCAGTGCCTGTTTAAAATCCTTCCCCTGCTTTAAAAAATGTAATACATGATATCCATCCAGCATGATCTCTAAAACGCTCTCTTGTTGCTCCGGCGTGAGGCTAGAAAAAGAGAGGTGATCGTGTAGTAGAAACCATGCAAAACTCCACATCCTCTCCACCTCCTCTGGGTAAAGGTTATATAAATGATGCATTTGAATCACATGCGTTAAATCATGGGCATAGGCTTCAACAAACGAGATTGACCTGCCATGCAAAGTTGTGCTCTTGGCTTCAAAATAAATAAGCCGCTTTTTTCTTTCAATCAATCCGCGCGCCATACATTCTGCATCAATGACACCACTTGTGTTCCATTCTCCTAAACAGAGCGATTTTGTCAGGCCATAACGCCGTGTAGCATCCACATAGAGCAGTAGATTGACTAAGGGTAATGTGGGTACATATATTCCAACATACTCTTTTTCCTGGATCCGCAGCAGCATTGCGTTAATAGCATGCGATCTCAAAGGTTGCGCCGTGAAGCTGCTTAAATAAGGGTCTTTTTCCATCATGATTCGATGCATTTTTGCAATATCACCTGGATTACATTCTGCTTGCCACATTACATTCTGGAGTATAGAGTCTTCAAACATCCAAAAGCCCAGCTGTTCACAGGTTGTACCCATTTTGCGGAACTCCGTCGTCAGCGCCTCTACATATTGCTCAAGCGTCTTTCCTCCAAAAACAGAGTCCATCCCAGTATAAAATAAAAATTGAAACACCATCATACTTAACAACCGAGTAACATCTCCTTGATCTTTACTCATACCCGTACCCGTCAATAATTCCCTCACTCCGAGGAAGAGACTTGCTTTTTCTTTCAAAGTACCATAGCTTGGCTCTAAATGACCTTGACCCCGCATAAAATTTCCTTTTTGCTTAACTTAAGACAGATGATTTTATCATTTTTTCATATATTTGATATAGCCAAATTTTGATTTATCACGCACGACCTTGTACAGCTAAAATAAATTCGCTAGAATGGGCCCACTCAAGCATGCATTAGGGAAGTTATGGAAGACGAAGTGGTAACCGGCATAACAGTGGGCATGCTATACCTCGCCGGTACGTTTTTGGCAGGTCTGGGACGCTCAGCTTGCAACACGATCAATAACCAGGAAGATAAACAAACACGAAGTTATTGGGGAATAGCGCGAGATTTTCTGAGTGCCTATGGCCTTGGACGCTATGCCAGTGAGCGTTTATATCGCGGAGCTAAATGTTTTTTTGGCTCAAACGGAACGGCTGCTGCGGCACCGTCCCTTGTAAACGATGATACCGGTGGACAGGTATTATATTATGGTGTGGACTAATTTTTAATCCAATCGACCTATTTCAGATACATTTACCCTAGCCACGTCTCCAGGATAAACGTATCTCAGCATGATTTTTACTTTTAATCGCTTTGTGGTACAATGGCGAATACTGCATTTTTTGGAGAACATTATGGCACGAGTCACCGTTGAAGATTGCTTGGAAAAAATCCCCAATCGGTTTGATATGATTTTAACCGCGAGTAAGCGGGCGCGTAAGCTTTTAGCCTCAGGAGAAGAACCACTGGTGGATTGGGATAACGACAAAACGACCGTAGTCGCGTTGCGTGAAATTGCTGCAGGCTTAGTAGATACAAACATTCTCAAGGATGAAGACTAACGAGCGGCCCCGTGTTTGCCTTTTATGAGTTGCAAAAAAAGCTCTCTATTTATCTGACTGAAAATCAAATTTTACCGATTGTCCGCGCCTTTGTGTTCGCGGCTGATGCACACGAAGAACAATTTCGTTCTTCTGGCGAACCTTACATCACCCACACGGTTGCTGCCGCCTCGATTTTAGCCGACATGCATCTTGACCCTGAAACCATCATGGCCGCGCTGCTCCACGATGTCATTGAGGATACCCCTTATACTTTTGAAGAGGTTCGCCAGCATTTTGGTGAGAAAGTCGCAACATTGGTCAATGGCGTCAGCAAACTAACCCAGATCAAGTTTGAATCCCGCGCTGAGGCTCAGGCTGAGAAT
>JAJZUD010000101.1 GCA_021848625.1 Pseudomonadota bacterium
GTCATAAAATGCTTAAAAATTACGAGCAACACTTTGATTATTAATCTTAAATATAAAAATAAGATTTACTATAGCAGAATTGCTAGGGTAATTTGAGGATAGCATTTAACTTTTGACTATTGCTATGATCCCAACTGTTGCATTTTTCTATAACTAAAACATGGATATAAAAGAAGAGGATACTTCAATGAAACAATACAACCCAGTTTTAAAAAAAGCAGACCCATTTGTAAACATCCAACTGCCGAAAACTATTTTAGCGGACTTGACTCTTCGCTCTGTAGAAAATGGTGCCAGCTTGAACATGGAAATAGCAAGACGCCTTGCTAGAACACTGGAACGAGATCTTGCAATGATTCAAGAGGACTATGACACTGCCTATTTGGCTTTCCAAATGCATGAGCAGTTGAAGGAGAATCAAAACAATGGGGGTAGCCGAAATGTTTAACGAACAACAAGAGCAAAATGCCATGAAAAGCTTTGATTATGTCATGGAGAATTTCAAAATGTTACATCTCAATAGATTAGATCAAGGATCACATATGATAAATCAATCAACCCTAAAAGCTTCTGTGAGAAAATACGAACGCGCCAGACTAGAAATTATGCTTCGATGCTCAAAATATTCGGTACAAGAGCTAAAACACCTTTTTTCCAATATTGATGTTGAGACAGAGGCACAGCACATTTTAATTAAATTCAGCCAGGATAAAGCAGCATGAGCACTCCACAAAGTACAATTCGCATAAAATGCTCTTTTTTTACCAAATTATTTCTGGTCAAAGAAGCGCAAATACTTAGACAAGAAATTAATGCTCACCTGAATGAAGTTGTCGATCAACATTGTTTCAGAACTCCTTTAGGCCCTGAAAAATTAGGGCTGACAGGCTATCTCATGAACCCAATCTTACAAGATCAGCAAAATGAAATGCCTTTCAAACCTAATGCTTCTCTGCTCATGAAGTTTGCTGATTACCAGGAATGGGAACGCAAACGGCTGACCGAAAAAGCCCTCAATCAATATGTATTATGGAAACTCTGTCATGCACCAGAAAAAGACTATCACGCACAAATTGCTACCGAAATTTTAGAAGACTTCTCTCGCTGGGAGGATGGTGCTAACCACACCTAAATCAAATATGGGGCGGGATAAAACTCTCTCTTTTCTAAACGCCCGCCCTTTATTTGACTTGCTTAAATTTAAACAATTGATCTTTTTAAAAGCAGACTGCTATAATGGCAACAATTTGACCAATGGAGAATCTATTAAATGCTTGGTGATCAAGGAAATATCCAGGGCTTACAACAGCCCCTTCTCTTGGAAGATGCTAGCGCAGGCGACCCAAACCAAGATAATGCATGGCTTGAAGAATATAGCAG
Source organism: Pseudomonadota bacterium (assembly GCA_021848625.1). GTDB lineage: Bacteria > Pseudomonadota > Gammaproteobacteria > Francisellales > CACEW01 > JAJZUD01. The sequence continues at coordinate 1,381 of JAJZUD010000101.1, forward strand.
CAAAAACATTCTAAAAAATATTTTACTCAGCACTTCTTCGTTAGGAGTGCGCGGATTAGTTGTTGCCATTCATTATGCCGGAACAGGGCTCATCATGTCGTCGTTAGGCGGAACGGCTGCCGCAGCTTCCAGCATCACCACCACTGTTCAAGGACTTATTTTAAGCACAAGCTCAGGATTTTTATTAAGCACAGGCATTGCACTTGGCGCTGCCTTGACCCGCCCAGAAACCTTGCCTGTAGAATCGATTATTAAAACAAGCTGGGCCATGACTCTGATATTTGGCGCACTGACAATCGGCGCATTAAATTCAACAAAGTGGACGCTCCCTCTTATTTTAAATAAAGAGGTTGCAGATACGGCCTCTGATTATCTTAAATACTTTTCAGTTGCCGCAATTCCTGACTTATTGATCTGGAATAACGGCCAAATCATCTTTCAGATTGAAAAAAATTCTTGGATGCCTTTGCTGGCTAATGTGACCTATCGATTCCCCGCACTCGCCCTCTCCTATTATTTTGGATCTACATTGGCCTGGGGAGCAAAAGGGGTTGCGTTTGGCTCTGGAGTGGCAGGCTGGGCGAATGTTTTTCTCTATCAAGCTTGGTTTTCACGCGCAGCTTATAATGCTTTTAACCTATATCGCCTCAACATACCTGACTTTAAGGAACAAGCCATACAATTCTTAAGCTCGGGATGGAAACTGTCTTTGCAGCGCATTACCGAGTGGGGAAATTTAGCTATTCTGGCACAAATCATCGGCCACTGGTCAAGCCAAGGACTGATTGCTGCGCAGCCCTCTATTTTACTTCTCAACCTCTGCGGGCTACTTTCTCAAGGATTTGGTCAAGCATCGATGATGATTGCCACCCGTGACTGTAAGGAAATGAAGGAAGCATTAGCAGATTTTGAAGCCACAGGGAACAGGGCTAGTTTAGTCAAAGCAGAACACTTAAAAGCCAAAAATCAGAAAAATTTCTATGTGAGCAATATCGCAGGTCTTGGCTTCAATTTATTGCTTGCAGGAACCACTTACCTTGCCAGAATGCCGCTTCTTCATCTCTATGCACCAGAAGACACGCCTGAATCCACAGTTGCTCTGGCAGAAACGCTATTATGGATTAATGCACTCAATTTGATTCCCGATGCAATTCGCATTGTATCTGGCGGTGTTTTAAGAGGCTGGGGTGATTTGCTAATTCCCACGTTAGCCAGTCTATTTATTATGTCAGGCTTAGGTGTTGCCGCTGGTGTAGCATGGGGTGCTGAAACTGACAAAAGCATTGAACCTCTTTTCATCATGCGCCTGATCACTTTGCTTTTTGCCGCAGGATTTAATTGCGTAAGATTTGCAGGACATACTCGACGCGATGAAGCAGAATATCAGCGGGTCGCAGCGCTCGCTAATGACGAAAATTGGCATCCTGTTGCACGGACTCTTTCTATTCAAGATGTAGAAGAGACTCCAATGCACCAGACTTTTAGTTTTGATTCAAATGTAGGGAAATAAAATGTGCAGAATTTTTGGGTATATCGGCCACAATCATTATGATACGGAGACTCTGAAAAAAGTCTCACAATTACAGCTTCATGGGGGCCCAGATCAGCAAAGTTTTGTGCAAAAGGCAAATTGGGCTCTTGGCAATAACCGTCTTGCAATCCAGGGAATTGAAGGAGGTAAACAGCCCTTTGCATTAGGTGATCAGATATATGCCGTCCTGAATGGTGAAATTTACAATCACCGCGAACTTGCGGCGGAGCTCACTAAAAAGGGGTATACTTTTGCCGATGAATGCGACGGGACAATCCTGCCTGCCTTGTATAGAGAGCATGGTGAAAATTTTGTTCGCTATCTCGACGGGATGTTTGCAATTGGTCTCATAGACTGTAGAGGAGAGAAGCCAGAACTCATTTTAGCGAGCGACCCAGCGGGCATTAAGTCTATTTATTATCAGTATGACTCCGTTCATCGCACGCTCAAATTTGCCTCTGAAATTCCCGCATTACTTGGTTTTGGGGATATTAAAAGCGAACTTCGCCCTGAAGCAATAGATGAATATTTCACAAGTCGGGCTATTTTAGGTCAAAAAACCATTTACAAAAATATTATGACCCTCCCCCCTGCCACTTTGTTAAAGGTCAAAAATTTTCGTGCCCCACAACTAACGCCTTATGATTCAGCGCTTAAAGCACCTTTTGAAGACCTAGACTTGATCAACGCTGGGGCAAAATTTAACAATCTGCTAGAAGATGAAATGTCTCGCATCATGGATGCTGACGTTCCTATTTGTGTATTAACAAGCGGCGGCTTAGATTCGAGTTATTTAACTGCCCTGGCAAGTCAATTTAACTCCGACCTTCACTCTTTTAATGTGTGGTATAAAGGCAATTGGCCCAGCGACGAACGCCATTACGCAGAAGAAGTATCTAAAATGTACGGCACCACTCATCATCAAGTCGAAGT
>JAJZUD010000030.1 GCA_021848625.1 Pseudomonadota bacterium
ATCGCTGTAGCTCATTTTTGCGAAAATCTGAGTGCTTTTAAAAGCGAGCTCTCTTCTTTGCTCACCGAAAACTTCGAAATTATTGGCGTGCCTCTGAACACCTAATTTTGAAGTTCAACGGGTATACATCTTAAAAATATAAGTTTTCTTCCCTACTTTCTCTTGTCAGAAAGCAGAGGAGGCTGCATTTTTGAGGCAGCTACCTTGCTAAACTATGCAAAAAGCGACATAATGGCAAAAATAATTGATTTTTAATGACCATGAATCCTATTTCCATCAAAGACGCGGCGGCGATTGCCAAAATGCGGGTAGCTGGTCGCTTAGCGGCACAAGTGCTTGAAATGATCGAACCGCACGTGCAAGTCGACGTCACGACCGATCATCTCAATCAAATTTGCCATGATTTTATTGTGAATGAACAACAGGCCATTCCTGCGCCGCTCAATTATCACGGCTTTCCTAAATCCATTTGCACCTCGGTTAATTACGTCGTTTGCCACGGCATTCCCAATGACAAACCTCTGAAAAAAGGGGATATTCTCAATATCGATATCACCGTCATCAAAGACGGCTATCATGGCGATACCAGCAAAATGTTTATCGTCGGGGGCGAAACTACCATTTTAGGCAAACGCCTTGTCAATTTGACTTATGAGGCTATGTGGAAAGGAATTCGCCTTGTTAAACCAGGCGCTCGTTTGGGCGATATTGGTCATGCCATTCAAAGTTTTGGCGAAAAACAAGGCTTTTCCATTGTGCGCGAATATTGCGGCCATGGCATCGGCACCGAATTTCACGAAGAAGCCCTGCAAGTCTTGCATTATGGTACGCCTGGCACAGGAATTGAACTTCAAGAAGGCATGACCTTCACCATCGAACCCATGATCAATGCCGGTAAACGTCAAATCAAGCTCCTCCCTTATGGCTGGACGGTCGTCACCAAGGATCATTCCCTTTCTGCGCAATGGGAACACACGATTTTAGTCACCCAAGATGGGTTTGAAGTCCTGACGCTGCGAGAAGAGGAAAAGCCCTCATGAAAATGCAGCCCCTTTATCTCAAAAAAAACCACGAAAAACGTTTACAGGCTGGACACCCTTGGATTTTTAGCAACGAAATTGATGTCGCACGCTCGCCTTTGTCTGCCTTTCAAGCAGGGGAGCGAGTCCAAGTCTTAGGGCAGGATGGCCGCCATCTGGGTTCAGCTTATTTAAATCCTAAAACGCTTTTGGCTGGGCGCGTTTATTCCTGGCATAAAAATCAGCCCTTGGATGCAGACTTTTTAAAAAGTCGCCTAGAGGAGGCTTTGCATTGGCGTGAACAGCTGATCCCCGCCCCTTATTATCGCCTGGTCTTTGGCGAGGGAGATGGCCTGCCTGGTTTGATTATCGACCGCTTTGGCGCTTATCTCGTTTTACAAATCACCACCGCCGGCATGGAGTTGGCCAAAGACTTGCTCATTGAAGTGCTTGTGGAATTGCTGCAGCCAGAAGGCATTTTACTGCGCAATGATCATGGCTATCGCGAAACCGAAGGGCTCCCCACCGGTATTGAAACCGCCTACGGAAACATTCCTGAGACTACAGAAATAATCGAAAATGGCCTCCACTTTGAAGTGCCTTTGCTGCAAGGCCAAAAAACCGGCTGGTTTTACGACCAACGTCAAAACCGTGCTCGCTTACACCCCTATGTGAAAAACGCGCGTGTTTTGGATGTTTGCGCTTATCTAGGCAGTTTTACGGTGCATGCTTGTGCCTATGGAGCGTCATCCGTGCTTGCTGTCGATTCATCACAATTTGCCTGTGAGCAAACTTTAAAAAACGCAGCTTTAAATGGCTTTGGTGATCGCGTGCAGACCCGCTGCGAAGATGCTTTTGACGCTTTAAAAGCCCTACAAGCCGAAGCACCCTTTGATGTAGTGCTCATCGATCCGCCCGCTTTTATCAAAAAGAAAAAAGACCTCCCTGCGGGTCAACGTGCCTACCAAAAACTCAATCAACTCGCTTTGGCCTGTCTCAAGCCAGGCGGCATCTTGTTTAGCTCATCTTGCTCTATGCATCTATCGGATCAAGACTTGCAAAGCGTGATCCAAGCCGCTGCGGTAGCGCAAAAATCACCCGTGCAAATTCTGGATTATGGCCAACAGGCGGCAGACCACCCTGTTCATCCCGCCATTCCAGAAACCCACTATCTCAAAACCTTTGTTTGCCGTAAAATGAATGTGTTATCATGAATCAGGCCTATCTGAATTTTGCAAAAGCCACTTCCACACTGGCTGCATCCGAATGATATACTCCGTCTGCCCCTCTGTTTCAACCCACTCTGCGCTACTGTCTTCGGTGAGGATTAACCCACTTTTGAGTTGATAACTGCGCATTGCATCGAGAAGACCGGCGACTTCGCGCGAATGCGTTTCTGGAGTGCTGCAATCAAGGCAAACCTGAATGGCTTCGGTAATTTTGCTGCCTTCTCGAACCAAAAAATCGCATTCGCGTTCAGCTTTGTGAAAATAAACTTCTTTCTTACGGCGTTTAAGTTCTAAAAAAACCAGGTTCTCCAATAGGCGGCCTCGATCTTCAGAAGGGCGGAAACCAATGATTTTAGCCAATGCATGATCAATCAAATAGCATTTTTTCGGATGCAATGTTTGCTTGCTGAGGGAGGGATCATAGCGATTGATTAAAAAACACAGATAGACGTTTTCTAAATAACTGCAATAGTCGGAGACCGTCGTTGCACTGCCTAAACCGAGGAGAGTTTTCACACGATTAAAACTGACTTCTTTGCTGATATTGCTGGCTAAAAAGAGCACCAATTCTTTTAAAGGCCGCGGATTGCTCAGGCGATAACGCGTCACAATATCTCGATAAAGAATATTTTGATACAACATGTGCAAGGTATCGGGCAAACCTGTCTCAATATACTCAGGGAATCCCCCTACTTCACTGTATTCACGAAATGCTTTTTTCAAAAGGCCAATTTGATCCGTACCAAGATTTTTTGGCACAAGTAATTCAGGATTTGCGATTTGCACAAACTCTGCAAAAGAAAAAGGATACAGTGTGATACTGAGATAGCGCCCAGTGAGATGGGTGCCCAGCTCTTGACTGAGCATATTTGAGTTAGAACCGGTGAGATAAACCTTATAGCCCTGATCGTGAACACGGCGTACAAAGCGCTCCCAACCCTCAATGTTCTGGATTTCATCAAAATACAGTGTCTTCTGCACCCCATAAAGCTCAATAAATGTTTCTAAGAGAAGTTGAAAATCAGCCACCGTAAACGCAACCAGTCGTTCATCCTCAAATTGCAGATAAAAATCCTGCTCTGCTTGTTTGAGGCGGAACTGATGCATCAAAGTGGATTTGCCACAACGCCGTACGCCACTTAGCACAATCACATAGCGATTCGCTTGAAAATCCTCCAGCGAGGCCAGCGGGGTACGCTCGAGCGTTTTTACAGGCAGCTTGAAGGCATGCTGGTCCTGGATGACGGAAATCAAAGCAGCTTTGTCCATGCCGATCATATCTATCTATTCATGATAGAATATTATATAAAAAACCGTCCATTGTCAATAGATAGTTTAAGACTGGCAGAAGATTTTGGTTTGCCGTAAAATGAATGCTTTGCCATAAACTGGTCTTGTCCATGCCTCCTATTGTCGATGTCATTGCCCCATCTGGGCGCTTTCCGATTGAGGACCTTGCTAAAATTCACACCTACCTGGAAAACCAAGGCTATATCGCCCGAATTCCTGAGGACATTTTGGGACCAGACCTACTCTCTGCCAATTCAGACGCCTTGCGTTTTGAACAGCTCAAACAAGCGCTTTTAGCTGAAGATAGCCAGTTGATTTGGTGTGTTCGCGGCGGTTATGGGGCAACGCGCCTCATTCCAGAATTGGAAAAACTCACGCCCCCCCCTTTCAAAAAAACCTTGATTGGCTTCAGTGATATTACCGCTTTACACCTGTTTTTAAGTCAAAAATGGGACTGGCAGACGATGCATGGCGCCAGTTTACGTCAAATGGCTGAGCCTGATTTGAATGAGTATTCTCGTAGCCTCACTGAGGCGGTACTCTTCCAGGGCCAAACTTCACTACAATACACCCTAAACCCCCTTAATCAGGCGGCTAAAAACCTCACCCAACCCCTGCAGGCCAAACTCTCTGGCGGAAACTTAAAATTAGTGGAGGCGAGCCTCGGCACGCGTTGGCAAATCGATGCAGAACCTAAAATTTTAGTGCTGGAAGAAGTGAGTGAATATGATTTTCGCGTCGATCGCTCCCTCACGCATTTGGCGCAAGCGGGAATCTTTGAAACCTGCCAAGCCGTTGTCTTGGGTGACTTCACCCATGAACACGCTGGCCATCAAGCCAAGCTTGAACCTGTCCTGCAACGCTTTGCCAATGCAATGGCCGTGCCCGTCTTCAGGCTTCCTGGGATGGGTCATGGCAAAGAAAATTTACCCTGGTTTTATGCTCCAGCCAAAATCAGCGATGGGGCATTACTGCAAACTTTCTGTTTGATTTAGAGGTGTAATTAAAAGGCATGCATTCCACTCAAAATAAAAAACGCTTGCGAGCGACGGTTGCAGCAATTTTGCTTATTTTAATCGCGGCGATCGCAATGCCATTTCTTGATCCTGCATCTAATGCGCCGATTAGCAAGACTGCTTGTTTTTTAGATATTTTTGTACACGCCTTAACCCTGATTTTTGCAGTAAAAATATACAAAAAAATGGACACTCCTGACAAAAAAAAATTTAGATGGTTCATCTTGTCCATCATCAGCCTCTACCTTTGTGACACTTTTTTTTACATTTTGATTTATGCATATAACATTCCCATGGAAGATTTGCGATATCTCTTTATTTCGTTACCTTTCTGTATTTGGCTGTTTATTTCGTTATACTTTTTTTCAACGCTGATCCTAAACTCAGGTATGGCCAAAACAATTTGGCGCGGCCTCTTTTGCCTCTTCTTGATGATCAATGCACTGTTTGTCTATCTGTTTACTCAGTCTTCCGATTGGCAGCTTGCCTTTTTATCTTTACAAGGGTCGTATTCTGTCATCACTTGGCTCTTCACTCTAACACTATTTGACTGGTTAATCCTGTGTTTGATGTGCGCAGAGGAGTCTGCAATACAGTTTTTTTTATCTGGGGTCATTGTACAAATTGCGGGTGAGTTTCTGTTGCGATACTCCGTTATTTCAAAAAAAATCAATGTGTTAGCATTTGGTGAATTATTTTGGTTGGCAGGTTTGATTTCCATTTGCATTGGACTGATCCTCATTGATGCTAATCGATCTTATGACCTATCGCAATGGCTGAGAAAGAACGGCGCCATCAAAACAAGGATTATTTTTTGGACTTTTGGCGTGTCGATGATCAGCTTTCTTGGCTTTTGTATTTTTGCCTATTCTTTTTCCATTATCAGTGGTGTTATTTTTTCAGGTGTACCTTTCTTTACCATCTTGTACTCTGTTTTTTTTGTTTTGATCTCAATTTATATCGGCAGACGCTTTGAAGCCCCGTTTAAAACCTTAGCTGCAAATATTGAACTCTTTGCAGCTAATCCAGGCAAAACGCCTAAATATGCCAATCATAAGATCCAAGAGTTTATTTTTCTGCAGAAATTTATCTTGAATGCTTTTGTGGCCAATGAAGAAAGAGATAAAGCGAAGAAAATGCTTGGAGATGCGGCAGAACAAGTAGCCCACGATATTCGAACTCCAGCTGCCACACTTTCCATCTACCTCAAAAATTGCTTAGGCCTGTCCGAAGAGGACCGCCTCACCCTTAGAGGGGCAGCAGAGCGCATCGAGGACATTGCCAATAATTTAATCACTGCCTACCCCACCAATGATGACAATAGCCTGCCTGCCATCACTCAACCGGTGATTCTATCGGTTGCAATTTTATCTGTCCTATCAGAGAAGAGGATTCAATTTCGCGATACTGACATCAGCTTCTTAAGCCAAATCACGCACGAAGCCTATTTTGCTTTTGTCATGATCAATCCCATTGAGCTGAAAAGAATGCTCTCCAATTTAATCAATAATGCGGTTGAATCTTGTCATTCAAAAAGGGTGATCAAATTAGAGTGTGCATGTACCGCAACGACGGTTTCTCTTGATATTATCGACTCAGGGAAAGGCTTTTCTCCAGAGCAATTGGATAAAATCAGGCAAAAACAATTTGCCAGTGTCGGCAAATCTGATGGGACGGGCTTGGGCATTCCTCATGCTATTCAAACGATTGAAGGCTATGCGGGCTCATTTGAAATTTCTAATAATCAAGAGGCGGGCGCAACAGTCAAACTGACTTTGCCCCGTATGCATGCTCCTCCTTGGTTTTTGGATCGCATCGATCTCTATCATCATGATATTTTGGTGATTGCGGATGATGATAAGGCCATTCATACGGCGTGGATGCAAAAATTTAATGCAGCTGAAGGGGCCATCCAGATTAAGCATTTTGAAAACAGTACCGAATGTATTGAATTTATTAATGCCCAAGTAGATAAGCGCAAGATACTTTTGCTGACGGATTATGAGTTTATTAATCAAGCAGATAATGGTCTCAACATTATCGAAAAAACACAAGTGCCCCGAGCCATTTTGGTCACTTCGCATCATGCCAATGCGGAGCTGTTAAAACGTGCGCAAGCATTAAACGCTAAGGTCTTGCCCAAAATTTTGACCCCAGAAGTCAGCTTTAAAGTGCTAGAGGCCAAAATGGAAGAACACCTCCACTCTCCTCGCACGGTTGATTTTATCCTGGTGGATGATAGTGAACAATTTGCTATCAATGTTAAAATGGTCGCTCGCATCAAAGGAAAAACGGTGGACATTTACCATGATACCTATTCTTTACTCGAGGTACTGAATGCGTACCCACAAAGCACGAGAATACTCTTGGATTATGATTTGGGTTTTGGTTTGACGGGTATTGAATTTGCGCAAGCCTTGTTTAACAAAGGATATACCAATCTCTATCTCGTCAGTGGCTACGCTTTTAGCCCTAAAGAGCTACCTCCTTATTTAAAATGTATTGGCAAAAAGGGGGTCTTTGATTTTGAGTAATCCATTTAAAAATTCCAAGTCAATCCTATTCTACGCCCTGGGCGGCTTCATGCTCTTTTGGCTTGCCCTGATTTTAATTGTCTTTCATGATAAAAGTCATTCCGCGCAAATCAGTAAGTTGGCGGCTACAATTGAGCTCGTCTTTCATGTCCTGACTGTCATCGCTGTGTTTCAAATTTACAGAAAACTACAGCAAAAGGATAAAAAGCTGTTTCTTTGGCTTTGCGTTTCCTGTACTGCACTGCTCGTGAATGACCTGTCCTTTTATTTGGTGCTCTATATTTCTAAAATGACCCAGCCCACTTATTTTTATTTTTTCTTTTTCGTGCCCTTTCTCACCTGGCTATTTTCTTCCATTTTCTTTTTTTCTAAAGTGATCATTGATAATATTTTGAATTTTAGAAATTTTTTTAAAGTTCTCTTGATTTTTATACTGCTAGACGTGGCGATGATTTTTGTCTTCAGCGCTTCTTCCCATTGGGCCATTAGAGGATTTTCGTTGGTTGGAGTCTATGAAATTTCCTCAGGGATGCTGCAATTTATTGTATTTGATTTGTCGATTCTGTGCTTGATGTGCTCTGAAAGTCGGGGTATGTTATTTTTCCTAACCGGAAGAATTATCCTCATTGGTGGCGATTTTTGGATTAAATATGCCTTCATTACGCAGGTTTTTGGCACCTTAGTCTATGGCGAGTTATTTTGGTTTTTGGGCTTGGTCATTAGCTATTTTGGGTTGTTGATGATGATTCAAGGCGGAAACTATCAGGTCAGTAGTTGGTTTAGTCGGAGCAACACCATCAAAAACAGCCTGGTCTTCTTTGTGTTTATTTTTTCCATTCTCAGTTTTACCGTATTTTTTATTTTAGGCTATGTTTTTGCCATTATTGACCGATCTATCTTTGGAGGACTTCCTTTCTTTGCCATGGTCTATTCTGCCATTGTGGTTATTCCTTCGGTTTTCATGGGGAAGCGCCTTGAAATTCCTTTTAAAAAAATAGAAAGCAACATCAAAATATTTATGAAATCCAAGAAAAAAGAAGGGATTGATAATCAGTTTTCCATCGATGAGTTCATTTATTTGCAAAAAATTGTTCTTAATGCTTTTGAAAGTATTGAGGAAAAAGACCAGGCAAAAAGACAACTGGGGGGAGTCATCGCCCAAGTTGCACATGATATTCGATCTCCCGCTGCCACGATATCGATGTTTGCTGAGTCTAGTACCAGCCTGACTGATGTTGATAGACGCATGCTTTTAGACACTGCGGGCCGGATCGAGACTATCGCGAATGATTTGATCACCACCTATCGCAGCTAGGGTATGAAATATAAATTGCATCCTCTATGAAAAAGTGCTACTATTTAGTACAAAAAATATCCGAACCCTGATATGGCCCGTGAAGAGTACGATATTGGAATAATTGGCTTTGGAGCGGTTGGCCTTTCTTTTTTATTTCAGCTGGAAGAACAATTCGCGCAACAGACCAAGCGCCCTGCAATGACAGTTGCTATTTTTGATCCTTCCCCCAATTTGGGCGTGGGTTATGCTTACGGGGTCAAAAACACAGCCCTACTTCTCAATACGTATCTCGATGGCATGGGGCTTTCAGCCCGAGATCCTCTGGGCTTTAAGACGTGGTTGAGTCATCAAGCACAATATCAGGACAGTGTGGAAGAATTTCTACCTCGATCTGTTTTTGCAGAATATTTGCAGAAAAATCTGCAAACTCTTCTACAAAGCTCAGCGCTAAACATTACTGTGATCCAGGAGGAAGTAACTTGCTGCGACCCCATGCTTCCATCCAATAGTGTGCAAATCACAACCCAGTCCTCATGCTATCTGGCAAAATCAGCGGTCTTTGCCCATGGGGGGAGTTTTAAGCCTGATAGCTTCCAGTATCTCAACACGCGACATTTTGTGATGGATGTGTATGCAAAGCATTTTGATGCACGAATCAATACCCTAGATGATCATGCAAAGCTATTACTTTTAGGCGCCAATTTGACCATGGTTGATGCTTGTATCTTGTTGGGACAAATGCATCACACTTTTTCGCTTACGATCGCCTCACAATCTGGATATTTTCCGGCAAGAAAACACACCCATATTGATCCTTCCTTTAAAAGGATCGCTGATGAGACATTTAAAGAGGCCATTACAGAGGGGTGCACGATTTCTGCAGATAGGCTTATTGCATTGATTGACCACGCACTATCGAAATATTATCAAAGAAATATTTCCATCGCCTCATTGTCTACTAAATACAGAAACACAGTAGAACATGCTTCAAGCTCTAATTTATTGGATCACCAAGACTCACTTGATCTGTCAGTCGTTTCAATTTATTTAGATGATTTGATTAACGCGCTTTGGGGTCAGTTGGATTCACAGGAGAAGGAAAAAATTAACCCTATTCTGAACTACCTCTTAAGATTTATTTGTGGCATTCCAGAAAAAAACATCGCCCAATTGGCCAAGCTCTCGCACTCGTTCTTCAATGTGAAAAAAGTGCATCAAATCACTCCGCTCGATGAGGGTTTTCTTGTTTCATTCGCGCCCAATGTGGAGGAGCCAGTTTATTATGATGCCCTCATCAATTGCATGGGAATTGGTGGCTATTACCATGGTGCAAATTGTCGTGATCTAGCACAAAATATCATTTCTAAACAAAACTTTTTGATTAATCATAGCTTTGGCCTAACCGTCAACCCACAGGCTCAAGTCGTATCCGCCACCTCAGGTCAGATTTTTGCCAATCTATACGCAATTGGAGAGGCGAGCATTGGATCCTATTTTACAAGAAGCTCTTTTTCGTTTTATGTGTCACAAGCAGCTTCTGCTGCAGAGTCCCTGTTGGCCTATCTCACTGAAAAGAAGGGGGAGGCATGAAAAATACTTGGCTTGTGATTATTGTCTCTGCATTGGTTTCGCTACCCATCTTTGCCACGGATATTTATGTTTCATCACTGCCTGTCATGCAGGGTATTCTCCATGCCAGTGATTACATGATGAAGCTTTCCTTGAATGCCTACATGCTAGGATTTGCCCTCACCACTTTAGGCGCTGGCATTTTAAGTGATGCCTTATCCAAATATAAGATTTTAATGACAGGGCTGCTCGTTTTTTTGATCTCATCCCTGGTGATCGCGCATGCGCAATCTGTTGCTGTGCTGGTTTATGGCCGAGGATTTCAAGGCTTGGGGGGAGGTACGGGCACGGTTCTGGCACGTTTAATCTTGAAAGAGCGCCTTCACGCTGAAAAAGGCTTAACACAACTCAAAGCGCTCAGTATCGTCGGGGCGAATATGGCCTTGTCCCCGCTTATTGGCCCGCTCTTGGGCGCTTCGTTGACGAGATGGTTTGGCTGGCAAAGTATTTTTTATTTTCTCGGTGCTGTCGCATGCATTTTGTTTTGCTGCGTTTTGTATTTGCACCAATCCAATGCGGTCATCACAGTGAAACATCCGATTCATCCCAAGGTCCTTCTTGCAAAATATAGGCATGTTTTACAGATGAAGTTGTTTCTTTTTCCCACCATGGCCATTAGCCTGGTGTGTGCAGCAGAGTTTATTTTTATCTCTAATTCTGCTTTCTACTACCAAAATATCATAGGCCTGAATCCCTTTGTGTACAGCGTTCTGCTTTCTTGTATTTTGTTTGGGTTTGTTATAGGCACTTGGATTCTTGATCGAGCAATCAAGGTGATTCCCACCCATATTGTATTAAAGCGCACCATCCAAGTCTGCTGTTTAGTCGCGCTATTGCCTATTATAGGTTGGTTTGGGGGGGGATGGAGTTGTGCCATTTTGCTTGCACTGAGTATGCTGATCGCCATGGCAGGGCTGGGGATTATCATTCCACTGACACAATCCATTGCGCTCAATATGGCGGGAGGCGGTGGAGCAGCAATTGCGGGACTTTTTTTCTTTATTGAATTCTTAGCCATTGGCTTGGCAGGCTATCTTGTTTCTTTATTTTCCTCCCCTGCACTGCCAATGATCTTGGGGCTCATCATTTGTTGGGCGTTTCTTTGGCTGGGCGAGTTATGCATGAACGGCGAGGCCATTCTTGAAAACCCAGTGTAGTATTACTATTTTTCTATTTCTTCGCGTGCAGCCTCTAAATCCACATCTTCGACATATTTTTTAATCAAATCAATTGAAATAACCAAATTTTCAGCAACTTCCAAGGAATTAATAAAGTTTTGCTCTGCTTCTTTGCTCGCAAAATGAATACTATTTTTGATGCCAGATAACATGTCAATCAATAGTGCGCTAAGCTCCCCTGCACTGATTGAGATGGGAGTTAAATCATGAGAGATTCTTTTAATCGTTCGTGCCATCGCTTAGTGATCCTTTTTTGTAAGTCATTCCAAAAACTTATTATATAGTTGGTCTTTTTTTTGTCAACAAAGGTTGCCCGTCTTGCTCAAAGTAACTGGCAGGTCATTTGTGTGCATTCGGATAATAATACATTTGCATTTAAGCTATATGTCCCTTTATGGTTGATGACAAAAACCTCCCCTGTGTCTGAATTTTTTTCGATCTTCCCGATAATCGTCTTCTGCGAATCTGATAAATATAAAATAACAACTAACCCATCCCTGAGGCTTAAGGAAGTATACAAACGAAAGACTCCCATGATCATATAAGGCGAATTTTCACCGAGTAAATCAGTAATGCGCAGACAAAAATGGGTCATCCCCCCCTCATCCAAATTGATCACAGAACATCGGGTATAACATGGTTTACTCAGTAGATTGAGTGATGTTTGGTTCAAGTAAAGGCGCACCAGGTCCTCCAAATGAATCACAGGAAACGCGTCAATATGCGCAAGATGATCTCCTGTTTTTTCTTTTTGAGTTAAGGCGTGTATATTTGCCTGCCCCTGAGTCGCGAGCTCATAAATTTGATCTGCATACCTTGACCTGCGATTCAACTTGACAATGTCATGCAAATGTTGACGCGATATACCCAATTTTTTTGCAATTGCTGCCTGGGAAATGCCATTTTCCTTCAATAAGGCTTTTAGATTATATTCATTTTCTTCAATCATGCTCAAACTCGTGGCTATTTATTTATAAATTTTACAAACCTGCCACCAGAATGTAAAGAAATTCAGTTAGATTTGCAATTATGTCAAAATAATATTTGACAATGGTAAATAAAATGTTTACAAATAGATAACGAACTGTGAACAATCGATGATAAAATACAGGAGATCATGAAATGGCCGGGTACTTATTTGTAGGACAACGTTTCGATCGTGAAGAGCAACATTTCAAATTCTGCTTTATGGAAGTGAAAACACAACATCAGTTTGAGTGGACTGCAATGGAAATTGCGAGAGAACCTCAGTTAATTTCAGAGTTACCTGCTCAAGATGCTTTTAAAATTGGCTATGTCTTAGCCAATGAAGCGATGCGGCAGGAAATAAGATGAAAAAATTAAATCGCAGTATTTCCTCGATCGGGCTGCTTTGCACCTCTTTGGGATGCATGGTTGGCTCTGGCTGGCTATTTGGCGCCTATTATGCTGCACAAATTGCAGGGCCCGCTGCAATCATTAGCTGGGTTCTCGGTGCTTTTTTAATTGCGTTAATTGCGCTGACTTTCTCAGAGTTATCAAGCGCCTTACCCATTGCAGGCGGCATTGCACGCTACTCCCATTTTACTCATGGCAATGTTGTGAGTTTTTGTATCAGCTGGCTGGCTTGGCTATCTTGTGTGGCAGTTGCACCCACCGAAGTACAAGCGATCTTGCAATACAGCAATACTTATCTCCCATGGTTAATGCATCAGGTAGGGAGCGCACCTGTTTTGACTCTGAAAGGATATTGTGTGGCGACCGGCCTGATGCTGACTACCTCACTCCTCAATATAATGGGCGTAAAAGCCTTAACGCGTTTTAATAGCTTAATCACGCTTTGGAAGCTCTGCATCCCCATAATCGCCATTGCAGTGATTGCTTTGGCTAAATTCACGCCTGCTAATTTTGTGTCTCACCAATTTGCGCCCTACGGATGGCATGGCATTTTATGGGCCCTCCCCACTGCAGGAGTGGTATTTTCTTTTCTGGGCTTTAGAGAAGCAACTTCGCTTGCTGGTGAAGCACGCTTGCCTGGCAAAGCGATCCCCTTTGCGGTCATTGGCTCTGTCATCATTTGTGCAATTTTATATGTTTTGATTCAAATCGTATTTATTGGGTCTGTCCCCGCAAGCGCGCTTAATCAAGGCTGGAGCCATCTTAATTTTAGCGGGGATATGGGCCCCTTTGCTGGAATTGCCACCTCATTGGGCTTGGGTTTTTTAGTATTGTTGATTTATGCCGATGCGTTGGTTTCACCTTATGGAACTGCAATGATTTATAGCGCGACGACAGCTCGCTTAAATTATGCCATGTCTGTTAATCGCTACACGCCTCAGTTCATGTTAAAGCTGAACCGCCGAGGCGTCCCTGCAACTGCAGTGGGTGTCAATTTTTTAATTGGCATGTTGATGTTTATGCCTTTTCCAACTTGGCAAGCCTTGGTGGGATTTCAGTCCACAGCGATTGTCCTCGCGTATGGCATTGGCCCGGTTGCCTTATTGGCTTTGCGGAAACAAGCCCCTGACTTACATCGTCCATTTAAATTACCCGCGAGCAAAATCCTGTGCACACTCACCTTCTATGCTTGCAATCTACTTGCCTATTGGACGGGATGGGAGACAATCTGGCGCCTGATGATTGGAATTGTTGCGGGCCTGATTTTGTTCCTAGGCTATCGAGCCTTAAGTCAAAATAAAGATCCCATTGCGGCAAAAACAGCCCTCTGGTTGGTCCCGCATTTTCTCGGACTAATGTTGATTAGCTATCTTGGAAGCTTTGGTGGAGGCACTGGAATTTTGCCTTTTGGCTGGGATTTTTTAGCCATCGCTCTCTATACTGTCATTGTTTTAAAACTGGCCCACTATTCGACAGTGCAGCAAGACGATACAAAAGCGCTTTTAGCCAATGATGAAGAGCTTTTTTTGGTCACCATTTAGCACATTCTGAGGAGAAAAATCATGCCTTATCCAAGGTGGCAGCGTACAACAGCCCGATTCTTCACAACCGGCGCGGTCGCACTTGAGCTTTTGTATGCTTATTTTCTGTATGTTGCCTGCTCTGGCGTAGGCGATAATCTTTGGAATGAAATGGGCATTGAAGATCACGAAACGCGGCATGGGCTACAGATTGGATTTAACATGGTCGTCGCTTTGCTGGTCGTCATTAATTTGATTAGTGACAGCACTTCGGTAAATGTGGTTGAGGATGCTGAAGATGTTTTGGAGCTGATGCATCAGCCCAGGACGGCTCAAGAAGGGCCCCATCCAGTAGCTGACAGAGCGCTCACTGTATTTAATCAATCGCTTGCTGCTTGGCCTTTTGTCGTTTCGTCTGCTGCAGATTTGGTGACTTGGTCTTATTTTTTCTCCGATTTAGGGGCGATTTTGGGTATTGGATTGCCCTCCATGGCCTTTGGAGTCGCTTATTATTATATGTTTTCAGGTGCAAATTTAGCCCGGCATGCCGTCGCAATGGTGAAGGAGCTCTCTTTAGGCCTTAGCTTCATGAGGCAGGCACTCAAAAAAGCACCGGCTCGTTTTTTAGAATCCTGTTTGCAGGCGGGGAGTAACATCGCCTATCAGACCGTAGCACGAAACTACATTCTGCTTGAACTGCTCACGCGGATTTTCAAAAAAAATAGCGAAGATCCGGGTAGCGTCACGCTGCTTTATTTTACAACGGCTGTTTCCGTCTACATTACCATGCAATCTAGAATTCTTCCTGTTTTCAATCGCTTTTTTAAAGATGGCTTTGATACAATCACCTCTGATTTACTGAAGCAAGTGCCTGCATCAAGATCAGGGATGGCGATTGACCTTGCCATGGCCTGCTCTAGAGGCGGCCCGCTCGCCTACTTGCTATATTGCCATCTTCCAGGGGGTGAGGCTATTCAACTGAGCACTGCTCTGACCATCGGAAGCATCGCGGCGGGCCATCATTTTTATGCCCTACAGCAGACTAGAAAACTGGATGCAATCCTCGCAGCACAGCCACAAAAAACCATGGTGGCAGATGAACCTGAAACTGCTACAGAGTTATTTGATGCCATTGCCAAGCACTGCGGGCAAAAACCTAGCTTGGATGTCGCTTACCATTTTGTCAATGTGGGCGCCCGTGCTGCACGCTGGATTGCGTTTGTGGGCTTTTTGGTCGAAAGCCAACAAGCCTTCAAAATTCATCTTAATTTTCGGGATCTGCTTTGTTTGGCTTCGATTTGGGGAGTCCCGACTTTAGCTGGAGATGGCAAAGTTTATCTAGAGGGATTTAAAACTCACTGGCCGTATTTCATGGCCAAATACAAAATCGGCATACCTGTCATCGAAACAGAAGATGCAGCGCAAAGATCTTGCCTCAATCGGACAGTCAGCGCTTTTTACACCCCTAAAAAAAAGTATGCACCTGCGCAGTTAAGACAGGTATTACAGACCATACAAGAGGGCACCAGCGCACCTCTCTTGACTCATGGAGAGGCATAATGCTTACAAATGCTGATATCGCAATCATTGGCGGCGGGCCTGTTAGCGTCACTTTTTTGTATCAACTAGAGGAAAAACTAGCGCCTCAAGCTAAGCTCAATATCATTATTTTTGAACCCTCTGAAAATGGCGCTCAAGGTTATGCATATCGCGGAGACAATGAAGCCTTGCTTTTAAATACACCCCTCGAAAAAATGGGTGTTTCACCCTCATACAGCCACGAGTTTCTCGATTGGCTCCAGCACCGTTATGCAAGACCTGTTGCAGGAGAACAATTTGTGCCGCGTTATTTATTCGGTCGTTATTTGCAAGAAAAAATGGATCAGGTTGTCGCACGAAAAAATAAGCTGCATATTCAGATCATTCAAGAAGAGGCTATCGATTGCATTTTAGGAGATGAGCAACATCAAGTGACCTCTAAAAATCATCGCGTCAAGGCCAATGTCGTCCTCTTGAGTCATGGAGGAATCATTCTTCCTGCCCATTCTGAGCTGAGTGAAAGGCCAGGCTATATTACTGATATTTATAGCACTCAATTTGATACAGCATCGATCAAAGAGGATGCAGCAGTTTTAGTTTTAGGCTCTGGATTAAGCATGATTGACGCCTGCTTGCTATTAAGACAAAGTGGCAAAAGACTCAAGATTACGGCCACCTCTCGCAGCGCCTATTTTCCCGCAATTAAGCCTTACCAGCTCAAAGAGCGGGAAGGGGAATTATTAGTGCAGGCTGCAAAAGAATACCTCAGCACACACAAAAATGTTCAAATAAAAGATCTCATTTGGTTTTTTGATACGCATTTTTCGCGATTATTAGGCCGAGCTTATTCTCTCGAGGAAAAATTTGCCCTCTACGAGCAAGCGCTCGTGCGAAGCCCGCTTGTTGAGCAGGATGAGGACGCCAACTTTTTGGCTTATTTTTATCCCTATATCGATAGTTGTGTGGATGAATTTTGGTCTCGCTTCTCAGAAGACCAAAAGCAAAGATTATCTGGAATTTGTCGTTATCTGATCCGATTTATTTGCGGATTTCCTGAAACCAACTTCAATAAATTACAAAATTATTTCAACGGACAGGGCTTTGTGATTGAAAAACTAAGAGCTCTGTCTTTTAAGGACGGACACTACTTGGCTGAGTTTCAATCGCAACCCGGCCAGATTAAACAATATGATTACGTGATTGATTGCACAGGCATGAAAGGTTATTACCACCCTAAAAATCACTGTCATTTAGCCCTGAATATTCGGGCAAGAAAACAGATCAAAATAGATCAGGAAGGTGACTTAGTGGTCAATCAAGACGGGCAGGTTTATGGCCCTGCGTGCCGTTCAACTTACTCAACAGTTTATGCCTTGGGTGAGGGAAGTTCAGGACCAAGCTTCATTCGAGGGTGCTTTTCTTTTTATATCAAACAAGCGGCTATGGCTGTCGCAGCGCTAAACAGGAGCAATAAAAATGTCAAGACAACTGTATAAATTTAGTCGGGAGATTAACAAAAAAATTGAATCCCTCTACCCCTTGGATAATTGGCATGGTCTTTTGGCCTTATTACTAGACTATGCTGTGATTGCAGCAATGATCATCATCACTTTACATTTTGTGTGGTTTTACCCCGTTGCCATTTTTGTGATTGGCTCGAGGCAGCGTGCTTTAGCAACGATTCAGCATGAAGCTTCTCATTATGCATTGGCAAAAAATAAAGCCCTAAATTATTTATTGGGTAGCGTTTTGTCGGGGCATTTAATCTTCCAAAATTTTTCCACCTATGTGAGATCTCATGTACGTAGGCATCATGCTTTTTTAGGGAAAGAAAATTTGGATCCAGATTATCAGTACCATCGAAATTTAGGCCTATACGACAGGACAACCTCTAGCAACGCGCGTCAAATTAAGCAAGGAATTCGTTTTTTAGCCTCATACTGGGTCTATTTATTGCGGCACCGCATGGCTAATTTTAGTCGCAACGATGTGACTACTCATTTAAACCTGTGGGTGAATGTCATCCTGATTGGCATCTTTATTTATTGTGGAATCTTTAAATATTATCTTCTTTTTTGGCTGGTTCCCATGTTGACAACTTACTTGCTCGTTGGGTGGTATATTGAACTTGCTGAGCATTATCCATTAGCTGGAGAAAATAATCTTGACCTCTATATGTCCCGCAATCGTTTCGGCGGCTTTTGGGAAAATCTATTTTTTAGCATGCATAATGAAAACTACCATTTGGTTCATCATTTAAAACCGAGAGTCCCCTTTTGGCGATTGAAACAGGCTCATGTTATTTTAATGGAAGATCCACAATATGCGCGTTTGCACCAAAAAACAGGGGGCGTCTTCGCCAAATCAAAGCAAATTACACAATGGGTTAGCGCCGCAAAATTGTCTCAGGCATAAGCAATCAGCCGATGCCTTTTTCAGCAAATATCTGTCTCAAAAAGGAAAGTGGGTCACTTGTACTGCTTACTAAGATTTGAGATGATTGGCTTTATTTCTGCAGAGGATGGCGAGAAATGCTAATCAAAACGACCCTCAAATCAATCGCAATCGGCCTGGTGATATCAGTCAGCTTAATTCATCCTGCATTCGCTACGACCAGCCCGGGGGCATTGTTCAATATTACAGGGTCCGGCCCATTAGGATCAGTTAACCTCAGTTTGTGCTTAAATGGCAATGGCCCCCTCAGTTGTCAAAATTATATGGTGTCTAATTTGGACTTGAGTATTAGTACAACGGTCCCCAATCACACTTACCCCGCGGCGGGCATCAAGATTACTTCACCAGGTTATACCTTTGCAGACTGCACGCCCCTTGCCAATGGCTATTGTCTTTTTTCCGTTAGCAATTCATCGGCTGCATCGATTGTTTTGGCTGAAACGGGCACCCCTTACACGATTGGAGGCAATATTAGTGGCTTATCAGGATCTCTTGTTTTAGAAAATAACGGTGCGGACCCTTATTCAACGAGTCTTAGTGGTGCATTTACCTTCGCAAATCCTCAAGCCGCAGGCAGTGTCTACGCTGTCACAGTGAGCAGCCAGCCGGCTACCCAAACCTGCTCAGTGACCAGTGGCTCTGGAAATGTCAGCAATACGAATATCGACAACGTGACTGTAACCTGTGCTGTCAATGCCTATACAGTCGGCGGAGAAGTCTCAAACCTCAGCGGCACTTTAGTTTTAGAAAATAATGGTAGCGATTCAAAAACCATTACAACGAATGGTGAATACGCCTTTACAACGCCGGTTGCAGAAGGCAGTGGCTATGATGTAACCGTGGTAACCCAGCCTGCGGGACAGACTTGTATTGTTAACAATCCCACAGGAACAATGGGAGGTGGGAATGTAACCAATGTTTCCGTCAATTGCCTCAATACAACGACCTTGACAGCAAGCCCTTCCTCTTTGGCCTTGTCTGTGAATGACCCCACGGACAATGCTGCTTTAACTGGAAATCCCCGGCAAATCACACTCACTAATACGGGCTCGAATGCCGCAGTGAATGTGACTTACACCGTCTCGGGACTGCCTGCAGGAGCGGTGATTACCCCTACAAGTTGTGGTACGATTGCTGCGCGCGGAGGGACTTGTATCCTTACCATTACGCCAGGAAGCACCGCAAGCGCCACACCAGGGAATGTCGACCCAACCCCCATCACACTCAGTGTCAGCGGGACCAATACCAACACCGTTACTCCTGAAGCCAATATTTTGACGTATGGCAGTGTTTATGAAGGCGGTTACCTTTTTTCTGTCGATGATGCTTACGCGGGTTATCCCGAATCTAAAAGTATTGGCGGGACGGTTGCTTCTCTCAACGATAATTCACCAGGAAGCATGAATTGGAGCCCTGACTTTATCAGCATCTGGGGCATTGCAGAAACCTCTACCATCGTGGATCCCATTCCCAATACCAGCAGCGCCACCAAGTATACTGACCAGGCAAATTGCGATGGCAATTCAAATGGTACCTGCGATGAAAACAATATTTACGTCTACTACCAATACAACGCTCAAGGCCACCCTATTTCACTTTCCAGTTATGCTGCGGGTATCTGCAAAGCAACCATTAATGGATACTCGGACTGGTATTTACCCTCGATTTGTCAAATGGGCTATGATACAACTAGTTCTGGCTCTACCTGTGGAACATCGGTCAGTCCACTCATGCAAAACATGCAATCCAATCTAGTGGATAATGGTGCAGTTGGGGTTGGCGCCCCCTCTGGAAGCACCTGGAGTTCCACTGAAGCTTCTGGCAACCCTCAAATCTCTGCCTGGTTTCAGGATTTTGCATCAGGGAGTTCGGTACAATCTTCCCAATTCAAAAGCGATCTTGCGGTTGTTCGCTGTGTCAGAGCGCTGACCCAGTCAATGTCTTCACGCTAGAAATTGAGCGATAAAAATAGAGCGTTGGCGTAATTCTGGCCCGTCTCAAGCGCATTCGTGGTCTCACCTGTCAGTTGATTGAGATGGCTCTGCCCTAGATAAAAGCAATGAGACACTCAGATCCTATGTGAGTCGCTATAAAGCTGATGGGGTTGATGGATTATCCAAAGACAAGTATAAGGGCAGCGAATGTCACTTAAACGCAGACCAGCTAAGAGAGCTGAAAGCGTTCAT
>JAJZUD010000031.1 GCA_021848625.1 Pseudomonadota bacterium
CTCGTTAGAGCACTGAAGTAAACACAGTACTCAGAAATTTACTTTAATAAAAGCCAACAAAGATAATACGGATAATTTTTGTATTAAATCTCCCTGTTGGTACAATTTCTGACAGGCGGTATTGAGCTCTTTATTTTTGCATGCATCGATATTGCCTTGATAATAGTGACCTAAAAAATCCCTGAGTTCACTATTTCTTTCATACCAATAATAAGCGGGGTTCATGTGATGCCTTGTTTTCATCTTATTTTTATAGCCTATTTTACTTAAAATCAAAGCAGGGATTTGCTTTAAAAAAATACTTTTTCCGTGGAATAGCACTTTTTTATCTGTTATTTTACACCCTGTTTTTTCCCATTTGTATTCCGCAGCTAAAGGGTAGTAAGTGGAAACCCATTTCAAGTACAATTGATGGCCTTGTCTTAATTGAATGGGAATGCTCAGGCAATATTCCATAAAATCAATATCCATGAAAGGCGAATAAACCTCTGATACTTCTTGATAGGACAACAAGCCAATATTGGCATAATTAAACCCACGAAAATAAATATTATTTATCTCATTATCTTGCTCTAGAAAATCCTCTGTCAGGGACAATGACTCCAAAAATTGATCTGTCACCATAAACTTTCTTAGCTTCTTCTGAGCTAAAGTCCCCCCAAGAATTGCATCTCCAATTTGCCCCCCATGGATCAAGCCAAATGAATCGAAATTAAATGTATCAAAGAAAAATTTCACGTGAGGAGTAGAAAAACAATCAGCCAGACCCTGTACAACCTTCATGACTTCTTCAATTCTGTATAGGCATAAGCCATTATCTAACGCCTTAAAAACCCAAGCGTTCTGTAAGTCATGTGCAATCCTCTTAGCAATCTGTTCATCCCAATAATCAGATTCAGAAAAAGTAATGTTATGAATATCTCGATAACCCAAGTCATGGGCAACCCAAGTCGTCATTCTAGAATCAAGCCCCCCGCTTAAAGCGGCAACATGCCGATACCCATATTCCCGATCTTTTTCAAATCCACGCCTCACAGCCTGCCTAAACAAACGATCCACATTTTCTAATAAATCTGCTTGAGATCCCTGCTCAATGGGCTTAATCTGGACCGAATAATATGCTTTATAAGCAACAGAACCCTTAGAAATGAGAGCATAATGCCCAGGATCTAGTTTTAAGACCCCAGAAATTAAGGTACGATGCCCCAGCATGTGCCCGAATGTGAGCAGACAGTAAGCCGAGTGCTGATCCAACTCATAAGCCTCTCCTCTTTCCCTAAGACACGCAATGAGCTTATTCAAAAGAGTGGAAAATATAATAGAGTCTTTCGTCTGATAGAAAAAAACAGGCTTTGTGCCAAGATGATCATTAAAAACCAACAATTTATCAAGCGCACGATCATAAAAAAAACCTCTAAAACTGCCACGAAAACTCTGAAAAAAAAGCTCGCCCTGCTGCTCATACATTTGGCATATAACTGAAAACCACTCCGAGTTATATTGCCGTAAAAACTCACTTTTATTCAAAATACAACCATCAATCCAAACAAAATAATTTTCGTTTTGCTCTAGCAACTGGTCATCAGGAAATTTTTTAGCGAGTTGCCCCTCAATCAGGAGAAGCTGTGACCGCTCTGGACTATCCAACCACCTGTATTCTGCCAATAATTTTCCAGGCAATCTATTTCCCCTGATTTTTTAAAACACCCATCATGCTAACAATTGCCCAATTCTGTGTAAAGCATTTCCCAAGCGGCGATGGTTTCATCCCAACAGATAAACCTCGAAACTGCATTTTTATTATTGAGGCATTTTAATTGATAAGATTCCAGATGAGCCACTACATCAGCCAACCGCCGCCCCACCGCCTCTATTGACACAGCGGTCAAATAAAAAGCTTGGGGTTCCTGTTCCTGTAAAATAAGATAAGGCAACCATGCCCCATTGATCACAACCCCGCCTGCATAGAGAGTCTCAACCATGCTACTGCTTAATTGATCTGTCACAAGAACATTAATCATCACATCCGTTAAAACGCGTAACTTGGCAACCTGCTCAGGATTCAACATCTCTTTCATAATAAGATAATCAAGCCCACTTTCTGCCAAAAGCCTTTCTATTTTATTTCTCCATTGCATATGACTATAGGCCATGGGAAAAATAAAAACACACTTATTTTTTATACTGGGATGGTCCTTTACGACATCCTGCAAGACCGTGATAATTTGTTCATGCTGCTGCCCTGGCGAGCCATTATACCCACACACCACATAAATTTTATTTAATGGGAAAGAAAACTCCAGCGCCATGCTTTCTCGATTCAGCCCTTTGACTTGGTCAATAAACTGCGTTGTTTCCGAACCAAATCGGCATATCCTTGATTGTTTTTCATATTTTTTGTAAAAAGAAATAAAATCGTCCCTCATCCGCTCACTGATAAAAGTAATGGCGGCACAATCATCTAATGAAGCAGCATAACGTAACTTTCTGGCAACACTCACTCGATAAAAATCGCTTCCATAAGGAGAAACAATAATCTTACGCCCCACTTTTTTCAAAAGACGCCACAAGGATCGATGACTCAGCAAATTGAGCTCTTGAATATGGACAATATCATAAGCCCCTTTAAATCGCCTCAGATAATAACGAAGGTAAATCAGGCGCTTTATCCTGTTTCTTAATTTAGCCATCCCAGTCCTGGCCTCATTGAAGGGAAGAAAGAATACGTGATCTGCACTACTTTGAGTGTAAAAATCACCAGGATTCTCCCAACTCAACACGTCTAACTGAAACGAGGATCTTTTCTTTAAATTTCTGATAAGTTGCTCTAAAAAAATATCATACGGCTGCCCAATAAACAATATTTTCAAATCCGGCCTCTTAGAAATCCCGTCTTCCTTTCCAATTCACAAAGTGACTGCTATAATCCGATTCTCATGCTATCAATGATAGTGCTACTCGTCAAGTCAATATGGGAAAAACCGCAACTCATTTCTTTTTAAAATACGCTTTAGGTGCCTTCGGTTCTGCTTGCCTTGCTCTTATTACTATCCCTTTTTTAACCCGAATCATGTCTCCAAGTGAATACGGAAAAGGAATGATGTATATTACCTTGATTAGCCTACTCTTTTACCTTTGCAGCTGCGGCATGGACCAGGCGTTTGTGCGCTTCTATTTTAAAGCTAAAAATGATCAAGCACGAGTTAACCACCTGTACTCTTGCTTCGCGGTTATTTTTCTCTTTCTCATTCCCATCATTTTTATTTTTACGTTTCTTTACCAGCCCCTGCTAGAATTCTTTTTTTCTGAAGAATCCCTCTCTTTATATCTAGTGATAATTACAGGCGTAATTGCTTATTTATTAAATCGGCTCATTCTTCTTTCTATTGAAATGCAACAAAAAGCTTCTCTCTACGCCTTAGGGCAATTCATGGGACAATGCTCTTATATGCTCGCTTTATTTTTTGGCTATTTCTTCATTCATCAAAGCAATTTTAAGCTGATTATTTACGCAGAAATATTCTCTCTTTTTTTCAGCTTTTTCTTATTACTCATATGGGATCGCCACCATTGGGATCCCTCAGCTTTAAAGGCGCAATATGCCTTAAAATGGAAAGATATAATGGAAAATTTCTGTTATGGCTGGCCCTTTATTTTTACTTTTATTTTATTTTGGGCCTTTGAAAGTATAGACAGAATCATGCTGCTAAAATGGTCAAATTATCTAGAAGTAGGGCTCTATTCTGCTGCTTTTTCCCTTGCTGCTCCTCTCTACATGCTCGAGACACTGCTTTCAACCACATGGACCCCAATTGCTAGTCAAAGCGTTTCTAATCAACCCTTTAAATCGAAAAAACTATTTTATGATACCTTTCGCACTTTATTATTTCTAATGCTTTTCGTGTCACTGATGCTCATCAACTCCAGCCAACTCATCATTTATTTTTTAGGCCCGCATTATAGAGAAGCAATCCGAATATTTGAATGGCTTCTTTTTATCCCGCTTTTTTCGCTTTTATCTGAGATTGTCATTGTAGGGAATTTCTTAACCACGAAAAGCAAATTCAATGTTTTAATTGCCGCTGTCTCAGTGATCACTAATTTATTTTTTTGTTACTGGCTTATTCCCATTTTTGGAGCAACTGGCGCGGCAATTTCACTAGCGCTAACTTATTTCGTTTTTTTCTTTGCCCGATTATTTTTTTCTTTCAAATATTATGCTTTCAAAATTGTCTGGCTTAAATTTGCAGTAGGCTTGCTTTTACTCATTGCCTCCATTCTTAGCCCAACCTTCCTTGGCAACTATAATATCCTTGGACGAATTATCATTGATCTAATCTTACTCCTTTGCTTCCGCTCCGAACTCTATTTTGTTATCAAGAAGTATCCGCCCAAAAAGATTACTTGGCTATTTCAAAAAAATTAAAGTTGTTCTTGGTAACACTCAATCTGCTGACTCATGATGGCCTGCATATCCCGCTTAGCCCAAAAAGCCTGATACCAACCTGCAATCCAATCTACACTCATATCAATAGTCATCTTAGGCCACCAACCCAATAGGGTATGAGCTTTAGCGCAGTCCAATTTTAAAACACCTGCCTCGTGGAGATACGTCCCCACATCCTGTTCCCAAGCGCCTTGATTAAATATTTTAATCAAACGATCCACAATTCCCGAAACACTCATTACATCTTGAGCATCAGGCCCAAAATTCCAAGCCTCAGAAAATCGCTGTGGCTGCTCCCACAATTGCTCAGCTAACAAAAGGTAGCCATACAAAGGTTCAAGCACATGCTGCCAAGGCCGAATGGCATTAGGATAGCGCAGCTTAATCGTTTCATTTTTTTGAATTGCCCGGATAAAATCAGGAATCAGGCGATCCTTTGAAAAATCTCCCCCACCAATCACATTCCCCGCACGTGCTGTTGCCAAACCGACTTTGCTTGTATCAAAAAAAGACTGTCGGTAAGAAGCTGTTAATAATTCTGCGCAACCTTTACTGGAACTATAAGGATCGTGCCCCCCCATGGGCTCATTCTCACGATAAGGCCAGACCCATTCCTTGTTTTCATAACATTTATCAGTGGTCACCACAACGACAGCTCGAACAGAGGGTAGAGAGCGAATCGCCTCTAAGACATGCAAAGTCCCCATCACATTGGTTTGATAAGTTTCAATCGGGTTGACATAGGATTCACGAACTAAGGGCTGGGCGGCAAGATGAAATACAATTTCAGGGCTAAACTTCTGCAGTGACTCTGATAAAACAGTGTAATTATTGATATCCCCCATCGCACCATCGATTAATTTCGCAAGACCCACGAGGTCAAATAAAGAGGGTTGCGCAGAGGGTGGCAAAGAAAATCCATAGACTCTCGCCCCCATAGAATGCAACCATAAAGCCATCCAGGCCCCTTTAAACCCAGTATGTCCTGTCAAAAAAACACGCTTTCCTTTCCAAAAAGCAGGGTTCATTTCCACACCTTCCAGGGTGCCTTTCCTGACTGCCACAGGTCTTCAAGCAACGTTTTTTCACGCAATGTATCCATGGGCTGCCAGAAATCATTATGGAAATAAACAGACATTTGCCCATCTCGAGCCAAATTTTGCATAGGCTCTTGTTCCCATAGCGTTTCATCACCCTGAATATAATCCAATGCTTTTGGAGATAGGACAAAAAATCCTCCATTAATCCAAGAGCCATCCCCTCGGGGTTTCTCTTTAAAAGCCAGCACTTGATTATTGGAAGATTCCAATGCCCCAAATCGTCCTGGAGGCTGGGTTGCGGTCACGGTTGCTAAGCGCTTTTCCTGGCGATGCAAATCAAGTAATGTTCGAATATCAACATTGGCCAACCCATCCCCATAAGTACAACAAAAATCCTCCCGATCCAGGTAAGGTTTAATTCGCTTTAAACGTCCACCTGTCATCGTATCATCGCCAGTATCAACTAGGGTCACCTTCCAAGGCTCGGCATATTTTTGATGGACTTCCATCTTATTATTAGCCATATCAAAGGTCACATCCGAAGTATGCAAAAAATAATTTGCAAAATATTCTTTAATCATATAGCCTTTGTAACCCAAACAAATGATAAAGTCATTGACTCCATAATGCGAATAGATTTTCATGATATGCCATAAGATCGGTTTACCCCCAATTTCTACCATGGGTTTTGGGCGAACCCCTGTCTCCTCACTGAGCCTCGTACCCAGACCACCTGCTAAAATCACTGCTTTCATTTTAGCCCCTCCAATGCTGCGACAACCCGTTCTTGATCTTCTTCTGTCAAAAACGGACTCATAGGCAAACTCAAAACCTCTTTAGACACCCTCGCAGAAACAGGAAAATCGCCATCACGATAACCCAACCCTTGAAAACAAGGCTGCGCATGAATCGGCATCGGATAATGAATGGCTGTCGGCACCCCTGCTGCCCTCAAAGATTCGACCACTGCATCTCGATTATGCACCCGAATCGAATACTGCGCGTACACATGCGTCCGTTCAGCCAAGACTTCCGGCGTCATACAGCCCATTCCTCTGAGCAACTCCGTATAACGCGCCCCAATCTGCTGCCGCGCCTTCACCTCTGCATCAAAATACTTCAATTTCACATTTAAAATCGCGGCTTGAATCGTATCCAAGCGACTATTCAAGCCAATATACTCATGCCGATAACGCGCGGTTTGGCCATGAATCGCCAAGGCCCGTAATTTAGCCGCCAAGGCATCATCATCTGTAAACACAGCCCCACCATCCCCATAGCAACCGAGTGGTTTAGACGGGAAAAAGCTCGTACACCCCATCTCACTCAAATGTCCCGATTTTTGCCCTTTATACTCTGCACCAAAACTTTGCGCCGCATCTTCAATCACCACAATTTTATGGCCAAATTTTTCACCATAATGCGCTGCAATGGCGTTGATTTCCTCCATATCTGCCACCTGACCGTACAAAGACACCGGCAAAATCGCCCGCGTTTTAGGCGTAATACAATCAGCTAAATGATGAACATCCAAGTTATAACCCCTCTCTTCAATATCCACCAACACGACTTTAGCCCCTAAAATCGCTGCCGCCTCAGCCGTTGCAATAAACGTAAACGAAGGCGTGATGACCTCATCTCCCGGTTGAATATCAATAGCCATTAAAGCCAACATCAATGCATCTGTGCCATTTGCACAAGCAATCGTATGTTTGGCCCCCGTGTAGGCACTTAGGTTTTTCTCCAACTCCGAGACTTCTTTTCCGAGGATAAACTCCGCACGCCCCATCACATCAATCACTGCCGCATCAATTTCCGCCTTATACTGCTGATATTGAGTTTTTAAATCAATAAATGGAATCACACTAAGTCCCTCCTGCCAAAATCCGCACAATTTGATCCTGTACATAACGCGCATGGGCAGGTGAACCCACAATCCCATTCATCATAATGGCAAAAATATAAACAGGCCTCCCCGGCATGACCAAATAACCCGACAGGGTTGAGACACCATTAATTGTCCCGGTTTTACCCATGACCCGACCCGCCATCCCATTTTGGGTCATGCGGTAAGAAAGTGTGCCCATCTGCCCGGAAATGGCTAAGCTTTTCATAAAGATACTGCTTAAATTGGGTTGACGATACATGTACAAATACACTTGAATCAGCTGCAAAGGAGAAATCAAGTTATAAGACGACAGCCCAGAGCCATCCTCCAGATAAGGGGGTTTAAAATTTTTACCCAAACGCGTGGTTAAAATCGCATTCGTGGCATTGGCCCCCGCCTTATAACTGCCTACACCGTAATAACTACTGCCCAAAGTTTTAGCAATGGCCCCTGCGTAGACGTCATCAGAACGTTTAAGCATATAGGCAAGTAAACTTTGTAAATCATCTGAATGGTGCACGGCCAAGATCTGCTCATTACTAGGCGCAATTCCACTGACAAATTTGCCTTGTACACTAATACCTGCCTTGGCAAAGGCAGTTTGTACCACCTGTTTTGCATAGGTAGAAGGATTTTTAATCGCAAAAGCAAAGCCCCAATTGGCCCGACTGGGCAAGCATCCCTGCAATAAAATGGTATTATTGCTGGTGATCGTAGGTTGAAAGACACAAGTCCGTAGTTCACGGCGCCCCACCAAACGCACCTGATTCACCACAGGGAAAAGCGTGGTATATTGCCGAATCAGAGGGGTCTCGCTGCGAGGGCTTTTGGTAATCTGCAAAGCCATACAATTGCCATTAATGATCGCTGCGGAAATAGGGGCACCATAACAATAGGCTAAATCATCCTGAGACCACCCCAAGCCATAATAGGGCCCAGAAAAAGCGGATTGATCCAAAACCACATTGCCTGTAATTTGATTGATCCCTGCTTGCTTTAAGGTTTTTGCCAACGCAAAAACATCCGCCGAAGTCAGGGTGGGGTCTCCGCTAAATTTGACGTAAATATTATTACCGCTTTTGCCCATACTGGTAGTATAGGTAAAATCAGGCCCCAAATACAAAAACGCGGCCGCAGCCGTCATCACTTTCGTATTACTGGCAGGGGTCATAGGCCGGGCAGGATCTTGGCTATAAACCACTTGCCCTGTGTTCGCATTCACAATATCAATGCCAATTTGCATAGAACTGGATTGCCGATTGACGATCGCAGCAATTTTGGAAGAAACACTGGCCGAGACCGCTGTCAAATTAAACAACACACAAAACGCAGCTAGGACTGAAAATAAACGCATCGCGGCCTCAGGGCGCAATTAGAAAAGGTAGTCAGAATCATAACCATAAGCACCCTGCTTGGCAAGCAGGAGCAGCGAATTCGTGTTAGAATTTAGTTTTGATTGTTGGCTTGAAATTTGATGCGCAATATTTTACTTTTTATCCTGTGCCTTTGTTTTTGCTCCATGAGTTCCGCATTGACTCCAATCAAACTGGCTTTGGACTGGTATATTAACCCAGACCATGCCCCGATTTTGATTGCGGAACAATTGGGCTATTTTAAAGCACATGGATTGGAAGTAAGCTTAATTGAGCCCACGAGCACTAGCGAAGCGCGCAATCTGGTGTTGTCCGGCCAAGCTGATTTAGCGATCGACTATGAGCCTGAAACGCTAATTGCCATTGGCCAAGGCTTGCCCATCGTGATCGCAGGGATACTCGTCCCCACGCCTTTGAGTTGCTTGGCGACCCTAAAGCAGAGTCAAATTACAACACTCACTGATTTAAGAGGCAAAACCATTGGCTATTCAGGCGATGCTCTAGAGGCCGCTTTTCTGCGCACTGAATTGCAACAAGCGGGGCTCAAGCCGGACGAGGTCAAACTCCTCCCCATCAATATGGATTTATCTCAAGCTTTGCTGAGCAAAAAAGTGGATGCCGTCAATGGCATGATGCGCAATGTAGAGCCAATTATGCTCGCGCAAATGGGAGTACAAACCCGTTTATTTTATCCTGAGCAAAACCACATCCCCACTTATGCTGAGCTGATTTTTATTGCTAAAAAAAATCACCTCTCCCCCCAAACTATCCAGGCCTTTATGGCTGCAGTGGGTGAAGGGGCGACCTATGTGAAAGCGCATCCACAACAAAGTTATCAGATTGCTCTGCAAGGTTATGCAAAATCGCTGGCGACTTCTTCCACTATTCAACAGCAAAATCAAGGGATTTGGCTTGCCTCTGTGCCTTATTTTACCAGCCACCCCTTGAATCTTCACCCTAAAGAAGAGCTAGTACTGGTGCATTATTTACAGCAACAACACTTAATAATTAAATAGACGCCTGAAGGCTCGCAATATTATTTAAAATAGCAGAAACATCCGCGGCTGCGTAAAAGTCATGCGAATCAATCAGCGCTGCGATTTGCGCAAGGCAAGAGGCCTGATTTGCATCAGCTGCAGTGAAGGCGACCAAGGTCGTTTTTAGCTGGATGAGCGCTGGAGTGGGGTCTTCGTTATGCAACAGTTGCCAATTAGCCTCTTCGACTTGCAAATTTAAAGTCCGCAAAGCATCAATTCGCGAGGCATCAGTGACCAAGGCTGTGCCGATTTGATTATCCGTCCTCACCACAATTAAGCCGCGAATACTATACCAAAGCCGTGCCCAAAACCCATTGACATTAGCAGGAATCACTACCTGTGACGGCGCCCCCACTGCGGGAATAAAACTTAACGAGGCAAAGCTTTGACTAATCTGGGTTAAACGGCTTTGAGCATCCGCAGGATTCACATCAGGGAGAGCATTAATTTTTGATGCCAAACTATTGCTGAGCGTCGTCACCTCAGGATGATTGAGGCGCCCCACCACCAGCTGCAACGCCGCCATATTTTTTTCCAACAAAATTTTGGGCTGCCCCTGTAACAATAGCATTTGTAAACTGGCAAGAATCGTCTGCCCCCCGAGTTGGTTTGCCGCCTCAATACTCGTATCTGCCTGATCCAAATGCGCCAAAGCAGTATTCACTTGGTTATTTAAATTAGCTTGCTGATTTTGGAACGCACTAACTTGACTGGCATTATTTTTAGCCATGACATGGATTTGATAAAACAAAAAACCACACAGCAACAACGCCAAAATCGCCAATAAAATGGCCACAACCGCAGCTGGAGAACCGGCGTCTTCTACGACTTCTTCCGCCTCAGCCTCAACAGCTCTCATGACCAATTAATCCGCCGATCGAGTTTACGGTTAAAAATTCGGGTATGTTTTGCGATCTCAGCCTGTTGTGAGGCTGATTTTTGCGGATGAGTTTGATCAAACTGTTGCAAAAGCCGGTCTGCCTCACTGACAAAAGCCCGCTCCTTGCGATCAAAACAATAGAGTAACCGAGTCAACCACTTCATCACCACCCCTTTAAGCTGATTTCTTTTTCAAACGGTACGCCCTAATATAATGAGCAAAATTCTGAAGCGCGTCAATGCCACTTTTTTCCGCCTGACGACACCAATCTTGAAAGGCTTCCGTCAGTTCTTTGTTGGAAGTCGCGGTCTTTGACCAAATTTGATTTAAACGATCACGATAGGAGCACACTACTTTCAGCTCACGAGCTTGATTCAACAGCACGCGCAACTTTTCACGTTGCGATTCCTTCACCAAGGCTGGATTGCGCAAAATGAGCTTTTTCATTCGCAAAGAAAATAGCTTGGAAGCGGCCCCACGTTTTTCATTTTTAAAAACAGGCTTAATCACCTTGCGTGTATACTCCGAAAACACCGCAATTTTGTTATTGATGATAGCCTCCACATTAGACAAATCCATGCCCACAGCAGCACGAGGCTTGCGACAAACTTTAGGCGGAAGACGTTTAGGCATCGCCAATTTGCAATAGGACAGCAATTTGATGTACATCCAGCCAATATCAAATTCCCACCAATGGACTGACAGCTTAGCCGAATTGCCATAAGTATGATGATTATTATGCAATTCTTCCCCTGCCACTAAAATACCAATGGGGAAAATATTGCGCGCCGCATCCGGACACTCAAAATTGCGATAGCCAAAGTAATGGCCAATCCCGTTAATCACCCCCGCCGCAAAAAAAGGTGTCCAAATCATCTGTACGCCCCAGATGATAATCCCTGGTACACCAAATAAAATCACGCTCAGAAGATAAAGCAGCACCACGCCCTGCTTACCCCGCATAAAGGGTGTGGAATAGACATGTTTTTCCAGCCAATCGTTGGGCGTACCTTTGCCGTATTTTTCTAAAGTTTCAGGGTCTTTTTTAGCATAGCGATACAGCTCAGCTCCTTCGAGCAAAACGGTTGTAATGCCTTCAATGACAGGACTATGTGGGTCCTCAGCTGTCTCACATTTTGCATGGTGTTTACGATGCACAGCCACCCATTCTTTGGTCTTCATCCCCGTTGTCATCCACAGCCAAAAGCGAAAAAAATGCGCCACCGCCGGGTGCAAATCCACCGCACGATGCGCCTGGGAGCGATGCAAAAACACAGTAATCGCAATCATGGTGATATGCGTCACCACCACAGTATAAACCACGTATCCCCACCAGGGCATGTGACTGAAAACACCGTAAAATGACATAGAAAGCCTCGCTTTTAAACGGTTTTTAGAAGGGCCTCAGTATACCATTTCTAAGCAAGCCTTGCAAATTGCACGGATTGTGCTGTTGCAAATTTGCTCAAATTGATTATAATAGAAACAAAGCGAGAAATTTGTTATAGTGAAGCAATGGAGATCAGATGGCGGCAGCAACAATGAGGAATTTCAATTCTTTGAAATCATTTGAACGCCTAAAAAAAGTGGGCGTTTCTGAAAATCAAGCCCGCGAGTTTGTGGATATCATGCAGGACTCTGCCAATGAAAGTGTGGAAAATTTGGCGACAAAGACAGACTTAAAACTCATGGAAGCAGCCTTAAAAGCCGATTTAAATTCAGTAGAATCAAATCTCAGGGCTGAAATGGCTGAGATGTATTCCAATCTTAAAACTGAGATTGCTGAGGTGAAGTCAAGCTTACAGGCTGAAATGGCCGAGATGAAATCAAACCTACAGACTGAAATAGCTGAAATGAAATCAGATATTGCGGTACTAAAATCAGGAATAATCTTCATGCAACGCTTGTTTTTTGGCAGCACACTGGTCATCTTGCTCGCCATTGCAGGCCTATACCTCCACCCATGAACAAAAGCAATCCCAGTGATCCAGATGTGGTCGCATTAGCCATTAAGTTGACGTATAATACCCCACAATTCAATCTAAGAGAGGCAAGGCACCATGCTACTGGTACTTGATATTGGCAATACTCAAATCTTTGGCGGGGTTATTGATAAAGACCAAACCCTATTAACCTTTCGGCGCACGTCTCGGGACAGCGCCTCTTCGGATGAATTTGGTCTATTTTTAAAAAACGCCCTACGCGAAAATAAAATTGACCCCACTGCAGTCAAACATATTGCTATCTCCTCTGTTGTGCCAGATATCAATCACACTGTAGCCTCTGCCTGCATCAAGTACTTTAATATTCGGCCGCTGATTCTGGATGCGGGGATTAAAACCGGCTTAAAAATTCTGGTCCACAACCCCAAAGAATTAGGCGCAGACCGCGTTGCCAATGCCGTAGGCGCGATACAGCTTTATCCCAATCAAAATCTCGTGATCTTTGATTTTGGCACCGCCAATACCCTCTGTGTGGTCACCAAAAACAAAGAATATATTGGCGGCTTGATTACCCCTGGGATTCGCCTTTCCATGGAAGTCTTGGAAGAACGCACCGCCAAATTACCGAGCGTAGAAATTAAAGTCCCCGAAGTCCTTTTAGGCAAAAATACCGTCGAGCAAATTCAAGCTGGACTTTATTATTCTGTATTAGGAATGGTTAAAGAAATCGTGACGTCCTTAAGCCAAACCACACTCGCGGGACAAGAATTTCTCGTCATCGGTACAGGAGGCTTTTCGCGTCTATTTGAACAAGCGGGTATTTTTGATGTGATTGAATCTGACCTAGTCTTAGTGGGCCTCAAGCATATCTATCATTTAAACCAAGAAGCATCACCTATATGAAAAAGCGCCACCTAACCCGCAAAAAACTCATCCCTCTTCTCGTAATCATCACGGCTATTGCGCTGGGGACCCTATATTATTTTTATGAAAACTATTACTATCCTAGCACTGACGATGCCTATGTCAACGCCAATATCCCTTATATTGCCTCACAAATCAATGGCAAAGTGGTGACAGTGAATGTCCTCAATCATCAAGCCGTGAAGGCGGGAACCGTGTTGTTTACCATTGACCCAACCCCCTTTCAAGATGCACTGGATCAAGCACAAGGTCAATATTTAGTCGCTCAACAGCAATACAAAGCGGATCAAGCCGCCATCCAAGTGGCCATGGCCAATTTAGCCAGCAGTCAGGCCAGCCTGGTTTTAAACGAAAAAAACACCAAACGCATGCTGGAACTGGTCAAAGTCGGTTATGCCTCCACTCAGGATGGTGACCAAGCCATTGCCAATTTAAAATCGGCTCAAGCCAATTTGGACGGCAATCTCGCTAGTTTAGCGGAAGCGAAAGAAAATCTGCTTACTCAAGAGAGCCAAATTAAAGTCTCAAAAGCCAATCTCAACACTGCGCAACTCAATCTGAGTTATACTGTGGTCAAAGCCCCTGTTGACGGCATTGTCAGTGATTTGTCTCTACGTCCAGGGATGGTCGTCACTGCTGGTAATAATTTATTTGCTCTCGTCAATTCCGCCAGTGAATACTGGGTCGATACCAATTACAAAGAAACCCAGTTGGAGCGAATCAAAGCAGGGCAATCGGCTAAAATCCAACTCGACATGTACCCTGGCGTCACTTTTGATGGCTATGTACAAAGTATCAGTGCAGCAGATGGCACTACTTTCAGTCTTCTCCCCGCTGAAAACGCCACAGGCAACTGGGTTAAAATCACGCAGCGCTTTATTGTTAAAGTGATGATTCCCCATACTGCATTGCAAGATCAATATCCTCTGCGCGTGGGCGCCAGTGCTGAAGTGACGGTGAACACCAAATGATAACCACAACGCCTTTACTGATCTTATTGGTGATTTTTTTTCTGGCTGTGCTGTTTTTCGCACTTTATAAAATTGATGATCTGAAAAAACAAGTTCAAACCCACTTGAGCGAAAATCGCGAAAAAACTTCTGCCACCTTTAGCGATGTTCTACAGCGCTTAGCATTGATTGATCAGGCCCAGCAGAAAATGGCTGAATTATCAGGCGAAGTGCTCAATCTTAATTTATTGTTAAATGACAAAAAAACGCGCGGCGCCTTTGGAGAGGTGCAATTGACCAACATTGTCCGCAATATGCTGCCCGAAGCGCATTTTCAATTGCAGGCTGAACTACCCAATCACACGCGCGTAGACTGTCTCTTACTCCTCCCTGAACCAACGGGCCACTTAGCGATTGACGCTAAATTTCCTCTAGAAAATTATCGCCGCCTAGTGGATGCTCCTCTTGAACAAAAAAAGCCCCTGGAGCAAAGTTTTATCAAGGACATGAAAAAACACATTGATGACATTAGCCAAAAATATATCCTTCCGGGTGTAACCTCGAGCGGTGCGGTTTTGTTTTTGCCCGCAGAATCCATTTTTGCTGATATTCACAATTATTTTTATGACCTGATTGATTATGCACAAAAAAAATCCGTTTGGATCACCTCCCCCACCACCCTCATGGCCGTGT
The DNA here is from genome assembly GCA_021848625.1 of Pseudomonadota bacterium. Lineage (GTDB taxonomy): Bacteria > Pseudomonadota > Gammaproteobacteria > Francisellales > CACEW01 > JAJZUD01. The sequence goes on from JAJZUD010000031.1 coordinate 15,176, forward strand.
TGACTACAGCTCAAGCGGTGCTGAAAAATCAAGCCACCAAAGAACATGTCCATCTGATTCGCGAACACCTACTCAAATTGAGTGAGGATTTTGAACGTTTTCAAAGACGTATGGACCAATTGCAGCGCCATATCGAGCAAGCCAATGAGGATGCCCGCGATGTCAATATTTCAGCCCGCAAAATCACCGACAAATTTCAAAAAATTGAACGGGTTGAGATGTGACAAAATCAAGATTTAATGCTACACTTGCAACTCTTTTGCGTAAGGGACAAGGATCTCAAAGTGGAATATGAACTCAATGATCAGGATCGTGCCGATCTCGTTAAGCATTTTATCAAAAAATACAGCACCTTATTTGTAGTCATTCTGGTTGTGATTGTGCTCGCTGCGGGGGCTTATCGCCTTATCCAAAATCACCAGGCGAAAGTGAATCAAAATGCTTCTATTGCTTACTCTGCCTTACTCACCAGCATCCAAAATGGCGCCAGCGCGGATACCATTACAACTGAAAGCAGAAGTCTCATTAAAAATTACCATGGCACAGTTTACGCCTCTTTGGCTGAGCTCAATTTAGCGAGCATTGCAGTCCAGCAAAATCATTTTGCCGAAGCAGAGGCGATCTTAAAAGAAGCTTTGGGACAAAATAGTCACAACACGTTAAAGCCTCTGATCACCTTACGCTTAGCCCGTGTTTATTTGGCTGACCAACAACCTAAAATGGCTTTAAGCTTTTTGAAAGCTCCGCCTGCTAGTTTTGCCGGCCCTTACGCCCTGCTAAGTGGCGACGCTTATTTGCAAATGAATGAACCGGCTCTCGCCAAACACAGTTTTGAAACGGCTTTGAGTCAATCCAAAAATGATCCGGCCGTCACACAGATGGCGATGGAGCGCTTGACCAGTCTCGGAGCGAACTCATGATGAAGATTCGCCTCACTTTACTCACAGCAAGCCTGATGGGTTTGTTGCTTTTAAACGGCTGCGCCAAAGACAATACCCCTCCCCCCACCCCGCTGTCACAAATTGTTCCGAGTGAAATTAAAATCCAAACCTTGTGGTCCCACGCCCCGACCGTCGGAACAGATGGCCAATACCTCAAACTCGGCTCCGCGCTGTATGGCAATCTATTGGTGACTTCGGGCTATCATGGCAAAGTCGTCCTGATGAATCCCAGCACAGGCAAGGAAATTTGGGAAACACGCCTTCCAGGGCACACCAGCGCCACTCCTGGACTGAACGCGGATGATATTTTCATCGGCACAACCGATGGCATGCTCTATGCCTTGAGTACGGCAACAGGGAAAATCCAATGGCAAGTGGCCCTGCCCAGCTTGATTTTAGGGGCGCCCACGGCAGTCAATGATGTCGTAGTCATTCAAGCCCACAACTCAACCATCGAAGCTTTTGCCAGCGACACCGGTAAAATGCTCTGGTCCAATGACAACACCTCCCCTAATCTGAGTTTATATGGCAACAGCAGCCCCTTAATTTTGAATGGCACCGTTTACATTGGCTTTGATAATGGCCAAATGGGCGCTTATGATCTTTATCAGGGCACTGAAACTTGGCAAATCCCTGTTGCCATTCCCAGCAGTCCAGATATAGTAAACAATTTAGTGGACCTGGATGGTACTCCTACAGTGGATAACGGCGTCATTTTTGCGACCTCCTATCACGGTAGCTTGGATGCCATTAATTCCACCAATGGCCAGGTAATTTGGCAAAAAACTTTATCCTCTTTTGAAGCACCGGCTGTAGCAAACAACAAAGTCTTTGCAACGGATGAAACGGGTATTGTTTACGCTCTAGATGAAAGTACAGGCCAAATTTTATGGCAACAAAAAGCCCTGCGTTATCGCTTTGTCAGCGCCCCGGTCCCCCTTGGCAATACGGTCGTGGTTGGCGATTATGCCGGTTACGTGCACTTTCTTGCCATGGATGATGGCCGCGAATTGGCCCGCATCAATGTGTCGAGCAAAGGCATTCGGGCTGCCCCCGTCGTTTACAATAATCAAATTTTGATTGTCACCAGCAATGATGGCCGCATCACCGCACTGAAAGTAAAAGGAAATTAATGTGACGCCCACCCTTGCCATTATTGGCCGCCCCAATGTGGGCAAGTCTTCCCTGTTTAATGCCCTGACCCAGAGCCGCCAAGCTTTAGTTGCCGATGAGCCTGGGGTAACGCGTGATCGTCAATATGGTGAAGTTAAACTCGGCACAACGCCCTTTATCATTATTGATACAGGCGGGATGGTCACTGAAGCCGAAGGGATCGCTCACTTTATTGTGGAGTCCGCCAAAACGGCCATTGAAGAGGCCGATGTACTCCTTTTTGTGGTTGATGCTAAGGCAGGCATCACCGCAGAGGATTTGGCCATCACCGCGATGCTCCGCAAAACCGCAAAACCCATTTTACTCGTCGCCAATAAAATCGATAGCGTCAATAGCACGACTGCTTTGGCTGAATTTTATGAATTGGGTCTGGGTGAGCCCATTGGCATTTCGGCTGCACATAAAAAATATCTGACTGACTTATTAAAAAAAGCCGAAGCATTACTGCCGCCCGTAGCACAAGAAACCGAAACCGCCATCGAAGAGATAAAGGGAATCAAAATGGCTTTGGTTGGCCGCCCTAATGTCGGCAAATCCACCCTAACTAACCGCATGCTCGGTGAAGAGCGGGTCATTGTTTGCGATATGCCAGGGACGACTCGCGATAGCATTTACATCCCCTTCACCCACCATGGGGATGAGTTTACCCTGATTGATACTGCAGGCGTGCGTCGCCGTGGACGTATTCATTTAGCAGTGGAAAAATTTTCAGTCGTTAAAACTCTGCAAGCCATTAGTGATGCGCATGTGGTGATTTTTCTGGTTGATGCGCGCGAAGGCTTGACCGACCAGGATTTGCATTTATTGGATTTTGTCATCTCAAGCGGCCGCTCTTTAGTGTTTGCGGTCAATAAATGGGATGGCTTAAGTGAAGACCAGCGCAATCGCATCAAAGAAGACATTGACCGTCGCTTGGGCTTTATTGATTTTGCTGAAGTCTTTTTTATCTCCGCCCTTCATGGCAGCAATGTGGGCTTGCTTTTTGATGCCGTCAAACGCGCCTATGCCTCGAGTATTGTGGCCATGCCGACTCCCCTCCTCACCGAGTTAATGGAGCGCGCCCTCTTTGAACATAACCCCCCGATGGTCCATGGCCGACGGATTAAACTCAAACACATTCACTGCGGCGGCCATAATCCGCCCACTCTGGTGATTCACGGCAATCAGCTGGATCGTCTGCCTGCAAGCTATTTAAAATACTTGGAACGCTTTTATATCAAGCATCTTAAATTGGTAGGCACCCCGATCCGCATTGAGTGCAAAACCTCAGCCAATCCCTACAAAGCGCAGCGCTCAACCCTCACGCCCCGCCAACAACGCAGTGGGCGTAAAAGTCCAAAAGGTCATTAATGCAGCCTTTTTCGTTTTACAATCCCACGCGCATTGTGTTTGGCGCCGGCAAAATTGCTGAGTTGCCGCAGTATTTACCTGCCGATGCCCGGATTTTGTTTTGCTTTGATGAAGAGGCAGTGATGGCAAATCAAGTTCACGCGCAAGTCCTGCAAGCTTTAAGAGGGCATGTTGTTGTTGAATTTGGCGGTATCAAACCCAATCCGGATTATGATTATTTATGCCAAGCGCTTCCTTTAATCAAAGCGCATGATTTAAATGTGATTGTTTCCGCAGGGGGCGGCTCTGTCATTGACGGCAGTAAGTTTATCGCCGCTGCAGCCTGTACCAAAGGGGATCCTTGGGATTTGACGGCTCAGCCTTTTTTAGTGAAGCACGCCTTACCCCATTTTTGTATCCCGACACTGCCCGGCGCGGGGAGTGAAATGAACCGCTGGGGGGTGGTCAGCCGTAGGAGCCTCGCGTTAAAGCGCGATTTTAGTGGCGATGCGCTCTTTCCTCAATTGAGTATTTTAGACCCGGCAGTCACGCTCACTTTGCCTTGGCAAAACCTGCAACATGGCCTGATTGATACTTTTTCACATATTATTGAACAATATGTTACGACGGATGTAGACACACCACTGCAAGATCGGCAAGCTGAGGCGCTATTGTTGACGTTGATTGAAGCTGCAGAGGCTCTCCTCAAAAATCCTAATGATTTACAAGCCAGAGGGCATTTGATGTGGATCGCCTGTTTAAGTTTGAATGATCACTTGCAAGCGGGCATGCAACCTGATTTTGCCGCACATCGCATCAGCCATATTTTAACCGCTCATTATGATATTGTGCATGGCGAGAGTATGGCCCTTCTGCTGCCCGCCACTCTACAGGCCCTGCGCGGCATGAAGCAGCGCAAACTATTGCGTTATGCTCGAGCAGTTTGGCAACTCCAAGGGCCAGATGAAGAAGAACTGATCGATGCAGCGATCGACGCCACTAGGCAGTTTTTTAGGCGCCTTGGCATCAGCCTCAATCCGCAAGATCATGGCCTGGATGCCAGCATGATCCCGACTATTCTCGCTCAGATTGAAACTGAATTTAGTTATCCGCTAGGCGAATGTCACCCTGTTTATCAAGCCGAAACCTTGACGATTTTGCAGAATCTATTCCTTTTCCCCAAACAATAAAAAATATCTATCAATTATTTATTTTTTAGTGTATAATTACCAAATTAAATTTTAACAATGATTATTATGCAAGCCAATACAATATACCCCATGAACTTGAAAATTAGGCACAAAGTTCTTGCATAAATAAAAAAATAAGGTATTCTCATGCGGTATGAGAGAATTTGACCTGACCCCGGAA
>JAJZUD010000102.1 GCA_021848625.1 Pseudomonadota bacterium
TCAAATACTTAACAAGATCTTAAAATAACCAAAATGCTGATATGTGCGATTGTGAGCGGTTTTTATGCTGTATTTGTCAAAGTTGGGCAGAGTTCTTTATCAAAATCGATCGCTAAAAAATAACAGTGATCGTTGGGTAGCATAGGATAAATCCCGATCATGTGTTTTCCCGTGAGATGGTCATAAATAACCTGATCGGTGATCGCTTTCCACCCCTGATTGGGGCATTCACTGCATTTTATTTTGGGCTTCTGACAAAGCTTTTTGACCCATTCGTTGTGGCAGGCGGGTGAATATCCACTTTTCTCGGATTTGGCGTTTTCCCAGCGGGTTGGATAGGCGTCACTGCGACTGCGAAAGAGCGAACGGTATAGCGCGATTTTTTCGGCACGGCTCAAAGAAGCCTGTATTGGTTGCTCAGTATTTGCTGAAGGCTTGGGGGATGGAAAGCAAAAGGGAATATTGTGCTGCTCGAGCAATTGCCGGAGATACGCATTCTCTTTTTGCAATTGCTCTATTTTTGAAAGGGTGTTCACTTGCTTTCCTATTCCAAAACTCGCTCAGCAAACTCAAGCACGCTTTGCGTATCTGTCCATACAGATTGAAGCTGCTCAATTGAGGATTCCACAGGATCATTCTGACAATAGCCCCAGAGTAAAAAAAGTTTGGCGGGATGGGCTTGTTGCTGAATCAATACTTCCTGAATAAACTCAGCACTCAGGCGTTCTGATTCTGGGCGCTCTCCATGCCCAGCAGTGTGAGCAAGGGCGTGGATGACAGATGTAATAGCTCGTTTGAGAGGTAGCAAAGCCTCTGCGCAGAATTCACTATCGAGGAGTACTTTGGTTAGACGCAGTTGATGAGTACTTTCTTTCAGTAATCGGAGAGCCTGAATGCGATCCTGCTCAGCGATTTGCTGTTTGGATTCGACCATACCTGGAGCCGCATGCAGGATTTCTTCCGGCTTATTCATTTGAATCACTCCGGCATTAATCAGGCGTTGCAGAGTGGAATAAGTCTCGCGATCCAGGACTTCTACTCGAGGGGCTTGTTTGGGTGATTCTTCCGCCATCAGTTGCTGTAATTGCATTTGGAGATTTTCAGCGCCACGCTCCACCACTGCAAAAATGATATCCTCATCACTGATCTGATCTCGATAACGCTGGATTAAATCAATCTGATTGTCGATTTGGGCGAGGATACGCTTGGTCACGCTCTCTGTTGCTTTGGGCTTTTCGGTTTCAAGTGGTGTAACAGGTTCAGCCTCGCCCATCAAGGCTTGCATTCGCTCCATAAAGGCGGCACGTCCTGAAGGCAATTGCATGCTTTGTAAATCTTCCAAGCCATCCAGGACTCCTGTTGCAAGAGTTTGTTTTTGGCCCAGTAAATAAAGCATGCGGTGTTCGATGCTGTTTTCTGTAATCAGATTGATGACTTGTACCGAGCGGGTTTGGTGTTTGCGCCAGGCGCGGGCAATGCGTTGTTCAAGTTTGGCTGGATTCCAAGGCAAATCGAGATTGATCACGACATTAGCCGCTTGTAGATTTAAGCCCACACTGCCTGAGTCCGTCGACAGAAACAGACGGCAATGTGGATCCGTTTTAAAACGATTGATTTCAACCCGACGGCGCTGCTGTGGCACTGAACCGGTATGCCAAGCAAAACCGTACTCTTTTTCAGTGGCCCAATCTGCAACCAATTCTAGCATACGTTCCCATTCCGAAAAAATAATGACCTTGCTGCTTTCATCGGCTAATAAATCAGTCAATATGGAATCCAACTCATCGATTTTGGGCGCAATCCGACATTTTTGATCAAGGATATAAGGTGTATCGCAGAGCATTCGCATACAAGACAGGAACTTCTGTAGTTTTTCCATTTCTTCTTTGCGCAGAGGGCGTTTTTGAGCCCGAGCAACCAGCCTGGAGACCTGCTCTTCATATTCAGTATAACGATCCCCTTGCTCGGGATCCATTTGCACAAAATAATTATTGACCGTACGTGTTGGCAACTGTCCCTCCACGTCCTCTTTGCGACGACGCAACATAATGCCTTTGAGGCGGCGATGCAGTTCATTGAGATTTTTATAGCCGATGGCTTTGCCTTGCTCATCCAGTTGATAAAAATCGCGGTTAAAGCGAAAAAGCGGTCCAAAAAGGTGCGGATCCAGAAACTGCACAATCGAATAGACATCATCGATGCGGTTTTCCAGTGGCGTGCCTGTCAGTACAAAGGCATAAGGGCTTTTTAATTCCTTGATGGTGTTGGCTGTTTTAGTTTGCCAATTTTTGATGCGCTGCGCTTCATCCAAAATCACGAGATCTGGCAGCAACAAACGCTGAATTTCAGCCTGATCCATGACTACCTGTTCATAATTAGTCAGATAAAAAAACGAGGGTTCCTGATACTGTTTCAGGCGATCTTTACGTGTGCCTTGAATAATGCGTACGGGTAAATCAGTAAATTTAGAGATCTGCTCTTCCCATTCTGCTTTCAGGGAAGCGGTGGCAACCACCAACACGCGCTGAATATTTTTATTGCGACGCAGTAATTCAGCAGCTGCAATGGCTTGAACGGTTTTTCCCAGGCCCATTTCATCAGCCAAAAGCGCACGTTCACCAAAAGCCAAGTGCATCATTCCCTGCTGTTGATAAGGGAAGAGTGGGAATTTCATCAGATCCAGCGAGCGCTTACCCACTTCCACATCTTTCAAAAAAGTGGCTTCATAAATTTCACGTTGTGCCAAGCGTTGCTGCCGTTCAAAAAAGCCATCGATATGCTGCGAAACGCGTACTTGAGCGGCTGCATTTTCTATGGATAAAAGGGCAGTACGTAAGGCAGGATAAGTTACCAGCAAATTACCCAAGAGGCTACCATCACTGGAAAAGAATGACTCCAATACTTTTTGAAGAGAGACGGGAAGTGATTTCCCCCATCGAATGCAAATACGGGGTGCATCACGGGTATCGAGGTAAATCTCCGTGTGAGAAGCGCCTTCTTTTGCCGCAAGATTAAAAGCCCTGACCCCTGTTTTACGCAGACGAAACAAAATATGCTCAATATGCTTGCAAGTCCCTAAGCCATTTCCAGAGGCATCTGGGCAATTGCAAGAGTTAATGTGTTCAGTGAGGGAGCGGATTTCAACTTGATATTGTTTGTCACGCTCAGAGCGAATCAGGTAACTGCCAAAATATTTTTCCCCTGGGTTTGCTGCACTAAAATGAAACTTTTCCAACTGACCTCGTACACGACGGCGTTCGATTTCCTCAGCATCTGTTGTATTCCAGCCAATGCTTGAAAAACTGGGCGTTGTGGACTTTTTTGTTTTCTTTTGTTTGGGTTTGTTTGTCATGATTCGGATCCGCTCTTCTTAACAGAGGGTATTCTCAAATCTTTCACTTCCTGCGTCAAGGTGGCACATCTTTATGAAGTAAATGACAGAAAAAGCAAGAGCCCCCAAAGAGGCTCCGAGCCATAAGGGTTATAGCCGTAACAGAAGTGAACTGTTTCCATTTTGGAAACGGTTGACCTTTGAGCAATCTATTCTGCTGCAGTAGCTGTCATTTTTGCACACACTGAATCAGAAAGCCTCCGCTACTTTTTTTGAACTTGAATCCCTGTTTCATCAAAGTGAGCCACTGCTGCTGACTTTAGACCCACATTAACCTGCTGCGCAAATTCGGAGAGTTGCCCATGACAACGCTCTGTCATATTAACCAC
>JAJZUD010000032.1 GCA_021848625.1 Pseudomonadota bacterium
CGGGGATCTGTGAGCTCTGCAAAATAAGGGCTTGGGTTCGGTAACATTCGGCAATCTCCTGCGTTTATTTAGATTGCCTGATATTACCTTATGTCATTTATTAGTCAATATAGCGCGATCGCCCTGATGCCTCAACTGTCGCAGTAGAATAACACATCCCAAAAAAGGTATAATTGGCTCATCATCACTCTTAAGAGGCGATTATCATGCTAGCCCCGGTTGCCCATTTGTTTCCTTTTGAACATAATCCTCCCGAAGCTTCTACACCGCTTATTGTCGTTGATCAGGCCCATTTTGAGACTTGGTTTAACACCCAATCTCCCGCCATACAAAAATGGCTACAGGCCAATGGTTTCAAAGCTGATCCGGGACAAATGCTAAGCCTCCCTAGCACTACACATCAATTAGCGTCCATTGTGCTCGGAATTGACGCCAGCGATCCGCTCTATTGCCTTGGAGACTTGACTGATCGCCTCAATGATGGCCTTTATTTTGTTGAAGACCCTTGCCAACTCATCGATCTGGAACAAGCCTATCTGGGCTTTGCCTTGGGGGCGTACCGCTTTCAACATTTTGTAGCTGAACGCAAAAAAAAATCCGTCCGCCTCCAGACCACCCAAGCATTGTATACTAAACTCAAAAAGCAAGTTCTGCCCCTGTATTGGGTACGCGACCTCATCAACCTGCCCGCTGAGAGCATGGGCCCCACACAACTCGCCTTGGAAGCGCAAGAATTGGCAAAAGTCTACCAGGCAGAATGCCAAGTCATTGTCGGTAGTGCTTTGCTCGAACAAGGTTTCCCCCTGGTGCACGCGGTGGGGCGTGCCAGTGATGAGGCCCCGCGTTTTGTTGAGATGAATTGGGGCAAACCCACAGACCCCAAAGTTAGTATTGTCGGGAAAGGCGTCTGTTTTGATTCAGGCGGATTAGACATCAAAACCGCAGAGGGCATGGCCACCATGAAAAAAGACATGGGCGGCGCGGCGCATGCCCTGGGGTTGGCACGCCTCATTATGGAGCATCAATTGCCGATTCGCTTGCAAGTACTCCTCCCCATTGTTGAAAATGCTATTAATGGGCACGCTTATCGACCGGGCGATATTTTTATTTCCCGCAAGGGTTTAAGCGTTGAAATTGGCAACACCGACGCTGAAGGCCGCTTGATTCTTGCCGATGCCCTCACCAAAGCCTCAGAGAACAAACCCGAATTGATCATCGATTTTGCCACCCTCACCGGCGCAGCTCGAATCGCCATGGGCCCGACGATTGCCGCCCTTTTTTGCAATGACGACAGTCTTGCAGAAGGCCTATTGCAGTCTAGTGTAGCCACAGCAGATCCCCTATGGCGCATGCCCCTCTTTGCAGGATACAAAAAAATGATTCGTGGTAAATTTGCTGATTTAAGCAATATGGCCAATCACAGCTATGGCGGTGCGATCACAGCGGCTTTATTTTTAGAATATTTTGTTGCGGAAAATATTCCCTGGGCTCATTTTGATTTAATGGCTTGGAACGCCACTTGCCAACCCGGACGTCCAGAAGGGGGCGAGGCCATGAGCCTCCGTGCAGTGTTCCGTTACCTTGCAGAGCGTTATGCTGGATAAAATCGCTCAAATTGCCCCAGCTGAACAATGGCTGTCGATGCGTCACGGTTTGGAGCGCGAGAATTTGCGCCTGGATGCAAGGCTGCATCCTTCGCAACGCAGCCATTTTGAAGCGTTAGGCGTTTCGCCCAATGATGAGACTTTCACCCTGGATTTTTCAGAAAGCCAATTGGAAATTGTCACCCCGCCATTTGATTCAGTTGAAGCCTTACTTGCGCATCTTGCACAGCTCGATCAATACGCGCGGAAAAAAATTGCACCTGAAACCTTATGGCCTGCAAGCATGCCCCCTCCTTTTGATGTCAACGAAATTAAGCTGGCGCGGTTTGGGGATTCCCCTGCGGACCAGCAAAAATGGCTCTATCGCAAAGGGCTCTGTTATCGCTATGGCCGTATGATGCAGGTGATTTGCGGCATTCATTACAATATTTCTTTTCGTGAACCCTTTTGGCAAGCTTATCGACACTTGCATCCCTCAACGCTGGACAACCAAGCTTTAAAAAATAGCGTTTACTTTAAAATGATTCGACAGTTTTTGCACCATTATTGGTTGCTCATTTTACTGTTTGGCACGTCACCACGTTGCTCAGCAGCTTCGCTTAAACCAGGCTTAGACTTGAGCTTTCTCAAAACAGATGATAATCAAACCTACTACGGCCCTGAGGCGACCTCTTTACGTTTGAGTGAATTGGGTTACCATAATCCCGTTGTGCCTGAATTACAGGTGCAATTTGATTCGCTTGCAGAATATGTGCGGACTTTACACCGCGCCACTCATACACCTTATGCACCCTATGCATCGATCCCCAGTGATGGCCAACTCAATGCCAATTATCTGCAAATCGAAAATGAATATTACGCGCCCATCCGGCCTAAACCTTATCCTGGCTTGACGGATTTATCGGTCACTGAACAGTTGCAAGCAAAGGGGGTGAACTACCTGGAAATTCGTATCTTTGACCTCAACCCAGCACTACCACTCGGGATTGATGCCGCGACCTTGCATTTTACAGATCTCTTTATGCTATATATGGCCTTAAGTGAGGAGACTACACCTTTGGATTTAAACCACAGCAAACAAGAGGCCCTCACCGTTGCCAAATATGGCTGCAGGCCTGAATTTCAAGCAAAAAGCCTTGCCTTGCTGGAAAAACTCCAACTCTTTGCAGAGGCCTTAAAAAGCCCGATTCACCAGGCTAGCGTGCGGAAGCAATGGACAAAAGTTAACCTTACCCTTGCTCCATCTGTTGGTAGGCATCGTGAGCCACATTAGCTTGACCTTGGCAACAACCGTAATAAAAAGTCGCAGCGAGACTTGCCACTGCACCCACCGCGGTTACGAGAGCTCCACCTGAATAACTCGCCCCCTCAAACGTTGCAACCGACCCCTCTTGCAGCGCCTTATAGAATAACACTGCAAAACCTCCACCAAGAGCCAGCGTGCTAATCGCTGCTGCAATTGCCTTTTTAGCCTCTTTAGTCATTGCCATACCCTTTCTCTCCTACACTATTTTTAGTTTAAATTAGCAAAATCTTAGCCGAATTTTATAATAAATGCAAGCAAATCACAGCAGGCAAAAAAAACCCCTCAAATCGAGGGGCTTTGGAGACATCATCCCAAAAGATGATTACAGCATACCGTAGAAGGCTAATTTTTTACGGAAAGTCCCACGGTTAATTCCCAACATGTGCGCAGCCTGGCTTTGGTTGCCGTTGGTAAATTTCATGGTTGCTTGCAATAAAGGGTATTCCACTTCAGTCAAAACAAGATTGTAAACATTTTCAGGTTTTTCACCTTTTAAACTGTCAAAATATTCGGTCATTGCCGTGCCCACAGCTTCTTTGAGTGCAGGCTTTTTCACCTTGCTGCTGGGCTTATTGTAATGCATCGTTGCGGGCATAATTAAATTCTCCTTTTTTAATTAAATAGCGCAGCAAAAGAGTTGATCATTTTTTACTGCTCTGTAATTGTACGGTGCGCTCATATTAAAAACAAGGGGGTGACAAGAAAAAAAATTCCAGGTAAATTATGAGATAATTCTATTTAACCTGGGGCTAAAAAAATGCAAGATTTGTTTATTGGTGTAGACGGGGGAGGCACTAAAACTCGGGCTACAATCCAAGATGAAATGGGTAATACACTGGGACGCGGTGAAGGCGGACCGGGGAATATTAAAACCTCCGTGATGGGCAGCTGGCAATCGATTCGCGCGGCTATCAATGATGCTCTCTCAAAAGCCAATATCCCTGATATCGAACGCTATCAAATCCACGTGGGTCTTGGGATGGCAGGAAGCAGCGAAGTCCCCACCTCACGTGCAAGCTTTTTGAACGTGCCCCACCCCTATCATACTTTGATTTTAAACAGCGATGCTTATATTGCATGCTTGGGTGCTCATGGCAATGCAGATGGCGCCATCATTTTAGCAGGAACTGGGGTGATGGGCTTTCAAATTGAAAATGGCATCGAAAGCCGTGTGGGTGGTTATGGCTTTCCGCATTCTGATGAAGGTGGCGGTGCGTGGCTTGGAATGGAAGTAGCACGTGCTACTTTTCAAGCCTATGATGGTCGTCAAACCTGGACCCCCCTATTGCGTCGCGTCTTTGATCGCTTTCAACAAGATATCTTTCAATTTTCCACCTTTGCCAATCAAGCTAAACCTGGTGATTTTGCAGAACTTGCCCCTTTACTCATTGAAGCTTTGAACGAGAATGACCCCTTTGCCGTGTGCCAAATCAAACTGGCTGCTCACGAGATTGATCGGCTGTGGGATGCTCTTAAAAGTAAAGCCACACGCATTCTTCCCTGCTGTATTGTCGGTGGCGTTGCGCCTTTTCTGGAGCCTTATCTGTCACACCGCTTGCGTTCTAATTTAACTTCCCGCAAATTTGACCCTACCATTGGTGCCATCATGATGCTCAAGCAACATATGGGCATTAAAGTATGAGCCTGATGGCAGAGGAAATTGCTCAGATTCCCGCTGTCCTTCGTACCCAGTTTCAACATCACGCTCCACTACTCAAAACACTCGCAGCGCAGATTCATCACTTTAATCCTGCTTTTATTGTTACCATTGCGCGCGGCAGCTCGGATCACGCCGCGACTTTTGCACGCTATTTATTTGAAACGCAATTAGGCCTAATCACTGCTTCGGCCGCGCCTTCTGTATATACACTTTACAAAACACCCATGCACCTCAAAAAGGCGCTCGTCATTGCCCTGTCGCAATCTGGTGCCAGCCCAGACCTCTGTGAAACGCTCGCTGCAGCACGTCAACAAGGGGCTTTGACCGTTGCCTTGGTCAATCAAGTCGATTCACCTCTTGCCAAAATCGCCGAATGGGTGATCCCCCTCTATGCAGGACCTGAGCATGCCGTGGCCGCGACCAAAAGCTATGTGGCTACCTTGCACGCCTTAGTCCAATTGAGCTTAGCCTTACAAAGCAATGCTGCGTTACAGGCCGCTCTGCAACAACTCCCACTACACATTGCACAGAGTTCACCCACACTATGCGAACACTTACTCTCAGCTTATGCTAAAGCACAGACTACACTGATTACTGCGCGAGGTTTTGGCTTTCCCATCGCTCTGGAACTTGCGCTTAAATTTAAAGAAGTCACTCAAATTCATGCCGAAAGCTTTAGCAGTGCGGAGATCTTGCATGGCCCGTTTAGCTTATTTAACCAAGCCTTCCCCGTATTAGTCTTAACCCAAAATGACGCTACTCTCCCTGCTGTGCATACTCTGATTCAGCAAATGCATCAAACCGCTGTTCAGCCCATCCTCGTAGGAGATCAAACAACGCTTAGCCCCTTTCCCGATTTACCCCAACTCTGCCTCCCCATCACTCACCCCATTCTGACTCCATTACTGAGTGTGGCTGCGCTTTATCCTTGCATTGAGGCGCTTGCACGCTCTAAAGGCCTGAACCCTGATGCGCCCCCGCTGATTCAAAAAATAACGAGAACTCTATGAAAATTAAAGCCCCTTTGGTCTATAGCGACGGTCAACAATGGCACAACCAAGTCCTGCACCTTCGCGAAGGCTGGATTGAGCGCATTGAGCCAGCCTCCCCTCATGTGCCCTATGATGCAATTCTGCCTGAAGGATCGGTGCTGCTTCCTGGCTTAATTGATTTGCATATTCATGGCGCAAATGGCGCAGATGTGATGGATGCCTCGCCCGAAGCTTTAAAAACCATTAGCCAGACGCTTGCACAAGACGGCGTCACGGGATTTTTAGCCACAACGATGACTGAATCTGCTGCGCGCATTGAAGCGGCCATCGACAATAGCGTAGCGTGCCAAACCCAACAGATTGATCAAGCGGGTGCGCAAATTTTGGGCTTGCATCTGGAGGGCCCCTTTCTAAGCCAAACCTTTATGGGCGCGCAATGCCCCGATTATTTTTTGGAGCCCAATGCTGATTTACTAACTGCCTGGCAAACCCGTGCATCAGGCACAATCAAACTCTTAACGCTGGCTCCAGAACTTCCCCATGCACTGCAACTGATTGATCAGGCTAAGGCGCTCGATATCGTGACCTCGATTGGCCATACTGCAGCCACTTATCAAGAAACGGCAGCGGCCGTTACGAGGGGAGCGCGCCACGCCACACACCTCTTTAATGCGATGAGTGGCCTCCATCATCGCACACCTGGGGCTGCAGCCGCACTCTTAATGGATGACCGGGTCACAGCAGAATTAATCGCAGACGGTCTGCACATCGCCCCAGAGATGGTTTACTTTGCTTTGCGTTGCAAGGGACTAGATCGGGTGGTGTTGGTGAGTGATGCCATGCACGCCAAATGTTTAAAAAATGGGGAATATACTTTTGGCGGGCAAACTATTATTTTACAAGATCAAGCTGTACGGCTTAAAAAGAATGGGGCGTTGGCTGGCAGTACGCTTTGCCTCAATCAAGCGCTCTACAATGCGCATGCCTACAGTGGCTACCCTCTAGAAAAATTGGTTCCCTTAGTAACTTCGATCCCTGCGCGCATCCTCAAACTGGATCATCTACTGGGTGCGATTCGACCGGGGTTGAAGGCGAATCTGACGGTGCTGAATCAAGCGGATGGGGCGGTGTTACACACGCTGCGGGAGGGGCGGAGCGTTTACAAAAATCCTGCCTTAGACGCATCACTTGCAGGTTAAATTGGTATTTCATTTCTTGAATTAGGCTTTCCTGTTCACGCATGTATTGGCGTAGCTCAGCCTGTTTCAATTCTGATGCATCGAGCAATTTGCTATTTTGTTGTTCGGCTTCCAAAACCTGTGCCGCTAGCATTTTAGCCTGTTCCAGTAGTTTCTCTTTACTTAAATTTAAATCACTCATGATTGCAGAAGTCTCCCTTTCGGCTTAAAATACCCTTTTTCCTGATCCACGTCAATTTATATGGCTTTGTTTAAAAGTATTAAAACCGTTCTGAGCAAGACGCGCTCCGCCTTCAGCCAGAGTTTGCAATTTTTAGGCTTAAAAACAATCATTGATGAGGACACGCTGGAAGCTTTGAGCACTCTGTTGTTACGCGCTGATTTTGGCGTCGAAACCACTGAGATTTTATTACAACGCCTAAAAGCACGCGTTGACCAAAGCCATTGTGAAGTGCGCACCGCCTTGAAACTCGAGCTTGCAGCCCTCTTGGCCCTCGCTCCGCAAACTTTTAGCTTGGATACGCTCACAGAGCCGCGTGTTGTTTTGTTTGTAGGTGTAAATGGCGCTGGCAAAACAACGTCCATTGGCAAATTGGCTTGGTTTTTAAAACAGCAACGCAAAAGTGTATTACTAGCTGCAGGCGACACCTTTCGCGCTGCCGCGGTGACTCAATTGCAAACCTGGGGTGAACGCAACCAAATCCCCGTCATTGCCCAACCCACAGGGAGTGATAGCGCCTCAGTAATTTATGACGCCATTCAATCAGCAAGTGCAAGAAAAATCGATTTTGTTCTTGCCGATACAGCCGGTCGCTTACAAAATAAAACCCATTTGATGGACGAACTGCGCAAAGTCATCCGCGTGATGAAAAAACTGGATGCTAGCGCACCCCACGAGGTGATCCTCGTCCTGGATGCCAGTATTGGCCAAAATGCCCTGCAACAGATGCGCGAATTTCATGCTGCTTTGAATGTGACGGGGCTCATCATCACCAAATTGGATGGCACGGCAAAAGCGGGGATTATATTTGCCATCATGACTGAATTTAAATGCCCAATTTATTTTGTAGGGACAGGCGAAGCCTTGGAAGACCTTGCTCCCTTTGAGGCAGATCGCTTTATCGATAGCCTATTCGAGGAGGAAATGAAATGATTGACTTTAATCGCGAAAATTATGCTGATTATTTGTACGGCCCTCTGACGCGCTATTATACCAAGCTGATTGACGCCAATACAGTTCCAGGAAAAAAACTCTATTTTTTTGCTTTTCTCTGCAGCATCATCTTGGCGCTTATTTTGGCCGCATGTAATTATTTTTTTGGCCTTTTATTTATTGTTGCCTTGTTCTTTTTTGTGCCTTTTTTACGCAGCCTTGACTCCACCGAAGCAAGGAAAGACAAAATTGCCAAGCTTCAGCTATTGATGTGCGAGGCTATTCTCTTAATAGGCCTGATTTTACATGCCTGGCAAGAGCCCTCAATCCTCCCCGTTGGCCTGTTAGCCTTATTTGGTTTCTTATTAATCCCTCATTTTGCAACCGAAACGGGTAGTCGTTTTTATATCTTAAACTTTGACTTGCGCATGACGCTCTTGATGGTGAGCCTAGCGATCAACTTGGGCATCCTGTTACTCTTTTGTTATGCCGTGCTTTTTAACCTGCAGATCATCTGGAAAATGATTCAATTTGAACACACGCGCAACTGAAGCCCCCTTGCTTTTTGAACCAAAAGCTCGTAAAATGTGCTCCTCTAGTTTTAATGCTTTGACTCAATGATTATGGATCAAGAAACTCATCCGGCACCGTTGTTAAAAGCGTTTTTCGTGGTTTTTATCACTTCTCTGTTATTCTTTTATGAATTCTCTTTAGGCAATATTTTTGATGCTTTTGGCCCTTATCTTGCCCACGACTTTCATCTTGACTCCACCCAATTGGGCCTCATCGCCAGTCTGTATTTTTATACCGACCTTCTCTTTCTCATTCCCGCTGGGTTGATCATGGACCGCTACTCTCCTCGCTTAGTCATTTGCTTTGTCCTCCTCGTTTCTTCAAGCGGCGTTGCTTTGACTGCTATGGTACACACGACGCCAGCTTTGGTGATTTTGCGTTTACTAATGGGTTTTGGCGGAGGCTTTTGTTTATTGGGGTGTATCCGTATCGCTGTCAATTGGTTTCACTCCCGCTATATGGCGCGCGTGAGTG
Organism: Pseudomonadota bacterium; assembly: GCA_021848625.1. Classification (GTDB taxonomy): domain Bacteria; phylum Pseudomonadota; class Gammaproteobacteria; order Francisellales; family CACEW01; genus JAJZUD01. Next base: position 8,962 of record JAJZUD010000032.1, read on the forward strand.
GCTTTATCATCACCATGGGCATGCTAGGTGGATTTTTAGTGCAAACCCCTTTAACGATTTTAATCAGTGCGATTGGCTGGCGCGAGTCCATGTTTGTGCTGGGGCTGATTGGCTATATTTGTATGCTTCTGATTTTTATTCTGGTACGAGATGTCCCTAAAGGCTTTGAAACAGAAGCGCGTGCGCGTAAAGTACTGCACACTGAAACTGGATTATTGCGCTGCTTAAGTATGGCTTTGCTCCGCAAACAGAATTGGTTTTGCGGACTGTATACGGGACTGATGAATCTGCCGATTTTTATGCTAGGCGCATTATGGGGCATTCCTTACCTTACCCAAGTTCACGGCTTGTCTGTTGATCAGGCTGCAACTGTGGCAGGCATGCTTTATATTGGCACCATGATTGGCTCACCTCTGGTTGGCATTTGCTCTGATCTCATGCAACGTCGCCGCCTGCCCATGCAATTGGGGGGCATCATTTCGATTGTTTTAATCCTGCTTGTCATGATCACCCATGAGCATAATTTCTGGTTTTTATTAACCGATTTCTTACTGCTTGGCATCATCACCAGCACCCAAATCATCAGTTACCCCACGGTGATTGAAAGCAACTCCCGCATTATTAGCAGCTCTTCAACCTGCGTGATCTCGATGATGTGTATGGGAGGGGGCGCTTTAATTCAACCGCTATTTGGCTATTTATTGGCGTATAAGGGCCACGCCCTGCCTTTGACCACAGGCATTGATTATCCGGCGGCAAACTATCAATTTGCCATGTGGGCGCTGCCGATTGCCTTCTTGATTGCGCTGTTCTGCACCCTGTTTATTCGTGAGACTTATTGCCGAAGTATGGAGGAATAAAATAATGAGTCAAAAATCCCAAACCTTGAGTTTTCAGACCGAAGTCAAACAACTCTTGCAATTAATGATCCATTCCCTGTATAGCAATCAGGAAATTTTTTTGCGAGAACTGATCTCCAATGCCTCTGACGCATTGGACAAACTGCGTTTTTTGGCGCTTTCCACACCTCAACTCTACGAAAATGAAAGCGAACTTCAGATTAAGATCTATTTTGATGCCAAGGCTAAAACACTCCGCATCGTCGATAACGGCATCGGCATGAATGAAGACGAAGTGATTCAAAATTTAGGGACCATCGCCAAATCAGGCACCAAAAATTTTATTGAATCCTTAAGTGGCGACCAAACCAAAGACTTAAGCCTAATTGGTCAATTTGGTGTTGGATTTTACTCTGCTTTTATGGTCGCTGAAACCGTCACTGTCCTCACACGCAAAGCGGGAGACTCCACCAAAAATGGTGTCAAGTGGGAATCCAACGGTGATGGTCAATTTACGGTAAACTCAGTGGAACGGCCCGAGCGTGGCACAGAAATCATTCTCAAACTGCGCAAAGAAGCACAAGATTATCTCAATGAGTGGCGCCTGCAAGGTATCATCCATCAATATTCAGACCATATTCTCTTCCCCATTTTATTGCAGCAAGAAAAAACAGACGAACTCAAACAAATCAACAGCACGCAAGCGCTATGGACTCGCTCTAAGTCTGACATTACGGACGCGGAATATCGCGAATTTTACCATCACATCAGCCACGACCATCAAGATCCACTTGACTGGATTCACTACCATGTGGAAGGCAAACAACAGTACACCGCGCTTCTGTATCTACCGAGTAAAAAGGCGCCTGACCTCTTCAGTCAAGAGCGTAAAAATGGCCTCAAGCTTTTTATTCAGCGTGTTTTTATTATGGATAATGCGGATCTGCTGCCAGGTTATTTACGCTTTATCAAGGGAGTGATTGATTCAAGCGACCTTCCACTGAATGTGTCTCGCGAACTCCTCCAAAATAATGCGTTGAGTGAAAAAATCAAGACAGGGTTAACGAAAAAAATTCTGCAAACTTTAAGCAAAATGGCTGAACATGAAAAAGAGCGCTATCTGCAATTTTGGTCCGAGTTTGGCGTGGTGGTGAAAGAAGGCTTTACTGAAGATTTTCAACATCAAAAAGAAATTGCAGCGTTACTGCGCTTTGCAAGCACGAAGACCAACGATGTCAATCAAACAGTGTCTCTTCAAGATTATGTGGCGCGGATGCAAAAAGACCAGCAGGCCATTTACTATATTATTGCTGATCAATTTACCACAGCTCAAAACAGTCCACACTTAGAAATTTTTCGCGAGAAGCAGATTGAAGTTTTGTTGCTCTCTGACCGCATCGACGAGTGGATGATGGCTTATTTAACGGAGTTTGAAGGCAAGAAATTCCAGTCCGTCACCAAAGGTGATCTTGGCCTACAAGAATCCACAGAACCTGCTGCCAATCAGCCTGAAACAGCAGCATTAGATTCACTGATCCAACAAATGCAAACTATCTTAAAAGAAGAAGTGGCAACAGTACGCCCTTCTAAACGCTTGAAAGACTCCCCCGTTTGTCTTGTTGCTGACGAGCAAGGCCTGTCCTTACATTTGCAACGCATGATGAGTCAGGCTGGACAAATGTTGCCGGAAAGCAAACCGATTTTAGAAATTAATCCTGGACATGTCTTAGTGCAACGTCTGCTAGATCAAGCGGATGATCAAAAAGTCCAACAATGGACGCAGTTCCTTTATGATCAAGCTCTACTGGCAGAAGGTGGGCAGCTTAAAAACCCCGCGTCTTTTGTCAAACAAGTGAACACGCTTTTGCTGCAAGGAGGATGATTTTGCATTGCAATGCATATATTGGCACTGCAATGCAGCTTACATATTAATGTAGGATCACATTTTATAGCGATAAAACATCCAAAATATAATAAATATTATGAAATTTATCAAAATAAATGCTATAAAAGCCCCTCACCTTGCAAATATAAAAAAATAAGATACAATAGCGTTAAGTTCAATCTTGAACTAAAAATAATACAAAGGAGAAAGGGATGAGTACCTATATTTATCTTCAGTCTGAAAATTCTATTCGACACGCTGAGTTGGTTGCTTACTCAAAAAGCCACCGCTTGGGCAGCTTCACCACTTTAGAAGAAAGAGCTGAACTTGAAAAGGCACTTCGCACCGCTAAAGCAGGCGATCAATTTGTTGTTTATGATGCACTGAGCCTTGCACCCAACCATTCCGCTGTGTTGCAAATTTTCCAAGAAGCCTTAGCGCACTCTACTGACATCCACTTTGCTAAATATAATTTATCTTTTAAAGCCGTTCCACAAAGCAACTTTAAAGATTTGATCGAGTTAACACGACGTATCGAAGCTGATTTTGTTTCCGAACGCAATCGCAACGCAATTGAAAAACGCCAACAGTATGGCATCGTATTGGGTCGCCCCAAAGGCCGCAAGAACAAATCCCTTAAACTGGATAAATTCAAAAAAGAGATCATGCGTTATCTGGAGCTTTCTATCAGCAAGGCTTCCATTGCCAAGCTAGTCGATTGCCACCCCCAAACACTCTATGATTGGATCGAACGCAACGAGATCGATGCTAGCACTGCAGCTCGCAGCGCTCGCAGAGAAGAGTTAGAAGACGCTTAAACGATTTGTGCGACGGGACGAAAAAGAGGCTTTAGGGCCTCTTTTTTTTGCACCTGCTTTTCTTATATTTTAAAATCTGAATCCGAAGAGGAGGAAGAGGCTCTCACTACACTGTCTTCACAGAAGTGCGAGAACCATTTGTTGGCTCTAACCGCTTGAGGAGGCTAACAAAGCTAAATTCATCATCCGAATCATCCATGCTTTACCCCCACTGATTCAGAAAAACATTATAAACAACTAAAAATCAAGACTCAACCAGAGAGACTAAAATCTTATCTACTTTTTCTGGAGTCAGATTTTCGTAATAATCCTTATTAATCTGCATCATTGGCGCACCGGTACAGGCCCCCAAACACTCAAATTCCTTTAAAGTAAAGCGCCCATCTTGGGTTGTTTCACCTGGTTTGACTTTTAGCTTTTTCTCTAAATGATGCATAATCTCATCAGCGCCACGCAATTGACAGGCAATATTGGTGCACACGTAGAGCTTATGTTTTCCCGTAGGTTTTAAGTCATACATCATGTAAAAACTAGCCACTTCCAAGACCGCAATCGCGGGAATGCCAATATACGCTGCAATGGCCTCCATTAAAGGAGGAGTGAGATACCCATTATGCGCATCCTGAACGATATGCAAAGCTGCTAATAGCGCCGATTGGCGCTGCGTTTCAGGGAATTTTTTTAACCAATAATCAATATCGGTTTTGACTTTTTTTGAAAGCTCTATTTTTTCTACCTCATTCATCGATCAATATCCCCAAATACAATATCCATGGTGGCAATGATAGCCGGCACATCGCCTAACATATGCCCTTGTACCATCTCATTCATCGCAGACAAATGCGCAAAATCAGGAGCCCGTACTTTTAAACGGTAAGGTTTATTGCTCCCATCTGCAACTAAATAGACTCCAAACTCCCCTTTAGGATGCTCCGTACCCACGTAAACCTCCCCCTCAGGGACACAATAGCCTTCTGTAAATAACTTAAAGTGATGGATCAGGGATTCCATCTCCACCTTCATCTCTTCGCGTTTAGGCGGCGTAATTTTGTGATCCGCAAGCATCACAGGCCCTGGATTGGCTTTGAGCCACTCAGCACATTGGCGAATGATGCGGTTGGACTCGCGCATTTCAGCAACTCTCACCACATAACGATCATAACAATCCCCTTCCTTCCCAACGGGAATTTTGAAATCTAGCTGATCATACACCTCATAAGGCTGCTTTTTGCGCAAATCCCATTCCACTCCCGATGCACGCAACATCGGTCCACTAAAGCCCAATGCTTTAGCGCGTTCAGGTGAAACCACGCCAATGCCCACGGTGCGCTGCTTCCAAATACGATTATCCGTCAATAAGGTTTCATATTCATCAATGCAACCGGGAAAACGCGCTGTAAAATCTAAAATAAAATCAAGCAAAGACTTTTGTCTTGCAGCATTTAAGGCTTCGCACTCTTTCGGCGAACGAAAAGGCGAAACCTGATATTGCGGCATCATAGCTGGCAAATCACGATACACACCCCCTGGACGAAAATAAGCGGCATGCATACGCGCACCAGAAACCGCCTCATAGCAATCCATTAAATCTTCACGCTCACGGAATGCATAGAGAAAAACGCTCATCCCCCCCAGATCCAAAGCATTACATGCGACCCAGAGCAAATGATTCAAAACACGGGTGATCTCCGCAAACATCACGCGAATATACTGTGCCCGTAAGGGCACTTCAACCCCCAGTAATTTCTCAATCGCCATGACGTAGGCATGTTCATTACACATCATAGAGACATAATCCAAGCGATCCATGTACCCAATGCTTTGATTAAAAGGCTTGCTTTCTGCCAGCTTTTCAGTGCCGCGATGCAACAAACCAACATGTGGATCAGCACGCACAACGGTCTCTCCATCCAACTCTAAGACCAAACGTAATACGCCATGGGCTGCAGGATGTTGCGGACCAAAATTCAGAGTATAATTTTTAAACTCAGCACTCATCTTTGCCTATCCTTCTAAATAACGATTATCGTGACGAATGACTTTGGGCACCAAAATCCGGGGCTCAATTTCCACTGGCTCATAGACGACGCGCTGTTCTGACGCATCATAGCGTACTTCAACCTCACCAATTAGCGGGAAATCCTTGCGGAAAGGATGGCCAATAAAGCCATAATCCGTGAGAATTCGACGCAAATCGGGGTGATTTCTGAAAATAATTCCAAATAAATCAAAAGCTTCACGCTCAAACCAATTGGCAGAGGGCCAAATTGAAACCACCGATGCTACCTCGGGCCAATCGTTATGTAAAAAAGTCTTCAGACGCAAACGCAGATTGTTTTTTAAAGAAAGAAGTTGATAATTAACCGCAAAACGTGATCCATTATGTGCCGGGTGAGCACTACGATTAACGCCTCGTGAAAACCCAGTTGACGAAACCGTTTGCGTATTCCATTCCGACTCACCAAAACAAAGATAGTCTACTCCAGCCAAATCCATCAGCTGTTCAAAGTCAAATTCATCCCGCAAAGTGAGCGCAATCGCCGCTATTTTTTCTGCCTTGACGACCAGACTTAATTCAGCCCGCTCGATCCGTGCATCGATTATATCCTCTTGCAAACGCGCTTCCAGACGCGTTTTTAAAGTCTCTAGCATTTAAAATTTTCCTTGCGATTGATTTTATTTTGTAATTGAATAATGCCATACATCAGCGCCTCTGCCGTTGGAGGACAGCCTGGCACATAAATATCCACTGGCACAATCCGATCACATCCCCGCACCACAGAATAAGAGTAATGATAATAACCACCTCCATTGGCACAAGAACCCATCGAAATGACCCATTTAGGATCGGTCATTTGATCATAAACCTTTCGCAAAGCCGGGGCCATTTTATTGCAGAGCGTCCCCGCCACGATCATCACGTCTGATTGGCGGGGACTAGGACGAAACACAATTCCAAAACGATCCAAGTCGTAGCGAGAGGCCCCAGCCTGCATCATTTCAACTGCACAACAAGCCAGACCAAAAGTCATCGGCCACAGCGACCCTGTACGCGCCCAATTAATCAGTTGATCCGTTGTCGTTGTTAAAAATCCATCCCGACCAAAAGGGCTTTTTATTCCCATTCCAAGGCTCCTTTTTTCCATTCATAAATAAAGCCAATGGCTAATAAAATCAAGAAAACCACCACAGAACATAAGGCATGCGGGCCTAACCCACGCATTGCAATCGCAAAGGGAAAGAGGAATGCAACCTCTAAATCAAACACAATAAACAAAATAGCCACTAAATAAAACTTAATATCAAAACGGGAACGAGCATCATCAAACTCAGGAAATCCGCATTCATAAGGCGAGGCCTTTTCAGAGCCTGGGCGATTGACCCGCAAAATCTTACCAATGATTTTCCCCATTACAATAGCGACCACTGCAATCACTGCAGCCACAATCAAAAATACCAAAATGGGCAGATACTGGCTCAACATCTCACTGTCCTTTTTTTCCAACTCGGGCCATTATAACTGAAAACAAAAGGGACTTAAAGGGAGGGACGCTCCAATACCATTTTCTTAGCGGTTGCAAAATCAGTCTTGCCACTGCCTAATTTGGGAATGGCCTCTAGATGCCAATATTCAGCGGGCCGCATCAAATTAGGCAATTCTGAAGCCCGCACCACCTCCTCCATTTCTTCGTCAGATAAAGGCCCGGTATGCATCAACACGACTTTTTCACCTTTTTTAAGATCAGGCACTGCCACCGCTAAAATCTCGACATCCTCGTGATGCAAGGCCAAATTAATTTGCTGTTCAATAGCCCCTAAACTGATCATTTCCCCCCCCAATTTAGCAAAGCGGGAGTATCGATCCAAAATAGTTAAAAAACCTTGAGCGTCCAAACGCCCCTTATCGCCCGTTTTGTACCAACGAATACCATGCTGATAAAGCAAAACTGCACTGGTTTTTTCAGGCTGTTCGAGGTAGCCTTTCATGACGTTGACACCACCAATCACAATTTGCCCAGATTCACCTAAAGGCAGCTCCTCATCTGTTTCAGGATCCAAAATCCGCACCATAGTCCCCGCAATCGAAGTCCCCACCGTACCCATTTTGTGACGAATTTCATGAGATGTATCAGGGCGATTGACATTGGCCACCGGGCTTAACTCCGTTGTACCATACCCCTCGTAAATGGTTTTTTTAAATTTTTCCTCAAACAAAACTCGCACCTCTGGTGCTAAACGTTCAGCTCCAGCCACGACAATACGTAAATTTTTAAAACATTCAGCAGGTAAATTTCGCGCTCGGGCATAAAGGCGGAAAAAAGTAGAAGTGCCGCAGAGAATCGTCACCTTAAATTGCTTTGCCAATTCACCAATCGTCGCCGTATCAGTTGGATCAGGATGACAAACAGTGGTAATCCCTTCGATCAAAGGCAATAATGTCGTTGCGGTCAAACCAAACGCATGGAAAATCGGCAAAATACTGAAAATCACATCATCCGCACGCGCCTCAAGCGCATCAGCCGCCTGACGAGCATTACCGACAATATTGCGATGCGTTAGCTCCACTCCTTTTGGCTTACCCTCACTGCCACTACTAAATAAAATCGTGGCGACTTGATTAGAACCAATAGGATTGACCAGCATCATTTTCAAAATTGAGACAGGCATACACTTCACAATCAAAAAATTCTTCAGCAATTCCTTTTGCTGAATCGTTTTTTTGATTTCCTCCAAGTACACCCACTCTACGCCTTCAAAGATGCCTTCAATATTGAAGCCTTTTTTGGCTAGATTCTCCAGAAAGCGGCGTGAAGTAATAATGTGCTTGATACCCGCCTCTTGCACGGCCGCCTGTAGAGACGCAGCAGAGGCAGTATAATTTAAATTGACTAAAGTTTTACCTAAACACAACAAAGTAAGCAAAGTGGTTACTCCCCCTGCACTCGAGGGCAAGCAAATTCCCACCCGCAGGTCCGCCGCAAGCAGATTAAAAAAACGCGAACGCAGCGTTAACACTGCGGTAATCAAGCGATGGTGTGTTAATTTTGCACCAGTTGAATCTGCAACAGCCAAACGATTCCCCAGGGCTTTGGATTGCTCCAGCCAGGACTCAATAATCGACGGCAATTTATCCACATAACGTTCCCAAGCGTAAACAGACAATCGCTGCAAAGCAAGATGCAAATCTCCGTCTTTTTCGAGCTGATAGCGTCGCACAGAGAGTTGCAAATCCCGACGAATCCAGCGCATTTTGGTGTGGCTATCTGCCGATACCCCACATAAATACGCCATCCAAATCGGCACGCCTACTTGCTTTAAGCTTAGCGCTTCATTGTAATTAGAAAATAGGGTCAGACCCGGCGCCGCAGCTGGAATATCTGCGGAAGATTTCACCAAATGAATTTTTGTTTTCTGCAAAAAATAACGCTTCAAAGCAGAACGTACAGTATGATCCGTCACCCAATAAATAGGCAAATGGGTGAGCCTTCTGAGTAAACAGGCCATTTTTAAAGAAGGTGTTTGTGCAATGATAATTAATGGATTCTCCAAGCGATAATCCGCACCGTCAAAATGGACACGATAACGCTGTTTATTTGAGTACTCCAACAAAAACCAAAGCGTGCGACCAGGCCACGCCACAAAGGAGCCGTAAAAAAACAACACAATCAGTAAGACCAAAATGATCCGTAACAACATAAATCTGACCTACCTCAATCAATCTGTGGGCATGCAATTCATCTTCTATCTCATCATAAAATCTCAGAGGGTGCAAGTTGGGCACTCCCTGAATGAAATGTTGCCTCTATACGTCCCAAAAACGGTGTGCTAGAATAGGTCAATTTTTAACAATTAAGGGACCCACATCATGGATGAACAGAAGAAAAAAGCGCTCTCTGCAGCACTTTCTCAAATTGAAAAACAATTCGGAAAAGGCTCAGTGATGCTAATGGGGGATGCTCACCCTGCAGAAGATATTCAAGTCATCTCAACGGGTTCGCTCGGCTTGGATTTAGCTTTGGGAATTGGCGGGTTACCCCGGGGAAGAATCGTGGAGATCTACGGGCCTGAGTCCTCAGGAAAAACCACCTTAACCCTAGAAGTCATCGCACAATGCCAGAAAAACGGCGGCACTGCTGCTTTTATTGATGCAGAACATGCTTTGGATTTGGGCTATGCACGCAAAATTGGCGTCAAAGTGGAAGAATTACTGGTATCTCAACCGGACACGGGAGAACAAGCCTTAGAAATTGCAGATATGCTGGTCCGCTCTGGTGGAATTGATATTTTGGTTATTGATTCCGTCGCTGCCCTGACACCGAAAGCCGAAATTGAGGGCGACATGGGCGACTCCCACATGGGCCTGCAAGCCCGTTTGATGTCACAGGCATTACGCAAACTTACTGCTAACATCAAGCGCTCGAATACTTTAGTGATCTTCATCAATCAAATTCGCATGAAGATTGGCGTGATGTTTGGCAATCCTGAAACCACCACCGGGGGCAATGCTTTGAAGTTCTACGCCTCCGTGCGCATGGATATTCGCCGTACCGGAGCCATCAAAAATGGCGAAGAAGTCGTGGGCAGTGAAACGCGAGTGAAAGTAGTGAAAAACAAAGTAGCCCCACCCTTTAAGCAGGCTGAATTTGATATTCTCTACGGTGAAGGAATTAGCCGTGAAGGAGAAATTATCGATTTGGCAGTCAAACTCAACATGATTGAAAAGGCAGGCGCCTGGTATAGTTATCAAGGTAACAAAATTGGCCAAGGCAAAGAAAATGTCCGTATTTATTTGAAAGAACATCCTGAAGTCAGTGCTGCTTTGGATGCCAAAATCCGCGAACAAGTGATTGCCCAAAAAGTTGATTTGACAGCTGTACTGGATGGGAGTGAAGACTTAGATGATTAAAAAATAGCTTGACCCTTCCCGCAAAATCTGGTTATAATAAAGTCAGATGCACTTTGATCTTTACGATAACCTGAAGGGAAGGTTCAATATGGCGATGGCAATGCGACACTCATTCAAACATTTTGATCAGCTTAAAAAGGCAGGTATGCCGGAGCGACAAGCACTGATTGTAATGGAAACCATCGAAGAAGCCAGTGAGGCTACCTATAAAGATTTGGCTACAAAAACAGACCTAGAGGCAATTAAATCAGAGCTGGCCTCAAAAGCAGATCTCGCAGCAGCTAAAGCAGAGCTAGCCTCAAAAGCAGATCTAGAAGCAGCTAAAGCAGAGCTAGCCTCAAAAGCAGATCTAGAAGCAGCTAAATCAGAGTTGGCCTCAAAAGCAGATCTAGAAGCAGCTAAAGCAGAGCTGGCCTCAAAAGCAGATCTAGAAGCAGCTAAAGCAGAGCTGGCCTCAAAAGCAGATCTCGCAGCAGCTAAATCAGAGTTGGCCTCATCGGCAGA
>JAJZUD010000033.1 GCA_021848625.1 Pseudomonadota bacterium
GCTATTTTCGGATTCTCTCCATCCGGCCTTTAGAAAATAATTTGCGTGCTTGGTTAAAGGCAGTAGTTCTAATACTGCTCACTATTGCGGCTAGTGATTATATCATTAAACATCAAGAGGCTTCTTAGTTTGCCTTTTTGGGGATTGCTATTTTAAGTGTTTTGATTGTTCTTTTTGAGGCTTTAAAAGAGAAGGGGCGCTCCCGTCATCGCTTATTGGCTTATCTCATTTTGGTGGGTATTTCGGTGGTGTATTGGGCGATTTATTTTCAGTTGTTTTTCTCTATGAATTTATTCGTTGATCGAGTTGTGGATCGTCAGATCTTGGGTACGATTGTCCCTCCCTCCGTTTTCATGAGTGTTGAAGCATTTGGAATTATTGCCTTTGGGCCTCTGTTAAGCTGGATTTGGACGCGTTTAGAGGGTACGCGCTGGGCTTGCTCAACGCCGACAAAATTTGCTTTGGGTATGGCTTTAAATGCCTTATCATTTGGCTTGCTGTATGTGAGTTCGCATGTCTTAAATCATCAGGGCATGGTGGTTGCGGTGTGGATTGTTGTGGTCTATTTGCTGATAGCGGTGGGTGAACTCATGCTTTCTCCCATTGGTTTGGCCATGGTGACCGAGTTAGTACCATTGCGTTTAGTGGGTACGATGATGGGGATTTTCTTTATCTCATTGGGGATTGGGGGCAAACTGGCTGGATTGTTTGCGGATATTTCGGCCGTTCCTGACAATGTCGTTTCGGTTGCAGGGATTGATACCATATATCATCATGCGTTTTTTGTTTATTTTATGATTGCCTTGATTGCAGCAGTAGTCAGCTTTATGTTGGTTCCCTTGATTAAGAAATTGATCCAGTAAAAAGTCAAATTCGCAAAATTAATATATTTGTCATTTATATATTTTTTTGATATAATTTTTCTGTAATGCAGAAAAAGCCAAAAAGGGGAGTCATCATGAAGCGCCTGAATTGGATCAAAAAAATTTTTGTTGGATTCTTTTGTTTAAGCCTGACTGTCTCTGCCGTGGCCGGTTGTTTGACCGGTAATTTGAGTCTGAGTACGGGTGGATCAGCCAGTGCTTGGTATACGCCTTTAACTCTCACAATCACCAATGGGGCTGGCTGTCCGAGTGTTGCTCTGGATAAAACACAAGTCAGTTTTAGTAACCCCAATGCCTCTAGTGCTATTGGCTCAGTCTGGGGTGATTATAGCGCTTCCAATTTAAGCACGAGTGGCTTCACTTTAGTGAATGCCAATAATCAACCCGCACTTGCAGCTGGCGCGAGCGCAAAGGTTCAATTTGGGGTGAATACTAATGGGACGGCCTTTAATATCGCATCAGCCAATAGCAGTTTGAGTTTAAATGGTTCGAGTGCCAGCGGTGGTACAGTTGTCCCCCCAAGTCAAGTGATTGATGTGCCTGCTCCCTCGGGTTGTTTGACGGGTGTGTTGAGTTTAACCGCACCGAGTAATCTTTGGTACTCTGGGGGCAGTATCCTCATCACCAACCATTGTGGTCAAAGTATTAATTTGAGTGGGGCAGTGGTGGCCTTAACGGGATTAGGAGGCGTTACCAGTATTGCTGGGCCTTATTATCCGTTTACTTCCAGTAGTGTGCAAATCAGCAATGGCAATGCCAGCTTTAGCTTGAGCCCACAAACGACCTCGGTTAGTACGTTGAGCGTAGCCGATGGGACCAATTTCACTTTAAGTTCCCTTGGCTTTAACTTGAATGGTAAAACGACTTTGGCAAATGGTGCATCCAATGCCGTGGTGACCATCACCCCTGCGGGTCAGGCTGGTCCTACTCCAAACAATGGTGTGATTCAAGTGATGGTGAATCCTGCGGGAGTGACAGGTTTAAGTAGTAGCACTTCAAGCGCCATTACCATTAGCAGTACCGCTTTAGCAACGCCTATCGTGATTAATCAAAATAATTGGGGTAGTAATAGTACTTATACCTACAATGGCCTAGGCTATGGGGTCTATACCATTGCGGTGAGCAATCCCCCTCAATTTGCAGGTGTGGCCAGCCCCAGTACGGTGACTGTGAGTAATGGCAATACGAATGTAGTGAATGTGACTTATCAAGCCTTGCCTGTGGCGCAAACTGGCAGTGTGACGGTGACTTTAGCCGCGAAACCGAATTTGAAAAATCTCACGACCACGGCGCTCACTGTTAATTTAACCGATGCAAATAATCCCGCAGGCAATATGTCTCAAAGCGTAGCATTTAATCAAAATGTCACTTTTAAAAATTTACCTGCAACTAAACAGGATATTTACGCGGTGAGCGTGACCCCCGCAAGCCTATCAGATGGATTCACCATGGTGACCCCAGTTTATTCAAGCAACAATTTTAGCCTCACCCCAGGGAGTACGCAAAATGTGAGTATCAGTTTTAGTGCTGTGCAAATCAGTACGACGCCGATTAATGTGGTCGTCACCGGCTTGCCTACAGCTCAAAGTTTAACGTTGCAACTCACTAATTTGCAACAAAATCCAGTGGGCCCACTCTCATTGATGAATGGGACAACAGCGATGGCCTTGCCTGTGAATAATACTTATACGCCGAATGTCGTGGTGCCAGTTGTCACGCCTGCTTTATCAGCTAGCATTAATCCGATGGTGGTGTCAACGGTCTCAGGATCGGTCACTCCGACGATCACCATCAATGTGGGTCCAGCGCCTGCGGGTCAATTAGCTGCGTACTGGGCAGGTTGGCAAGGCTATCAATATGATCTTGCCAATACTTACGGCAGCATCCCCTTGACCCATCTTTACTTGGCCTTTGCAAATTATGTGAATGGATCTATCGATAGTTCAGTGAGTGGTTCGTTTACCCAAGTGCCTGCTGCCAATACGCAAATTCTACCTACTTATCAAAACTGGACTACTTATGCTTACACGCATCCTAATGTCAAAATCATCATGTCGCTTGGGGGTGCAACCTTTTCTGCGATGTGGTCCAATTTAAACAGTGATGCGGCCGTGCAAAGTTTATCAAGTGCGATTATAAAAGTATTGAATACAGCCTATCCCGTGTATGCGCCTTCAAGCAGTACCAACATTCAATCTGCTTTCGCCATCAACGGGGTGGCAGGTTCAGCTGGGCCACAATATGGCAATAGTCATCTTTTAGGCAGCGTCCAAATCAGTGGGGTTGATTTAGATGTAGAGGTCGCCGATGCAGCAACTTTGGCAAAAATCACGCCTTATTTGGTAAAATTAGTCGCTGCGATTCATCAAGCTGTGCCTGCTGCGTATGTCAGCTTTGCAACCTATTCTGTGGCAGCTGACCCTGCTAATGCCTGTACTGTAGCCGGTTCAGCTCACTGTGGTGAAGCCTTGCCACTCATTGCAGCCATTAAAAATGCAGGCTTGGCGAGCGTGGTGACCTACAATGTGATGGCTTATGATGCAGGTCAAAATTTTGTGACAGGCAGTAATCCGCTCTATCAAACAGCCTTGCAAAATTATGTCAATGCAGTGGGCGACCCAAGCCACGTCATTTTAGGCTTAGATTTGCAATCGCAATGGCCTGGCTTTACGCTCAGTTGCAGTCAATTAAATGCAGAGGCAGCTTGGGCGTATGCTCATCCAAGCATCGCTGGTGGGGCATTCCTTTGGGAAATTGGGGATGACAGTAATCTGTGTAAGGCACTTCCTGCCCTGCAAGGGATGGCTGCTGCTCACTAAAGAGCGGCAGTTTCTCGCTTCAGCCATGCCAGTGCGTCCCCTGTTAAATCTTGATGCAGACGATCCCAGACTTTTTTGTGATATTGATTAATGGATTGTCGCTCTTCCGGGCTGAGTAGATCAACAGCAATTAATTTGCGGGAATAGGGGACTAAAGTTAAGTCCTCAAATTCGTAAAAGGCGCCAAATTCCGAATCAATTTTCGCTTTTTTGACATAAATTAAATTTTCAATCCGAATCCCAAAACGTCCAGGAAGATAGAGGCCGGGCTCGTTACTCACAATCATGCCAGGAAGGAGAGGAGTAGTTGTCGCCCCTGTTGAAATACGTTGTGGGCCTTCATGCACGCATAGGTAAGCTCCCACCCCATGCCCTGTTCCATGGCCGTAATTAAAGCCTTTTTGCCATAGAAATTGGCGTGCTAAAGCGTCAAGGTGTTCTCCTCGGGTGCCGTGGCTAAATCGGGCCATGCGGAGCGCTAGGTGACCTTTTAACACTAAAGTATAACATTCCTTTTCAAACGCACTGGGCGTGCCCAAGTGAACGGTGCGAGTAATATCGGTTGTACCTTCGCGGTATTGCCCGCCTGAGTCAATGAGGAGTAAAGCTTCATTGCCAATCGTATGCTCGTGATTTTTATGAGGATGGTAGTGAATAATCGCACCATGGTCTGCATAACCAGCAATCGTGGCAAAACTGGGGGATTGAAAGCTTGTGGCTTGTTGGCGGAAACGCAATAAGACTTCGCTAATGGAGCATTCCGTTTCTCCCACGCCATGGGTTTCCAGCCAAGTTAAAAATTGAACTTCTGCCAGTGCATCCAGGCGGTGGGCTTCAATTGCGCCTTGAATTTCAACAGGGTTTTTACATGCCTTCCAAGCGTCAATGGGTGAGGCTTCAAAGTGAGCTGCCTCAAAATGGGTGCCATTTAGTAGGGCTTGGCTATTTTTGCGAGGATCTAAGTTGAGGCGTTTGAAATGCAAAGTGGCATAATCTTGATAAAAATGGCGATAGTCTTTGAGTTCGATTTGGAGGCGCGCTAATTCTGCTTTCAGCTCAGCTGTGACGGATTCTGGATTCAAATATAAAGTGCAAAGGGTAGGGCGAATCAGGGCATAGCTCAAAAATAAAGGATTAAATGGGATGTCTTGGCCCCGCAAATTAAATAACCAGGCAATGCTAGGCAAATCATTGAGAATCATGCCATCACAATGCAGTCCATTTAAGTGGGCTTGGAGTTTTTTAATTTTATGAGCTGTTGCTTCGCCCGTCTCGGTTTCGCTTAAAATTTGAATGGGATGAGGCTTAAAACTAGGCAGAGTGGTATGCAGTGCATCAATTAAATTTTCTTGGAGATAGATTACGCTACTGCCTTGTTCACGTAGTGCCTCCTCCAGTCGTTTGGCTTCCATCACACTAATGAGCTGTGGGTCGACTCCAAGGCGAATGGGCGTAGAGAGCTTGCTGAAAAAGGAGACCAAAGAAGAGTCGCTGCCTTGTGCAGAGATAAAAATTTCAAACTCATGAGAATCAAGCTGCTGTTTGGCCTGAAGCTCATAGCGACCATCGGTCCATAAGTAGGATCGATCGAGGCCAATGGCAATATCTCCATTGCTGCCGTCAAAGCCAGAAATGAAAGTGCGCCGGTCCCACATTGCGGGGAGATATTCATTCTGGTGAGGGTCAGTGCCGGGAACAAGATAATAATCTAAGTGATGAAGGCGCATCATCTCACGCAGACGAGCTATTTTTTGTTTAATATTCATTTTTTTACTTATGGTGTAATGGGTGGCCGTTGAGTAATTCTTTCATCTTTGCCTGGACCATGTCAATGGCGATTCTGTTTTTACCGCCGTGAGGTACGATGAGATCGGCATGACGTTTGGAGGGTTCGATATACTTAACAAACATGGGGCGCACGGTGCTTTGATATTGTTCGATCACTGATTCCATGCTGCGACCTCTCTCGACGACATCTCGCTTTAAGCGGCGAATAAAAGCGATATCAAGGGGGGTGTCTACATAAATTCGGATATCCATCATTTTGCGTACGCTGGGGTCAACAAACAATAAGATGCCTTCTAAAACAACAATAGATTTGTGATTATCAACATGATGGAATTTTTGAGTGCGACAATGCGTGACAAAGTCATAAATGGGAATGTCGATGCTTTTGTTATCTTTCAGGTCATGCAATTGCTGAGCAAGAAAAGCATGGTCAAAGGCGTCGGGATGGTCAAAATTGACCTGAGCCCGTTCAGCCAAAGGAAGGTGCGAAAGGTCTTTATAGTAAGAATCCTCTGAAATCACCACAACACGGTCGGAGCCTAATTCATTTACAATGGTTTTAGCAAGGAGGCTCTTGCCTGATCCGGAGGCTCCTGCAATACCGATAATGATCAGTTTGGAAGAAGCCTCGTTGCGCATGGTATTTAGCCCGCCTGTTTCTTTTTGCGTGTCATTGCACTGAAGTTACCAAAGCGCTCAGCAAAGCCTTCTACGCGACCTTGCGTGTCGACAATTTTTTGCTCGCCTGTGTAAAAAGGGTGGCACTTGTTACAGACTTCGACTGTGAGATCGTGTCCTAAGGTGGATTGGGTTTCGAATTTGTTGCCACAGCTACAGGTCACCTTGATGGGAGCGTAATCTGGATGAGTTTCAGTTTTCATATCAGTCCTTAAAAATCATTAACCTTTTTCGCCATCCTCGATCGAATAATCCAGAACACGAAAAATTGGTGCTATTCTATAGTGAAACTTGCCTGAGTGCAATAGTTTTATAGGGGTTTTTCCAAAAAAAAAGGCGCGTCATAGAAGAGCACGCCTTTTGAAAAAAAAATCGCGAGTTAGACAGGGGGGACATCTGGACCGCGGTGATCATGACGCTCTCCATCACGGCAGGTAGGGGTCAAGCTACCGTAGTGAGCCCGCATAAACGCGGTTACAATGGTTGCTCTTGCTGTCAACTGTTCTGCAACGAAAATTTGTTGAAGGAGGCTCATGTCTACTGCTAAGACCGTTTGAGCTGTTTGTAAGCTTGCAGCAATAAGGATCATACCCAATTGGCGAATGGCTGTATTTCTCCGCTCTTGTTCCTCTGGGTTTAGGGCATCCCATATGATGGGAGTATTTGAAGTGGTCATTTAGTGGTGCTCCATGTTTTTTATTAAGTTGGGCGGCTATAGTACATTATAATTTTTTTTTATGCAATAGTGATTTCAGATATTTTTTAATAAAAAAATAAAACTACATAACAAGGAGTACAGGCCCGTTAGGAGGGTCATCGTGGTCACGGCGATGGGAAAAGAAAGGTTTGCAACTTGGAAGTAAATAAAGAGGCACAATATATTTTTGGTAAAGCGTAGCTAATAAATTGAGTGCATATTCAAGCTCTCCAATCGGTTGCCGCGTGATTGTATCAAGCTGCAGCATAATCTCGTGACAGGTGTCATGATTAATCATGCGGTGACGATAAAGTGCGCGATAGAGCTCTCGAGTCCAATTGAGCAGCGCCACGGTTATCGTATGTGATGGGGCATCTAAGTGAGCATTCACTGTCATAGAGCGACCCAACATGAGGGGGGGCGGCGTAGTTGGAGAAGAAGGGGGAGTGGGGGGTGGTTCTTTGCGATCAGCATAAGACATAGCAGTGCCTGATTGATTGAGTGATGTGCGCATTTTAATTAAATTAACTGCACAACGCAACGGATTATTTTGTTTGATTTTGAGTCAGTGATTGGGTATTATTTAGTCTTTTTGGGGGCTTGAATGCAAATAGAAAAGATTCGTCTTTGGTTGCGACATGACGTGCGTGAGGATCAACAGCTTAAATTTTTGCAGCAAGGCCAATTTTGGCCTCATCCACAAGACCCGTCTGTAAAAGAGATTGAGGCGGTTCTAGAATGGCTGGATGAGCCGCAACATCATTTGATTGCTTACGGGGATCCGCTTTATCCTGAGCTGCTCAGTAAAATTGACCAACCCCCTCCTTTTTTAAGTGTTTGGGGGAATTTAGAGGTGCTCCATGAGCCGCAACTAGGAATGGTGGGGTGTCGCAATATGAGCCATTATGGTGCTGAGAATGCCTTTGCTTTTGCAAAAGCCTTGAGCGAAATTGGCTTGGTGGTGACAAGTGGTTTGGCGAGAGGGATTGATGCCTTGTCTCATGAAGGAGCCATGCAAGGTGGTGGTGCAACCATTGCCGTTTTAGGGACCGGGCTTTGTCAAGTGTACCCTCGCGATCATCAAAATTTAGCAGCCAAAATTGCTGAAAAAGGAGCGGTAATTTCGCAATTTCCATTACATAATGGCCCATTTCGGCACCAGTTTCCCATGCGTAATCGCGTGATTAGCGGTCTTTCTATGGGGGTTTTGGTGGTGGAAGCCGCCCAAAAAAGTGGTTCTTTGATTACGGCTCGTTATGCCTTGCAACAAAATCGTGAGGTTTTTGCTGTCCCGGGCTCCATTCACAGTGTGACAAGTAAGGGCTGTCATGCTTTAATTCGTCAGGGTGCAACCTTGGTGGAATCGCTCCCTGATCTGCTCATTGAGCTCAAATCTAAATTATCAAGCTTTACAGAGGGCGTAAATCATGTTAAAGATTTAAAAAAAGCAGAAGGAAAAAAATGAAAAATCTGGTCATTGTGGAATCTCCCGCTAAGTGTAAAACGATTACCAAATATTTGGGTGAAGGCTTTAAGGTCCTGGCATCGTATGGTCATGTGCGAGACTTACCCGCTAAAAAAGATGCCGTCCAAGTCAATGATCATTTCAAAATGACTTATCAAACCATTGAGCGTAACAGCAAACATGTGGATGAGATTGCACGGGCGATGAAGCAAGCTGATACGCTTTATTTGGCAACTGACCCAGACCGTGAGGGAGAGGCCATTTCCTGGCATGTGTATGAGTTATTAAAAGCAAAGCGTCTACTCAAAGATAAAACAGTCAAGCGGGTAGTGTTTCATGAAATTACTAAAAGCGCGATTACTGCGGCGATGGCGACACCGCGTGAAATTTCGATGCCTTTGGTTAATGCCCAGCAGGCACGGCGAGCACTGGATTATCTTGTAGGGTTTACGCTCTCGCCTTTATTGTGGAAAAAAGTAGCGCGAGGTTTATCGGCAGGGCGGGTACAGAGCCCTGCATTACGATTGATTGTGGAGCGGGAAGAAGAAATTGAACGTTTTGTCGTGCAGGAATATTGGAGTATTTTGGCGCATTCCACTAAAGAAAAAATTGATTTTAGTGCAAAGTTGGCTGTTTTTAAGGGTGAGGCACTCAAGCAATTCGACCTCCAAAATACAGAGGGAGCCTCAGCGGTTAAAATACAAATTGAAGCAGCGGCAAAGGGGCAGCTCACCGTTTTAAAAGTAGAGAAAAAACAAAAAAAGCGCCAGCCTTCTCCGCCTTTTATTACCTCAACTCTTCAGCAAGAAGCAGCACGTAAACTCGGCTTTACCGCCAAAAAGACCATGCAAATCGCGCAAAATTTGTATGAAGGGATTGCTTTGGGCAAAGAGACGGTGGGGTTGATTTCTTACATGCGTACAGACTCGGTGGCTTTGTCTCAGGAGGCTTTGAATGAAATTCGCGCGTTTATCGAAAAGGAATATGATCTAGACCATTTGCCGGAGACCCCCCGTGTTTTTAAAACCAAGTCCAAGAATGCACAAGAGGCCCATGAGGCGATTCGGCCCACTTCAATTTTACGCAAACCTGAAGACATCAAGGGCTTTTTAAACAGTGATCAATTCAGGTTGTATCAATTGATTTGGCAGCGAACCCTAGCCTCCCAGATGCAATATGCTTTGATGGATACAGTAGGTGTTGATTTGGGCGCTGGAGATATTGCAGTTTTCCGGGCGACCGGTTCGGTGATTGCTAAGCCAGGATTTTTAAGTGTTTATCAAGAAGGGGTTGATGATGGTAAAGAGGAAAATGAAGAGGGGAAGCGTCTGCCTGCCCTAAAAGAAGGTGAAATCTTGCCCTTACGTGAGGTGGAAACCAAGCAACATTTTACCGAGCCTCCTCCTCGTTACTCGGAGGCTACTTTAGTCAAGGCATTGGAAGAATTTGGCATTGGTCGTCCTTCTACTTATGCTAGTATTATCAGTACATTGCAACAGAGGGAATACGCTACTTTAGAGTCGAAACGCTTTAAGCCAACGGATGTTGGGCGGGTGGTCAATAAATTTTTAACCACTTATTTTGATCGTTATGTGGATTATCACTTTACCGCGGGCTTAGAGGATGATTTGGACAGTGTATCGCGCGGAGAAAAAGAGTGGGTGCCCTTGCTTGAAGCCTTTTGGCAGCCCTTTCACCAGCAAGTTGAGCAAATTGAAGGTTCGGTGAAGCGTAGTGATGTGACACAAGAAGTAATGGATGAAGCTTGCCCTAAATGTGGCAAGCCCCTCTCTACACGTTTAAGTCGCAATGGACGATTTATTGGCTGCACAGGCTATCCGGATTGTGATTATACGCGGCCAATGGAAGGGGAAGCCCCTGCGTCGTTGCCTGAATTGCTGGAACGCAATTGTCCCAAATGTGACAAGCCGTTGCAATATCGCGTGGGGCGTTATGGACGATTTATTGGCTGTAGTGGTTATCCTGAATGCAAGTACATTGAGTCTTTAAATAAACCCGAATCGACGGGGGTGGATTGTCCAGAGTGTCAAAAAGGCGAATTGGTTGGGCGTAAGTCTCGCTACGGTAAGTTATTTTATTCTTGTAATCGTTATCCCGATTGTAAATATGCAGTCTGGAATAAACCTATCAATGAGCCTTGTCCCAAGTGTGCATGGCCTTTACTCACCTTGAAAGAAACCAAGCGTCGAGGCATGGAAAAAGTCTGTCCCAAGGAGGGATGTGGGTATGCGGAGCAAATTTAAATTATTGATTTTAAACACCTGTCTGTTTATTTCAAGTGCGATTGCTGCGCCTCATCAGGTGATTATTTTTGTTTGGGATGGCATGCGTCCTGATGCAATTAGCCCCAGCTTAACTCCGAATTTGTACGCTTTAACCCAAGAAGGGACTGATTTTGTAGATCATCATTCCACCTATCCCACCTTCACCATGATGAATGCAGCAAGTTTTGCCACGGGTGATTTTATGGGCAAAACTGGTTTTTTAGGCAATACTTTTTGGAGTCCAAAGGCTGTAGGGGCTAATAGTAGTGGTCGGGTGGTTCAATTTAGCCAGCCTGTTTTTACTGAGGACTATCGCATTCTACAGGATTTAAATTCCGGCGCCGCTGGGCCCTTGTTTGATGTGAATACTTTGTTTAATCTTGCTCATGCTGCGGGCTTAAAAACAGCTGCAGTGGGCAAATCAGGCCCTGCTTTCTTACAGGATTATCAACAAAAATCGGGCATGAATGGGATTGTGTTTGATGAAAAACATGTCTATCCCCCTCTTTTTGCAGCTGAATTAACACAAGAGGGTGTCCCTTTGCCTATTGCCACGCCTAAGCAAAGCACAGGCCCAACGGCCTGGGGGCCGATTGTCATGATGAAAAATGGCGTGACCTCTGACCCCAGTGCGACGTCGGTTTCGCCCTATAGCACTGCTAATCAGTATTTGATGCAAGTATATGTCAACCAAATTTTGCCTGTTCAACATCCCGATTTAAGTGTCATTTGGTTGCGTAATCCTGACACAACAGAGCATGTTTATGGCGTTGGTAGTCCGAGTATGCGCTCTGCAGTGCAAGCGCAAGATCAGTTGTTAGGCTTGCTCATCGATCATTTAAAATCCTTGCATCAGTGGCAAAATACCGATCTGATTATTGTATCAGATCATGGCCATAGCAATGTTTCTGGCCCCTTGAAGTTGTTTCCTTTGCGAAGTATTGATCATGGGGTGGTCTGGGGGCAAGATCCAAAAGGTTACTCCGTATCAGGAAATTTTCGCCCTGCGGACTTGTTGACTCGGGCTGGGTTTAAGGCCTATGACGGGGTCGGGGCCATGTATGATCCCATTCTGTCAGGTGTGAAAGCTGATGGCAATACGGTGTACCCGCAAATTAAAATCAATGATAAACCTGAAACAACGCCCGCCTACCTTGTACCCAATCCCTTGCCGCATGACGCAATTGTTGTAGCGAACAATGGGGGGAGTACCTATTTTTATGTGCCTGATCATAACCCGCAATTGGTGGCAAAATTAGTCCGTTACTTGCAAAGCCGAGAAGAGTTTGATGTGATTTTTGTCAATGATCAGTATGGCGTCTTACCAGGGACTTTCCCCATGTCTTTGGTGCGCTTGGAGAATGCAGAGGGGCGTAGTCCAGCAGTGATTGCTGGCAGCAGTTATGATGCGGCTGCTACAGTGACTGGATTTAAAGGGATTGAATTTAACAGTGCAAACGTCAGTCGAGGCATGCATGGTAGTTTTAGTCCAATCGATGTCCAGGCTACTTTAGTCGCTGAAGGGCCTGATTTTAAAACGCATTTTACTGACACATTGCCAACAGGTAACGTGGATGTCCCTGTAACGGTGGCTTATTTGCTGCACTTGAAAATGCCTGGTACGGATGGCCGTCTTTTGTTGGAAGCTTTAAAGAATGGTGAACCTTTGAATGCCTATCAAGTCAAAACGCAAGTTATTCATCCAGTGAAACCCGCAAAAAACTTGGTCATGTTATTACCAACCAGTCCCGATGGAAAAGACATTGACCCAGGCTTGTCCAACTACACCATCGATTTGCAAGTGACCACGCTCACACATGGGCGGGATCAAGACCTCTATTTTGACTCAGCCAAAGCCGTGCGTTATTAGTACCCATGCCATGTTTAGTTTAGATTAACTGCCCAATAGGCTACGCTCGATGAGATAGACCAAAGAGCGATAGGGGATGCCGCTTGCCCGAGTCAATCCCAATTCACAGCTGGGGCTGCTGGAGTAGCCCATTTCGCAGCTGGGTGGGACTTGCGCTTTCAAAGTTTTGAGTGCACTCTCGTTTAATTCCGGTTGGCTGAGGCCTTTATCCCCAGCAAAACCGCAGCAGGCGATATCAGCAGGCACAATGACACTTTGGGCACAGCGTTGTGCTAGGCTGAGTATTTTTGCTTCCAGATGTTGGCGTTTCACACTACAGGTCAGATGCAATAAAATGGTTTCTGGTAGAGGTTTTAATAAGTCCGTTGGGAGCAGTTGCTCTGCTAAAAAGTCCAGTACATCGCGCAGGGGCAAGCCCTCGATGCAACTTGCAGTTTCAGTTAAAATGGGGATTTGGCCATTTTCAGATAATTGATTGAGGTAGGTGGCAAGCTCTGCACGTTTTTGTGCTGCAAGATCAGGAAAGCCTTTACTTTGAAAGGCTAGGCCACAACAATAGTGGGATGCGGCAGGAGCAAGGATGAGCTCAATGCGCAGTACGCCTAAAACCGTGCGTAGGCTTTCGATGAAGCGCTTCTGATTTGAGTCTAAAACGCGCTCCCCGCAACTTGGAAAATAAATGACTTGGGTCAGTGGGGCTAGCGGACTTAAAAGGGGTGGTTTTTTGGGTTGGGAGCGATGCAAAAGTCGTGGATGCAGCAAGGCTAAGGCCCAACGGGCTAAACGACTGACCAAAGAAAAATGCCGACTGATCCAGCTTGCAATCCAATGTTCAAATCGAGAACGCTGGCTTGCTTGCATTGCTCCTACAAGAGCTCCAGTATTAATTCCAACTGGACAGGCCATTTCGCATAAGCCTGTTTTGGCACAGGTGTCCAGGCCTCGATATTGAAAATCTTTCGGTAAATTGGGACTAAAATCACGCAAACTGGCAATACGCTGACGCGGGGTGAGACTCAGATTTTTCGAGGGACAGATTTTTTCGCAAAAGCCACACTCAATGCAGGTGTCGATGAGTGGGTGCACCACGGGAAGTTGTTTTAAATTTTGCAAGTGCAATTCTGGGTTGTCGGAGAGAATCACATCGGGATTGAGAATGCATTCTGGATCAAACAAGGTTTTGATTTCTTGCATAATTTGATAGGCTTCTCCCCCAAAAGCCTGACGGACGGTATGCGTCATATTGCGTCCCGTACCATGCTCAGCCTTCAGTGCGCCCTGATAGTGAAGCACCAGTTTGACTAAGTCTGCCATAAAGGCTTCATACTGTGCTATGCCTGTTGGGGTTGCAAAATCTGCTTCCAGTAAAAAATGCAAATTACCGTCCTTTGCATGGCCAAAAATACAGTTTTGCCCATAATGATGTTTTTGAAAAAGTTTTTGCAAAAATTGACAAAACGAAGGGAGATAAGGCAAGGGGACAGCAACATCTTCGTTGATGAGCGCACTGCCTGGGCGGCGCATGGCTGCAATGCTGGGGAAGATCCCTTTGCGTACGTCCCAAATGCGATGATAGAGTGCTCGGTCTTCAATAAATTCTGTACGGTGAATGAGATGGGGGAGGGCAAGTGCGTTGATCGTTCGGATCAACTCATCGCGTTTTGCGAGGGAGTGAGTTTTCAAATCAAGCAACAATGCAGCATGCTGGGGATGCGCCGATAAATCAATGCCAAGTAGTGTGGAGACTTTACCTGCAGTCAGCGCAGCCTGATCCATGATTTCCAAGGCGCTGATTTCAGGAAGCGGTAACAGTGGAA
This sequence comes from Pseudomonadota bacterium, assembly GCA_021848625.1. GTDB lineage: Bacteria > Pseudomonadota > Gammaproteobacteria > Francisellales > CACEW01 > JAJZUD01. Next base: position 14,304 of record JAJZUD010000033.1, read on the forward strand.
TGGCTTTGCACGCAGCGGTGAGGTTTTCAAAAAAGAAGAGGCAAGCGCTTTCAAAAGGCGGGCAAGGTATGGTTTTGAGGCTGATTCCCGCAATAAAGCCCAAAGTCCCCTCAGAGCCAATCATCAAATGGGTGAGAATTTCCAGGGGATCTTCAAAGTCTAAGAGCGCATTTAAGCTATATCCCAAGGTGTTTTTGACGCGATATTGGCGCAGAATGTGCAGGGCTAAAGTTTCATTGCTCAAAATACGCTGGCGCAAAGCCTGGAGTTGGTTGAGCAATGCGGCATGGCTTTTGCGAAAAAGAGAGACTGAATGCGCGGTATGAGTGTCTAGAAGCGTACCATCCGCTAAAATTAGGCGTAGGCCATGCAAGGTATGATAGCTATTTTGAATAATGCCACAACAGAGGCCGCTTGCATTATTAGCGGCAATTCCACCTATTTTGCAGCTGTGGAGTGAGGCTGGGTCTGGGCCAATTTTGCGCTGATAAGGGTTTAAAAATAAATTGGCCTCGCTGCCAATCACGCCAGGCTCCAAGTAAATGATCTCGCCATTAGCGAGAATTTTATGTTGACGCCAGCCTTCGCCCAATACAATTAAGGCGTAAGCGCTTAAGGCTTGGCCGGATAAGCTGGTCCCTGCAGCGCGAAAAGTAATGGGGAAGTGGGTGCTGCGAGCGGCAGCAAGGACTGCGGAGATTTCAGCTTCTGTTTCAACGCGAATCACCACTTGAGGAATGATGAGGTAATGGCTAGCATCATGGGCATAGGCATGTAAGCTAAGGGGATCTGTGAAGATTCGCTGTTTGGGAATCTTATTGTGAAGTAATTTAATAAAGTCAGCCGATAAGCCGGGTTCTGTCATGGACAATCATTCCTCTAGGCTTTGAGTCACCTCAAAGCTCAAGCAACCTACCCGAATCCAAGTGCGGACCACACCATGAGGATTCCTATTTGGTCTTGCTCCAGACGGGGTTTGCCCTGCCACTTCTGTTGCCAGAAGCGCGGTGCGCTCTTACCGCACCATTTCACCCTTACCTTACGGCGGTATATTTTCTGTGGCACTTTCCGTAGGCTCACGCCTCCCAGTCATTAACTGGCGTCTTGTCCTGTGGAGCCCGGACTTTCCTCCCGCAAAATCACTTTTGCCGGCGATTGTCTGGCTGACTTAGGGCCATTTTAGCACAATGATTAATTTGGTGAAAGGCTGTTTTGCACGCGACTGTGCGCGTGGTGGTAAAGTTTTTCATGCTATGCCATAATGCGTCTCAATGATGGGGAAGCATAAACATTTTTGGTTGGGTATTTTACTGGCAAGTGGCTGGGGTTTTCTGTCGCCGCTTTTGGCTGCCCCTGCTGCGGCTGCGTCCCATTTGCATCATGCGCATCATCATGAGGTGCCTAAGCATTCCTTGCATACCAAAAAACACGATTTAAAGACAGCGTACTCTGCTTCTCATAGGGTGCATCACCATCTACATCATGTAACCGAGTCAACAGGACATACGAGTCAAAGAGAGTCCCATTTACAGCATCAATCCCTTGCACTATTGGGTGAAAATAAAGTGTGCTCTACAGCTGAGTCAGAATTAGGCAAGCCCTATGTTTGGGGCGGGGATACTCCAGGGGAGGGATTTGACTGTTCTGGATTTAGTCAATATGTTTACAAGCGAGATGGGCTCACGATCCCACGTACCGCAGCCTCTCAATTTGCAAGTCTTACGCCGGTGCATCATTTGCAAGATGGGGATTTAGTTTTTTTTAAAACCTTTGGCCATCGCGTATCCCATGTGGGGATTTATTTAGGTAACGGGTATTTTATTCACTCTCCACGGCCGGGAGAAAAAATTCGCATTGACAATATTGATTCCCCCTATTGGCGAGAACGTTATGCCGGAGCGCGACGGGTTTTGACCAATCAGGCGTAATCGTTTATGATGGAGCGATATAGGCTTTTCAATAAAAGGATAGACTCATGGCTTTAAAAGAAATCAAAGTGCCCGATATTGGCAACTACAAGGACGTCGATGTGATTGAAGTCTTGGTCAAAGTAGGGGATCAAATCGCCAAAGAGCAATCTCTGCTGACGCTAGAAACCGATAAAGCCACGATGGAAGTGCCGGCCTCAGATGCAGGGGTTGTCAAGGAAATATTGGTTAAGCCCGGCAGTAAAGTTTCTCAGGGAAGCTTGATTTTGCGTTTGGAAAGCACGGACAGTGCGGTAGCGCTTGCTGCACCAGTTGCCGCATCTTCAGCGGCCCCTGTTGAACCTGTTAAACCGGTGGTTGCTCCGCTTGATGCTTCTGTCTCTACGCCTGTTGCTATAAAATCGGATTACATTCATGCCGGGCCAGCGGTACGTCAGCTCGCGCGGGAGTTGAGCATTGATTTAAGCAGTATCAGTGGAACAGGTCCCAAAGGTCGGATCACTCGTGAAGATCTCAATGCCAAGATTAAAGCTCAAATGTCTGGGGGAGGCTCAGGCCTGGGCTTATTGCCTGACCCTGTGGTTGATTTTGCAGATTTTGGTGCGGTTCGGGTTGAAAAAACGCCACGGATTAAAAAAATCAGTGGTGCAGCCCTAACGCGCAATGCCATTCGCATCCCTCATATTACCTTGTTTGATGAAGCAGATATGACGGATCTGGAATCCTTCCGTCTTGGGAAAAAACCAGAGGCTGAAAAATCAGGCATCAAATTAACACCCGTACCTTTTTTAGTGAAAGCGGTGGCAAGTGCCCTGCGCGCTTATCCAATTGTGAATAGCTCATTGTCCTCTGATGGCGAAAACTTGATTTTTAAAGAATATGTACATGTTGGCGTAGCTGTGGATACACCCCATGGTTTGATGGTGCCTGTCATTCGCGATGCAGACCAAAAGGGCCTCTATCAAATTGCCAAAGAATTAGCAGATTTAGGAGCACGCGCTAAGGAAGGCAAGCTTAAGCCTGAAGAAATGAAGGGCGGCTGTTTCACGATTTCCAGTTTAGGAGGCTTGGGCACAACGGCTTTTACGCCGATTGTCAATATGCCTGAAGTGGGCATTTTGGGGGTTTCCCGCGCGGAGACTAAGCCCAAATGGAATGGCAGTGAGTTTTTACCCCGTTTGATGTTGCCTTTGTCTCTCTCCTTAGATCATCGTGTGGTGGATGGGGCCGATGGCGCCCGTTTTCTTTCTCATTTGGTCAAGGTGCTTAGTGATTTGCGTGAATTGGTCTTGTAATTACTGATGAATATTCAATTACAGCTTAAAGGGAGGCTTCATCAAGCTTTTATGGCGGCCTTCCCAGCAGAGGAGATTGCCTTTGCGGATATTGAAATCATGCCGACCAAAGAGGCAAAGCTAGGCCATTATCAGTGCAATTCAGCCATGCGTTTTGGAAAAAAAATGGGCCAGAATCCCCGTCAGCTTGCTGAACAAGTGGTTGGGCATTTACAGCAAGATCCAAATTTTGCCCAAATTGAAGTGGCTGGTCCTGGGTTTATCAATTTGGTTCTGGCGCCGTGCTTTTTAGAAAATCAGGTCAAAGCTATGCTCAAAGAACCTGCTTTGGGCTTATTAACTGCAAAACCAGAGCGGATTATTGTCGATTTTTCAAGCCCAAATGTGGCGAAAGAGATGCATGTGGGCCATTTACGTTCAACCATTATTGGGGATTGTTTGGCGCGACTTTTTGAATTTCAAGGGCATGATGTTTTGCGTCTGAATCATATTGGAGACTGGGGAACGGCCTTCGGAATGCTCATTTGCCACATGGAAGAAAAAGCGCCAGCGGTTTTGGATGGAAGCGAGGTGGCGACCCTCCAGGATCTCATGCATTGGTATCGTGAATCCAAAAAGCGTTTTGACGAAGATGATGCATTCAAAAAGGCCTCACAACTGAAAGTCGTGGCATTGCAGCGTGGTGAGCCTGCTGCTCTTAAAGCATGGGGATTGATTTGTGCAATTTCCGAGGCGGCTTATCGTGAAATTTATGCGTTATTAGATGTTCAGATTACCTCAAGAGGGGAGTCTTTTTACAATCCTTATCTTGACCAAACAATTGCAGACCTAACCAAAAAAGGCTTAGTGACGGAGTCTGAAGGGGCAAAATGCATTTTTCTGGAGGGCTTTAAAGGCAAAGAGGGGGAGCCCTTGCCCTTAATTGTGCAGAAAAGCGATGGAGGTTATGGTTATGCCAGCACCGATATGGCCGCCATCTGGCATCGCAGTCGAATCGAAAAAGCAGATCGAATCATTTATGTCACCGATGGGGGTCAAGGGGCCCATTTTGCTATGGTTTTTGCTGCGGCCCTCAAAGCGGGGTATATTGATGATTTAAGTCAAGTTGCCCATGTGCCTTTTGGTCTGGTTTTAGGCCCTGATGGTAAAAAATTTAAAACGCGCTCTGGTGACACCGAAAAGCTGATCGATCTGTTGCAGGCTGCCATCATTGAAGCGAAAAAGATTTTAATGGGTCGTGATGTTCCCGGTGGAGAGGTCGATACGATGGCACGAGTCCTGGGAATTAATGCGGTGAAATACGCAGATTTATCTTGCAATCGTGTCCAAGATTATCAATTCAGCTATGAGAGAATGTTGAAATTTGAAGGGAATACAGCAGCATTCATCATGTATAGCCTGGTGAGAGTATTGAGTATTCAGCGTAAAGTTGTGCAAGTCACCAAGCCTGAGGCCCTGCGTTTAGTCCATCCTGCTGAAATAGAGCTCGCTCTGCATCTAGTGCGCTTTGCAGAAGCGATTGAGTATGTCTCAAAGGAGCTTTACCCACATCGTTTGACGGATTATTTATACCAGTTAGCGCAGCAGTTTAATGTGTTTTTCCGGGATTGTCGGGTGGAAGGAGACCCACAGCAAGCCTCACGCCTAGTGTTGTGCGAACTCTCTGCCCAAGTTTTAAAAGCGGGAATGCATATTTTGGGTTTGCAGTGTCTTGAGCGGATGTAAATTTCCATGAAACTCTTTGGCTACTACAATCGTGAGATCCTGCATTTGATGTTGGGAATCATGATTGTGTTGCTTGTCATTATGGTTTCAGTGACTTTTGTTAAGTATTTGGCGATGGCTGCAGATGGGGAAATGCCGCTTAAAAATGCGGTAGCGTTATTAGGAATTGTATTACCTTCTTTTTTGAGCATGCTGATTCCAATTAGTTTGTTTTTAAGCATTGTAGTCGGCATGGGGCGGCTTGTCCGTGATAATGAATTGACCATTGGCTTTGCATGTGGAATGAGTTGGGCTCAATTACTCTGGCAGCTATTGCGTTTGGGATTCATCGCCGCCTTGATTGGTATCATTTTATCTTTTTTGGTCATTCCTAAAATGAACTATTATCAAGGCAATCTTTCGCAAATTGCCTCACAAAATTCTGCATTGTTAAATTTTGTACAAAGCGGACGGTTTCTTGTGCCTAATAACAATAGCAATCAAGTGGTTTATGTAGGC
>JAJZUD010000103.1 GCA_021848625.1 Pseudomonadota bacterium
CCTAATTTTTTAACAGCGCCTGCATAGGACAAAAAAATCTGACAAATTAACCGAAAATAGGTGGTTAAATATTAGCTGCTTTAGGCTGCGATCATCTGCCAAATGCCGTTTTTAGGATTAAAGACTTTGTCGAAATGGCCATGAGAGCATTACTTAAGCTAACAGAGAGCGGGCAGATGACAGAGGGGAAGGTGGTTGATCTATTGATTTCAACAAGCTACACAGACAAACTTGCTGCGTTGGCGCCCGGTGATAGAGCGCTCATGATCAAAGTGTGGGTTGAGTGTTTTGCAAGTGTTTGGCCTCAGCCTTCAGAAGAAGGGTCTTTGTCTTGGCTTGGATATTTAGAGCGTGAACTAACGATAAGAACAAGCTCGCCTGATCGGGTAAGTGCAGTAGGTGGTGGGGGGTTTAATGTAGCGATGCCATTTGAGAGTGCAGGCACTTTCAAGATGGCATCGCCACCACCAGGATGGATTGTCCCCTTGAGTACTACCTCATCTGGGAGTGAAGACTCTTTAAGAATAAGCCCTGTTTCAGAGTAAGGTGTTCTCTAGATAAGCAGAGTCCAAATGTTAAGTCAGAGTGACTCCGTGCAAATCAACATGCGCATGGCGTAACTCCAATGGGGTAAAGCCAGGCAAAGTCTGAGCAATCGCCTCAGCCGAGGCAAAGGCAATCACAACCCCTGCGCCCTCACCTTGAATTGCCCCAGCGCCGCAGATTTTTGCAGCAATGCCAGCCTGATGCAACGTCTTAATTTGCGCCTGGATTTTAAGCGGAACGACCCCGAGTGCTTCAAGTAAATGTTCATTCTCGATAATCGCTGCTTTGAACGCATTGAAATCATGGTGTTGAATTGCCTGATACACCGCTTCGCTTACCCTGGCAAAATCAGCAACGCGTGAGGGCTCTCTTTTAAACAAAGCTTGTGTGTGAGCAACGCATTCTCCTGTGGTTGATTCGGGTGTGCCGCTTAGGATGAGGGTAAAAGGAAAATCTGGCCAGGTCAGGGATTCTGCTGTTTTGTCATGACAAAATCGAATACAACCCCCATGCGCACTCGTGTAAATATCCAGCCCGCTGGATTGGCCATGTTGCAGATTTTCCGCGGCTAAATTGAGATGAAATAACTCGTCCAGACTTAAGTTTTTGCCTGTAAATTGATTGAGGGCAAAATTAAGACTGACAATAGCAGCGGCTGATGAGCCCATGCCGTATCCACTTGGGATATCAGAATGCGTATGCACGGAGAGGCCTTCTTGCATTTTGAGGTTGAGTTTGTCCATAAAGGCCGTGGCCGTGTATTCTAAGAGATGAAAAGGCTCCTTCAATACTTGGCGGATACTGTGCTTTCCTTCTAAAAAACGATGATAGTCTGCTTGTACTTTAGCTTTAAAGCGGCGCAAATGGCGGAAGGTGCGTTCGCGCTTGTGCTCCAAATTAGCCAGATTAAACAGCACACGCGGTAAGCTTTGGCTGGTGACGGTGGTTTCGCAATAGAGATTGATGGCAATTGCAATCGCAGGCACGCCCTGTAAAATAGCATGCTCACCACTTAAAATGAGTTTGGCTGGCGCGCGGGCGGTGAGTTTTTTTAGCGACATATTGCTTCGTAAACCCGTTGATGATTTTTAATTTCGCTTAAGCGGAATGGGCCTTTTTGTACTTTGGGCAATTCAAGATAAGTGCCATCTTTGGGATAACGAAATTGGTAAGCGGCCTCGTATTCTTTCAGGCTTAAATCCTCGCGTGAAACCAATAAATCGCGGTGGAGGGCTGTGTGTAAATGCTGTGTATAATCGGGGAGGACGCGGGCGCTAAAAAACTCGCCAATACAACCTGAGCCGTAACTGTAAAAACCTAGGCGCTTGCCCGCTAAATCAGTACGATGTTCCAGGAGTGATAAAAGACCTAAATACAAAGAGCCTGTATAGCAATTGCCAATGGTGCGGCTATAACGCAGGCTGTCAGCTAGGGATTCTGCCATCTCTTCGTCACTGGGGCGAGGCAGTTGGTTGACTAAGGCCAATTTTTGCAGCGCTTTTTCCGCCAAGCGGGGAATGGGAATATGAAACAAAAAGTAATCATGATCTTCGTATTTTCGGCCTGTGAGCTCGCTGTAATCATACCAAGCTTCTTTTAAGGCTTTTAAGTAAAGTTCGCAAGAATATTTGCCATCTACTAAGGCTTCTTCTCGATAATTGGGGCGCCAAAAATCCATGGCTTCTTCGGTATAGACGCCGCTGCCATTCTCAAAAGCAACCAGTTTGGGTTGAGCGGATAACACAAGGGCGACAGCGCCTCCCCCTTGAGAGGGCTCTCCTGGGGTGTTGAGCCCATAACGTGCGATGTCAGAGGCGATAACCAAAGCTTTTTTATTGGGGTTGTTTTTAAGCCATTCTAAGGCCAGCATGATGCTGCCCGTGGCGCTGTAACAGGCTTGTTTAAGTTCCAATACGCGGCAATTTTTGGGCAGGTGGAGGAGGCGATGCACGTAAAGCCCCGCTGCCTTGGATTGATCAATACTGCTTTCAGTGGCAAAGAGTAGGAGGCCAATGTTCGCTGGGTCGATGTTTTGTAGTGCTTGTTTGCTAGCGTTGGCTGCAAGTGTGACGATGTCTTCATCGGGTGAGGCAACGGCCATTTGGTATTGGCCTAAGCCAATGTAGTATTTATCAGGCGCAACTCCTCGCCCTGTTGCTAAGGTTGCCAAATCAATGAAATGGCGAGAGGTAAAAAATGAAGCCGATTCAATTCCAAATTGCTGCATGATTCACAAGAACACGTTGTCTGTTTTAATCGCCGTCCAGTATACGAGGTTTAAGGGGGAAAGTCGATCGAGGTGAGGCAGGGGTTAGTTTAATCCAAAGCGCGTTGCCGTGCGGTCATCATCCTCTGTCACATCTAGAAGGGAGTCCCAGGCCGGGGTGGGTGAAGGAGGAGGGCGGTGACTTAGGGTTGCGATATGCAAATCGGCCCTTGTGCAGCCCATTTCTTGGGCTTTCTTAAAGGGGGTCTGTGGGGTGCCCCGCCCCTCTGCATGCATGAGCCCCAAGTTATGCGCAGCAATCACTGCATCGAGACCACTGAAATGTTTATAGACAAGCAAAAAAAGCGCCAATGCATTTTTTTCATATTCTGGCGTGCTGTGTGTGGGTGGTCGGGTTACGAGTAAGGTGGCTAAATTCAGTGTAGCTGAGGAGTGAAAGCGTATTGCATTCGCCCGTTTGTAGAACTGTATCGCTTTTGCTTCATCTAGGGGATACCCATCGCGGCCAAGATGATAGGCTGCGCCCAGAAAAAAGGATGTATCGGCATCATCGATATCGGAGGGTTTTGTAGTCAGCATGGGAGATCTTTGTTTTGTCAAAAAGTATAGTGTGAAATGGCGCGCCCGGAGAGAGTCGAACTCCCGACCGCCTGGTTCGTAGCCAGGTACTCTATCCAGCTGAGCTACGGGCGCGTCAAGGGAGGATATGCTACCCGGAGTTGCGGCGCTTGTCAATCTCTTTTTTGCAGTTGATTTTTTGGTCTGATGCCCTAAAAAAGACAGTTTGCTCCACTTTTGGGCCAACAAAATTTCATATGGTCAGAAAATTGACAATAATTGCTCACTATGGTAATATAATTAAATCATAAGGAGTGATGT
>JAJZUD010000034.1 GCA_021848625.1 Pseudomonadota bacterium
GCAAAAGCACTGCTGATGATCAACGTCTCTTCTTTCTTCATATAAAATCAATCTGCAAATCAGGTTTATAGCGTAACATCAAGGTCTTAAACTGCTGCATGATCCGTCGGAGGGAGACCTCATCTTGCGCCTCAAAACGCAAGGTCAGCATCGGCGTCGTATTGGAACAGCGCACCAACCCCCATCCCTCAGGAAATTCAACGCGCAAACCATCAATGGTGACGATTTTTGCACCGGGGAAATCAACATGCTGTTTAAGCTGCTCTAAATACGCATATTTTTCTGCATCAGGAATTAAGACGTTTAATTCAGGTGTGCTCACACTGTCTGGAATACTGGCAAAAATTGCGTCTAAATTTTGATCCGCTTCGGATAAAATCTCCAGCAGACGCATTCCTGAATAGAGACCATCATCAAAGCCATACCAATTTTCACGAAAAAATAAATGCCCACTCATTTCACCAGCCAAAATCGCGTCCTCTTCTAGCATTTTCTTTTTAATCAAGGAGTGGCCTGTTTTATAAAGGATAGGAATGCCCCCAGACTCTTCGATCACTTCCCCCAATAATTTGGAACATTTAACATCAAAGACAACCTTGCGCCCTGGATTACGCTTGAGTGCGGCCCGCGCAAAGAGCATCAATTGGCGGTCAGGGTAAATCATTTTACCCGCAGGGGTAATCACTCCCAAGCGATCTGCATCCCCGTCGAAGGCCAAACCTACATCGGCTTTGATTTTTTTGACAGTCTCGATAAGTACCTTGAGGTTTTCAGGCTTGCTCGGATCAGGATGATGATTGGGAAAATGCCCATCCACTTCGCAAAATAAAGGTGTGACTTCACAGCCCATTTTTTCATATAAAGTAGGTGCAACGACTGCGCCCACACCATTGCCGGCATCCACGACAATTTTTAATTTCTTCTTGAAATGGAAGCGCGCACTGACATCGGCAATATAATCCTGGATGATCCCGGTATATTGAGTCTCTTGCCCCTGCCCGCTCACCCCTTGCCGTGCTTGAATCCGTCGTAAAACCCCTTGCACTTGATCTTCAGTAAGCGTATTGCCTGCAATGACCGTTTTAATACCATTGTCATCACGCGGATTATGGCTACCTGTTAGCATAATCCCTGAATGAGCCGATAAAGTTTTGGTCGCAAAATAGAGTAAAGGGCTGGGGACAATGCCGATATCAATCAGATTACAGCCGGTTGACAATAACCCTGCTTTTAAGGCCGCAAACAAGGAAGGTCCGGATAAACGCCCATCCCGTGCTACAATCATGGTTTTTTCGCCTTGAGAAAGGGCCTCAGAGCCTAAAGCCACACCCACATCATGAACTAAATCTGCAGTTAAATCAGTCAGCGTATTGCCGCGAATATCATAAGTCCGAAACACATGTGTGGGAATTTTATCCAATGCCAAACGAAACATTTTTTCTCCTTATGCGGTGCCTGTTGAGCCAAAGCCCTGTGCTTGACGTTCTGAGGCTTCAAATTCAGCGACCTGTTTAAAGGCCACTTGCAAAACCGGAACAATAATTAATTGCGCAATGCGCTCTCCACGGGTGATTGTATAAGCATTTGCACTGCGATTCCAGCAGGAGATCATGAGTTCCCCTTGATAATCTGAATCAATTAATCCTACTAAATTACCCAACACCACGCCATTTTTATGCCCCAAGCCGGAACGAGGTAAAATCATGGCCGCATAGCCAGGATCCGCTAAATGCAGAGCAAGTCCTGTGGGGATCAACTTGGTTTCACCAGCTTGTAAAATAAACGAACCTTCCACCGCTGCACGCAAATCTAAACCAGCAGACCCTTCTGTTGCATACATCGGCAAAGGAAACTCTTTATAAAAATTTGCATTGAGCACTTTCAATTCGACTGTGGTTTTAATCATCATTACTCCTTATTCATTCCTGCACTTTTTAACAAAGCCTCGACTGTTGGGGGGCGCCCACGAAATTGGATAAAGACCTCCATCGCATCAACCGATCCGCCCAAGGCAAAAATAGTTTCACGAAATAAAAAGCCCAATTCCTCTTTAGAAATGCCTGTTTCTTCAAAACGGCTATAGGCATCACAAGCCAGGACTTCAGCCCATTTATAGCTATAATACCCCGCCGCATAGCCCCCCGCAAAAATATGCCCAAAACTATGCGCAAAACGATTATATAAGGGCACGGGAACCCCAGCGGTTTGCTCACGAATTTTTAATAAAATCTTTTGAATATCTGCCGCACTATGCAAATGTTTTTCCTGATGAAGCTTGAAGTCAAATAAAGCAAATTCAAGCTGGCGCAACATCTGCAAAGGCGCCTGAAAATGACGGCTTTGCAATAACTGTGCCTTTAAATCATGAGGCAAGTCTTGTAAGGCTTCGGAAGTCCAGGCAAAATTTTCCAAAAATTGGCTAGGCAATTCCACTGCATCCCAAGGCACACCATTAATACCCGCCACATCCGGTTCATCAACACGCGTCAAAACATGCTGCAATACATGCCCCATTTCATGATAAATCGTGATAACATCATCATGGGTCAGACAGGCCTCCTGAGCTGCATGCGGCGCGAGAAAATTAGCGGTTAAAAAAGCCACAGGATACTGCGTCTTTCCAGCCTTAAACAAGCGCCCCTGGCATTCATCCATCCACGCTCCAGAGCGCTTTTGTGGCCGTGCATATAAATCGCAATAAATTCCGCCTCGCAATGAACCAGTTTCATCCCATACTTCAAAAAATTGGACACTGGGGTCCCATGCCTCCATAGGCACCTCTTTTAGACTTAACCCAAAGACCTCACGTAATAAAGCAAAAAGGCGTTTTAAAACCTTAGAAACTGGAAAATACGGCCGCAAACTTTCTTCTGAAAAACCAAATAATTGCTGTTTTTGTAATTCAGAATAATAAGCCAAATCATAGGCTTCCAAGCTCTCAAAGAGCCCATGCTGTCTTGCAAAATCTTTCAGGGCTGCAATCTCTGCAGCGGCATAAGGCTTGCTTTTGACAAGCAAGTCCTGCAAAAACTGCATCACTGCCTCAACATTAGGCGCCATTTTATTGGCTAAAGAATAATGCGCATAGTCTTTAAAACCCAGTAAAACCGCTTGCTGCTGCTTGAGATTAACCATTTTTACCATGATAGCGGAATTATCAAACTGGGCCTCGCCAAGTTCGGAGGCGCGGGTGACATAGGCTTGATAAAAACGCTGACGCAGGGCTCGATTTTGCGCATAACCCATGACTACACTATAAGTGGGGGCATCAATGCCAAACACATACCCGTCTAACCCTTTTTTGACTGCCTTATCCGCAGCCTGACGCAACAGATGCTCAGGCAAACCTTGCAATTCTTCTAAAGACTCGGTGTGATAGGACCAAGCATCTGTTGCATCCATCACATGTTGTTCAAACGTGGTCGCCAGCTCAGACAGTTCGGTTTCAATCGCTTTGAACTGCGCTTGATCAGCATCATCGAGGGCCACCCCAGCCAAGCGAAAGTCCCGCAATGCATAAGTAATGACTTTCTGCTGAGCCGGCGTCAGGGTTTTAAAATCCGCTGCGGTAGCGATTTTCTCATAACACCGATATAAATCACGATCCTGTCCCAGTTCAACATGATAAAGTGTTAATTCCGCAATACCTTCTTCATAGACGATGCGAAGTTCTGGGGTGTTTTTGACGGCGTTGAGGTGGCTGACAGGAGCCCAAAATCGGCTTAAACGATCCTGAAATAGCGCCAAAGGCTCGATGATTTTGGCATAGGTGGGGGAAGGCTCTTTTTTTAAATGGGCTAATAACTGCCTACCCTCATCCAATAAATTTTTAAGTTGTGGGATGGTTTGTGCTAAATTTAAATTAAAGTTAACTGCTACATCCATCCCAAAAGCCTTAATTGATCAAATGAGCATCATCATAGCAAGCATTAAAAGACGTGACAATAAGAATCTTAATTTGTTATAATAGGCTCATGAAAACAGCAAAGACCAGTTTAAAACCGACGATTCAACTCTCCCATGCAGATTGGCAGACGATGGAGCAGGATGTTTCGCTTGCTCATGAAGTCATTACGCGTCACCACGATGGGGATGGGCCGCTTTCGGTTTATCTGCAAGAGGCCACGATTTCGCTGGAAGGCAGTATTGATATTAAACAAGCAGACTGGGTGGTTGAGCTGCAGGAACAATACGAGTTAAAATACGGCGAAGAAAAGGGTGACGAAGTCCTCAAGCGCGTTTTGACTGCCCTGCTCACTCACGGCACAACCATTCATTAATCTATGTCCAGCACTTCTCCCCTTGTCTCACATCCGCGGCAGATTAAAAGTTTTGCTCTACGCCAAGGCCGAAAGACCCGAGCCCAACAAGAGGCGATGCAGCAGTTTTGGCCGCAATTTGGCATTGACCCCCGCACTCAAACGTTTGCAGACTGTTTTAGCCCGGAGGCACATCTAGTTTTAGAAATTGGCTTTGGCATGGGCGACACCCTCCTTGCTATGGCCGCTGCAGAACCACAAAACACTTTTATTGGCATTGAAGTACATAGCCCTGGCGTGGGCCGTCTTTTGCATCTTGTTGGCTGCCATCAAATCCAAAACATTCGCGTGATTCAAGCAGATGCGGTTGAAGTCTTGCGGGATTTTTTTCCAGATGCCTCTCTAGAACGTGTGCAGCTTTTTTTCCCTGATCCTTGGCCTAAAAAACGCCATTTTAAGCGCCGTATTGTTCAGCCTGAGTTTGTTCAACTGATTGCCAAAAAACTCAAAGCAAGTGGACTCTTTCACCTGGCAACCGATTGGCAACCTTATGCCGAACACATGTTGACGACACTTTCGCAAAATTCAGAATTGACCAATATTGCAGGCAAAGGACAATTTACCGATCGGGGGGATCGCCCCATGACTAAATTTGAGCAGCGGGGTTGTGATTTAGGTCATGCCATTTTTGACTTAAAATTTCGCAAACAGGCTTGATATTTTAATTAAAAACATGTAAAATTAAACCATAACAATAAGAATAAGAGAAGCAAAATGTTCAGGACTACACCATCACCTTTCACCTCGGTTCGTTTTTCCAACTTGCTCCCTAGCACTCGAAGCTTCAATCTGTTATTAGCTTTTTCTCAGAATGCCGAAGAGGTTGATTTAACGACGGTGGCAACTCGACTATTGGCGACTGCACAAAAAATGAAGATATTTTCTAATTTAGAAACAGTGGAATTTCGTGAACAAGGGTCAGAGCGCCCCCTGACAGCACTCCCCAAAGGCGATCGCCATAATTTTGACACCCACATAAAAGGCTCAAAGGTTTTCTGTGATTATATCAGTGCGACTGCAGCTGCGCCTTTACCAGAAGACGCTGCAGCACCTAGCAAAGCCTAAGAAGTGGGTTTTGGCGCTGGGTCAGTCGTGACTAATTGAGTGGTTGATCTAGGCGCTGCAGCGCTATAGGCAACCTGGCCAAAGACAATTTCATCTTGGAGCCAATCCGAAGCTGGTGGTTGGCCCTCTCCCTCGGACTCCTCTCCCAGTACAATTCGCTCAGCAAGGGGGCGCGGCTGTGGAGGATTTGGATTTGGACGAGCATGGGCCATATGATTCCCCTATAATGAAGTTAAAAATCGTTCAATCAAGCGCGCCATTTTGCTGCCTGCGGCATTCGCCACCGTGACCACTTCTTCATGATTGACTAAATTTGCACTTAAACCTGCACCTAAATTACTCACAAGAGACAGGCCAACCACCTTCAGGCCACAATGTCGAGCGGCAATGACTTCATTGACCGTAGACATACCCACAATATCCCCACCCATTGAGCCAAATAGACGAATTTCGGCAGGCGATTCATAAGAAGGCCCCATGACTCCCACATAAACTCCATCACGTATTTCGATTTTCAGCTCGGCTGCGACTTTGTGAAATAAGGCCCGTAATTCTGGATCATAGGCATGTTCCATACCCTGAAAACGCGGACCATACTCAGGATTATTCTCACCTACAAGGACATTAATGCCACTTAAATTAATTTGATCTTGAATTAAAACCAATGAACCTGGCAATACGTCTTTATTAAGCGATCCAGTTGCATTGGTCAGCAGCATTTGCTTGCAGCCCAGGCGTTTCATAGTGCGAATTGGCGCTACCAATTGTTCACGACTCGCCCCTTCATACAAATGCACGCGGCCATTCATGCAACAAATCGCCACCCCTTCAAGATAGCCAAAAACAAATTCGCCTTTATGGCCTGCGACCGTACTTTGAAAAAATCCAGGACAATCGCGATACGAGACACGCACAACGGCGTCAATACGATCAATCAAACCACTGAGGCCAGAGCCTAAAATCATGCCCCACTCTGGTTTAAACCCCTTTAACTGGGGCAAAATCACCGCCTCTGCTTGTTTAGCAAGATCCATGATATTTCCTTCTATAAAAATAAAACAAAATAACGGGCAAAATCATCATGAGCATCCCTCCACAGAAGGTCATCACATAATGCGCCATAGTTCCGACGTTGATTCCAGTCGGGGGTAAAAAGCCGATATATAAAGTCACCAAACACCCGACAATCCCCATCACCGCTAAAATTTGCGGCGCAAAAGGAAGGCTCATCAACCCAGCTAAATGAGTACGATTTTTATCTTGACAACTAATTTTAAAAGCAGCAGCAAATAAAAACAAATACATCAACATATAGAGCTCTGTAGACAAGGCCGTCAGCAACCAATAAGAAGCGTTTACATTAGGCATATACACAAAAGCTAAAGATACAATTGTCATCACGCAAGCTTGAATAATCGCCACCCACGAAGGCACTCCATGACGATTGCGTTTATGTAAAAAATCCGGCAGAAAATGATCTTCAGAGGCTTGAAATAAACCGCGTGCGGGCGAAATCATCCAGTTAATCATTTCCCCCAAACTGCCAATGATCACCATGCAGACTAAAACAGGGAAAAACCAAGAAAGATGGTCATTGGCGAGCAAAAGATTCACCGCCTCCATCACGCCTTGATTCAAAATAATTTGCGATTGGGGAACCATAATTGCAATCGCCAAAGACCCCATGATCATTGTCGACAATAAAATGACCATCGCGATCAGCATCGCGCGAGGATAAGTCACGCGTGCATTTTTGATATTCGCCATATGCACGGCAGCCAATTCAATGCCTAGAAAACTCGTCATCACCCCTGTCAATGAAAACCAATTATTAAGACCATGCCACTCCGGAAACAAATTTTGCCAAGTAAAGCTAATTTGTAAAGGTTTCCCCATAAACAACCACAACAAAGCCAAGACAATGATCAAACCCATTGGAATAATCATACCAATCAAAGTACAAATACTGGCAAAACGGGCGGAGACATCAATACCGCGTAAATTTAGCAAGGTCAGAAGCCAAAAACCTCCTACAATAACGGAAAGCAAGAAAATATCATTAGTACCCAACTTCGGCGCAATTAAATAAGCGACTGTTCCTGCAATAAAAGCCAACATCGTCGGAAACCACACCAGCGTATTGACCCACTGTAGCCAAATCGCCAAAAAAGCGGTCTTTTTACCAAAAGCACGCTTTACCCACTGATAAACCCCACTTTTTTCAGGATAGGCCGCCGCTAAATCAGCTGAAATCAGAGCTCCAGGGATCAAGAAAAATAACGCCCCCAAAATAAAAAAGAAAATCAAACTCGGCCCAAAAAACGCGGTGGAAGGCAGATTGCGAATACTATCAATTGACCCTGTGATCAGCATTACCAGGGCAAAAAGTGTGATTTTCTTTGTAAACATGCCATCCTTCTCTAAGCTCAAAACTAAGTGAGCAATTATACAAAAAATTAAATAATTCTGAAAGCAAAATTTGTTAATCAAAGCATTTTTTTCAAATATAATCCGGTATAAGAGCCTTTGATGCGTGCAACCGTTTCAGGAGAGCCAACAGCCACGATATTTCCCCCTTTATTTCCACCTTCAGGGCCAAGATCAATAATCCAGTCTGCAGTTTTAATGACATCTAGATTATGCTCAATCACAATCAGGGTGTTCCCTCGATCGCGCAGGGCATGCAGCACTTTTAAAAGCTGCTTCACATCGTGAAAATGCAAGCCCGTCGTAGGCTCATCCAAAATATAACAAGTGCGTCCCGTATCGCGCCGGGAAAGTTCTTTGGCCAACTTCACCCGCTGCGCCTCCCCCCCTGATAAAGTCGTTGCAGGTTGACCCAATTGAATATAGGACAAACCCACCTCCATCAAAGTCTGCAACTTACGATACACACTGGGAATATTCTCAAAAAAAGCCGAAGCTTCTTCGATGGTCATTTCTAACACTTCATGAATATTTTTACCTTTAAAGCGCACATCCAAAGTTTCACGATTATAACGTTGCCCCTTGCATACATCGCAAACCACATAAATATCAGACAGAAAATGCATTTCGACTTTTTTGACCCCATCCCCTTCGCACGCCTCGCAACGCCCGCCTTTAACATTAAAACTAAAGCGTCCTGCAGCATAGCCTCGGGCCTTTGCCTCTGGAGTTTCGGTGAATAAATCGCGAATCAAGGTAAACAAACCCGTATAAGTTGCCGGGTTAGAACGCGGGGTTCGCCCAATAGGGCTTTGATCAATATCCACCACCGAATCAAAATGCTCCAAGCCTTCAATGCTTTGGTAAGGCGCTGGGGTTAACGTAGAGACTCGGTTCAGTTCCGTCGCTAAAATAGGGAATAGCGTATCATTGATGAGCGTTGACTTCCCTGAGCCTGACACGCCAGTCACACAAGTCATTAAACCGATGGGAATGGCTACAGTAACTTTTTGAAGATTATTACCCGCTGCCCCCTGCAAGATCAACATTTTATCAGCTTCTGGCTGGAGGCGTTTTTTGGGAATGGCAATCTGCTCTTGACCTGACAAATAACGCCCGGTTAATGATGCTTTGCAAGCCATGATTTCAGCCAAGCTTCCCTGGGCCACGACGTGGCCTCCATGTACTCCTGCCCCGGGCCCAATATCCAAAATAAAATCTGCATGGCGAATCGCATCTTCATCATGCTCCACTACAATAACGGTATTGCCAAGATCACGCAGATGAAATAGGGTTTGCAGTAAACGATCATTATCACGCTGATGCAGACCAATCGAAGGCTCATCCAAAATGTACATGACCCCAACCAGGCCTGCGCCAATTTGACTGGCTAATCGGATGCGTTGGGCCTCACCCCCTGATAATGTTTCTGCTTTGCGCTCTAAACTTAAATAATCAAGCCCCACATTGATGAGAAAACTTAAGCGCAAGGTGATTTCCTTGAGAATCTTTTGGGCAATCTCCGCGCGCGTTCCAGCAAGTTGTAAATTGGCGAGATAGTCCAGCGCCTCTGCAATGGTCATACGGGTTAGGGTCGATAAATTTTGCCCCGCAACAAGAACATTTCTAGCAGCCGCATTCAGACGCGACCCCAGACAGGATTGGCAGGCTTGCTCGGTCATCAGTTTATGCAACTCTTCTTTAATGAGCAGAGAATCGGTCTCCCTCAGGCGACGCTCCAAATGGGGCACTACTCCTTCAAAAACGCGCTGTTGCTGCGAGCGCGTGCCGGTCGCGGAAATATATTCAAACTGAATTTTTTCATTTCCAGAGCCATATAAAATCAGCTTCTGCACTAGAGGGGGCAAATCCTGGTACGGCTGTTCTAAACTAAAATGATAATGTTTGGCTAGGCTTTGCAATTGCTGGTAGTAATATAAATTGGATTTATTCCAACTGCGAATCGCCCCTTGGGATAACGAGAGGGTTTGATTTTGGACGACCTTCCCTAAATCAAACAAAAGACGCGTCCCTAAACCATCACATTCTGGGCAAGCTCCAACGGGACTATTGAAAGAAAACAGCCTGGGCTCCAACTCTTCCAAACTAAAACCACAAATATGACAAGCAAAGTTAGCAGAAAATAAAAACTCTTTATCTTGATCAATGAGCGCCACTTTGACCAATCCATGCGTTAATTTCAATGCCGCCTCAAGGGATTCCGCTAAACGTTGCTGCACCTCTGGTTCTACTTTTAAACGGTCGATCACCACTTCGATATTATGCTTTTGTTGACGATTCAAAACTGGCGGATCATCAAGCTCGATCAACTCCCCATCCACCCGTGCACGAATAAAGCCTTGACGTTGCAGCGAATCAAATAGTTTTTCATGTTCGCCCTTACGCTCTTGAACCACCGGTGCCAGAACCATGATTTTTTCGCCCGCAGGCAAGGCTAAAATTTGGTCCACCATTTGACTCACCGTTTGTGCTTCAAGTGATACGCCATGTTCTGGACAATGGGGCACGCCAACTCGGGCAAACAGTAAGCGCAGATAATCGTAAATTTCCGTGATAGTCCCAACCGTTGAACGGGGATTATGTGAAGTTGACTTTTGCTCAATGGAAATCGCAGGAGAGAGCCCCTCAATATGATCTACATCAGGCTTCTCCATCAGCGATAAAAACTGCCGCGCATAAGCTGATAAGGACTCCACATAACGACGTTGACCTTCTGCATACAAGGTATCAAAAGCCAAAGAAGACTTTCCTGAGCCGGACAAACCCGTAATCACAACCAGCTGATCCCGCGGAATCTCAAGATGGATATTTTTAAGATTATGGGTGCGGGCCCCTTCAATTTTAATACTATGCATTGCTTTTAAATGGCAGGCCATGAAAAAAAGAGCTATTATAGCAGAAATCCTGCTAAAGACCTACGATGGCGACATGAGCCTCACCCATTTAAGCCTGCACCAATTTCGCTGCTTTAACGAAGCGCATTTTGATTTTTCACCGCAAATCAACGTAATCACGGGAGCCAATGGTAGTGGCAAAACCACTATTCTCGAGGCACTTTTCTTTCTGGCCTATGGCAAATCTTTTCGCACTAAGGAGTTGAATCGCCTGATTCATCAAGGTGCCCGCTCCTTTACTTTGCATGCCAAAGGGCCAGACTTGTCCTTAGGTATGGAACGCAGCGGCCAAAGCTCTATCAATCGGCTCAATGGCGAAACCATTAAAACTTTAAGCCCCTTCGCTCTGGCCTTGCCCTTTATTTTATTACAGCCGGACAGTTTTCAGCTTTTAAGCGGCAGCGCGCGTTATCGGCGACAATTGATGGATTGGGGTGTATTTTATCATTACCCCACAGCTCACTCGCATTTTGCCATGATACGCAAAGCCTTGAAACAACGTAATCAGGCCTTAAAGCAACGTGCTACTCGGCAGCACGTACGCCTTTGGGAATCGACTTGCCATGATAGCTGTATCGAAATCACACAATTGCGACACCAATATCTGGAACGCTTAGCGCGCTTATTGGCGCAATTACTTGGCCCTCAATTCATGGATCAGCATCAATTAGAGGTGCATTATGTGCAAGGCTGGGATGAGCAGCAAACCTTAAGCGAAGCCTGGGAGCAAAGTTTTCTCCAAGATTTGCGTTTTGGCTATACCCAAATGGGCCCGCATCAGGCTGATCTAAAAATCACTTCGCATCAAAAACCGGCTAAAGATCGCCTCTCACGCGGGGAGCAAAAAACGGTGATTGCCATGCTAAAATTGGCCCAAGGCCTGATGCTACAGGAACAAACGCAACATCAGCCTTCATATTTATTAGATGATCTCGCCTCAGAACTCGATTTAAATCATCGCCTCAAAATTGCTGAGCATTTAAACCAGCATCAAGCGCAGATTTTTATTAGTAGCATTGAGGAGACAACGATCTTTAGCGGGGCGACAGCATACATTCGCCTAAATTAAAAATCAACACCTTACTCCACCATCTCTGCAATAAATTGATCAATCAGGGCTCGATCCACATGCGGCATCACAACAACATGCCCCACCCCTTCAAAACAGGCTAATTGCCAGCGATGAACAATTTCTTGACGTGGCTTAGGGAAAACGACAATATTCGAATCAGCATTGGACCAGGCACGAATGCCATGATTGACCAAATTATCCAC
Source organism: Pseudomonadota bacterium (assembly GCA_021848625.1). Taxonomy (GTDB): domain Bacteria; phylum Pseudomonadota; class Gammaproteobacteria; order Francisellales; family CACEW01; genus JAJZUD01. The sequence continues at coordinate 12,002 of JAJZUD010000034.1, forward strand.
CGCGTAACGCGTATTGGCCAAACAGGTTTGTACGGATTCATTCCAATCCACATTCCCCTTGCCAATCAGCACACTCCAGAGCATCAATGGAGTGATGGCATTCCGAGAACCTGTGATAGTGCAATCATGAATATGGATATATTCAATATAGTTTTTTTGTAAGTCAATGATGTCCTGATGCGTTAAAAAAACCCCACAAGGAATCGGCGAGCCAATAAACTTATGCCCACTAATTGACACACTATGTACATCCGCCAAGCTAAAACACTTTTTACTTTGTGTATAAGGCAAAATAAATCCATGCAAGGCACCATCAGCATGGATGTAATACTCTTTTACCCCCATCGCCTCTAGGCCAGCTCGAATCAAATGCACATCATCAATAGCACCCGTCACTGTCGTGCCAATATTGGCCATAATAATCGCTGGCCGCCCAGGATGCTGGCTAATGGCCTCCCCCAGTTTGGCATAATTGATTTCCCCCCATGAATCTACAGCCACTTCCACCGCCTCAGCATGGGTTAACTGCACTGCTTTGGCTACGCTATAATGACTATGCCGACTGTAATAAACCACACCGTTTGGATAATGCTGCCTTGCCACTGCCAAACCACACAAATTGCCTTCTGAGCCGCCATTATTAATATAGCCCCAATAATGGGCCGTTGCGCCATACAAATGCGCAAAATACGTTACTACTTCACGCTCAAATTCATGCGTGTTCATTTGGTAATTACTCGTTCCCCAAGGATCTCCGACATTATTGAGGGGCAAACTCATAAAACGAAACAACTCATCATAAGCAAATTTTTCACTGCAAGGATAACCAATCGCAGTTTTGGCTAATTTCTGTAGACAATCATATTTATGCGCTAAACGTTTATCCATTTTGATCTCATTTTTCTAAACATGGCAAAAAATCTCATTTTATGCTAAGATTACATTAAAGTAAAAAGAATAAGAATCAAGGAATCTTCCATGTCCCATATTGCAGCATTAATGGATCTACATCAAGCATGGCTTGTGGCTGCTAATCAAAGTTTTGATTTAGCAATGGACCAAATCATCGAGTATGCCAATCATGAGGGCGAACATTGGCTCGATGAATTTGATGAAACCTATGAAGCAGAACAATGGGCCGCGGGAGCCTCATCACACCATTTTGTCAAAGATAGAGAGGCCCTGGCCGCTCAAATTCGCGATGAAATGCTTGCTCAACTGCAACAGCCGGAATACGCAGAGGTTTATAGCTTGGAAGGGTTTGCAGCAAAATCCACCATGAATCTTGTTTCAGAGGCCAGAGAAGCGCATGTTGCGTTTTACCGAGCTCAATTGGAAGTACGTAAATGTTTGGCTCAATTGGCCTTATCTGATGAGCGCCTTCCTCATGTTGAGCTTGAAGTATTAAGCCAAAAATACACACTCGCCCAGGCAGAAGAGGCTCATGCCAAGCTTGCACAACAGTCTTTAAAGGGCGCGTCCCCTCTTGAGAGACTTGATCATCAGCTCCAACAAGCTGAACTTGCCTTTATCATTGCCGCACACCAGGATTTTAAAGCCCGTCAACGCAAAAGAGTCGTTCGCGAATTTTATCTCCCCCCAGCGCAAGATCTGGTCGATGATGCGACCTCTTATATGCAAAAATTACAGGATCAAACTGTAAAAAAAATGGATACAGCACTGGGCCAAGATCATCACTGGGTGGCTTTTTTGGAAGAATATGAGCGTGTTGCGAAAACAGCAGAACAGCACCGACTGCGCTATGAGAGCGCGTGCATGCACCTCAGGCAGGCTTGGGCTGATTCCCGCGCACTCATTGGCTATGATGCAAAGCTTCCTGATTTAAGAAGCCTTGCTGCCAATCACTCACTTGTTACGATCAAAAAACAATGGGCAGAAGCCAATGCAAACTTAAAAATGATCGAAAAAACTTATCATGACCAACTCTTCCCTGCCCCCAAGCTGAAAGGCAAGGAGGAGCGCGACCTGCAAATTAAACTTGCTGAAGCCAAAATGCATACAAAAGCCCTAGAAGCAATCATGGCAGCAGAATCGGCCTTCGCTGCAGAGGCGCAGCAACGCTTGTATCAAGAACGTTACCGTGCCATCAGAGCGCCCAATGGTGCTAAAGTACTTAACAAACTCTTGCCCCTCGAAAAGCGTATTCAACTGATGTACCGGGGCTATCTCTATAATTTTTTTCAGCCAGAACAGCATTTTGAACGCGCTGCTGAACGGCAACTCTTAAAGGCTTCTTACTCCCCTAGCGCGTTTATGATCGTGCGACAAACAGCTGAATCGCAACGCCGCTTTATCGAGAATCTCTTTACAGCAGGCTCGCCTTGTGATGAGGTTGCAGAAAAAGATAAAAACCTCCTGCGTGAAGCCCTACCTGGCCTGATTCGTGATCCAGAGTATGCCGAACGCTGCGTTCGCGTCTCGCGACGTTATTATGATGCAAAAGAAGCTTTTACTAAACTTGATACGGCACTACTTCAACTTGACACACGGATCGCCCGCTGCCAAGCAACCATCATTGTTGCACAAAGGGAAAAACAGGAAAAACTTAGCTTGGAGGCCCAAAGCAACTTAAAAATTTTGCAAGCGAAAAAAGATTATTTAGGGTCAACCCGCAAACGCATTTGGGAATATGTCCAACTTGGCAACAAAAGCCGACTCGATGATGCCCCGGAAGATCAAGCCACCAAAACAGAAGCCAATAAACAAATTCGCGAGCAAGGCTCTGGTTTATTTAGCGGTTTAATGGATCTTTTTAAAGCAGCGGTTCGAAAAACGGCGACCCAATCGGGCACAGTATCGCTACGTGAAAGCATTATGGCAGACTTAAAGAAAAAAGCGGAAAAAGCCCATTCGACTGAACCTTTTTTTGCCTTGCAGGCTGGACGAACCAGCAGTCCGAGAATGGTTGATGAAGTGAGTTTGACTGAAGCTTAAGCGCTCATACCGATCCAATGTTTGGATAGGATTTGCTGATCGCGAGTTCTGGAGCAAAGCGAGGACTGTTTGAGCAGGCAGTAAGTCCTATTCAAACATTGGATCGGTATCACACCCCTTGCGCCCTCTTGAAATACCGGAGTATAATTTCCCCTAATTATTCAAAAAGGATTGACCATGGATGCCCAAGACCTTTACACCCGTAATGTGAGCCCCATCACCATCAGCACCAACAAGGTATTACGCAATACCTACTTGCTGCTTTCCCTCACCCTACTCTTTAGTGCAATCACCGCTTATATTGCACTGGTCGAAAATGCCTCTAATGTGAATATTTTGCTCTTCCTACTCGTGATTTTCGCCTTTCCTTGGGTATTGATGCGGGTCAAAGATAGCCCCTTGGGTCTCGTCTTGACTTTTGCGTACACTGGCTTTATGGGCTGGTCTATTGGCCCGATGCTGAACTACTACTTAACCAGCTATAGCAATGGCAGCCAGCTGATCGCCCTTTCTTTGGGTGGCACGGGCTTAATCTTCCTGTGTTTAACCCTCATTTCGCTTAACCCAAATCGCGATTATACCGGATGGGCTCGCCCTCTCTTCGTGGGCATGATGATGGTGATCGTGCTCAGCCTGCTCAATGTCTTTTTCTTAAAAATGCCTGTACTACAGCTTGCACTGGCTGTGGTGATTATGCTGATCTCTGGGGGATTGATTCTCTACCAAACCAATATGATTATCCGCGGTGGTGAAAGAAATTACATTGTCGCAACGGTAGTGCTCTATATTTCCATTATCAATCTTTTTTTGAGTTTATTGCAACTCTTGGGATTCTTTGGCGGAAACCGGAATTAATCCCCCTCAAGCCGCAGCCTCAGGTCCTCTAGGATTTGTTTTTGCTCGGCATCAAGCTTAGCTTGCTGTTGGAGAGTTTGAATTCGCACCAGGGCTTCAGCTGCGTTCAATTTAGGCCTGCCTTGGTAATCCACTGGGTTAGATGCTAAGTACGTCTCAAAAACAGCACGATCACCCACCCCCAGAGCCTCAGGGAAAAATCGCCCCAAATGACGCAAAGCCAATTCCTGCAGGTCAGTATTTTTAAAAAAGCGCCGAAATGCTGCTTTGCCTGACAACGGCAATGCGTGAAAATACTGTAATTGCTGGGTGTCACTCTCACTCAAAAAACCTCGCAAATAGAGTGCGGCATCGATATCCGCTTCTTTACATTCAGGATATTTGTAATCAAGCAAATGCTGGCGCAACGCCTCTAAAAATTTGGGCTTTGCTTGTAGCAACCCTAAGGTGGTTTCGGCAAGCTGCTCTGTTTCTTTTGAATAGCGCCTAAAGCGGGGTTCAGGTAATAGCACAAAAGGAGGCTCAGCAAGTCTTTTTTTCAGGCCCCAGAACTCACCCATCGCAGAGATCTCGCCTTGAAGAAGTCGTTCATCATCGAGCCTCAGCCAGATACTTTGATTTTTATAATGCCAATGGGAGCCCAAGCCTAAAACGGGCGCCTGCAATTGATTGGCATAACCTAATTTGGCATCTACCATAATGCCTTGTGCATAACCCATGCCGTTGATTTCGATCTGTGGCAATCGGCTCAGACGCACTTCATCTTGTTTTTTCACAAAATAATCATAGAGATAAGCCCACATTTTTTGATCTTGCATCAAGATTTTAGCCAACGCCACCGTGGCCTCAACATCCACAATCGCATGATGCGACTGGCCGATAGCCAGGTGATTTTCCCGCGTTAAAGCCTCTAATTTTAACGAGACTTGCCCGTCTTTTTGAGGCCAAGATAAAAGATCCGGGCGAAAAAGATAATAAAAAGCCAGAATGGGAAAAAGATCCATGCGCCGACATTGCTGGGCAAATTGATGGGTATATGGACTCAACAAATGACGATAAAAACTAAAACGCAAAAATTCATCATCAAAACTCAATGTATTATAGCCGAGACTGATCGTACCAGCCTCATTCAACAAAGCATGAATTTTCACAATGACATCGTACTCGGACTCACCCTCCGCCATCAATTGCGCTAAAGAAAGTCGATGGGTGATCATGGCTTCAGGTGCAGGAATCACACCCACAGTAGGCCTAACCCAAAACTCATAACGGGCCAACTCGTTAAGCTGTAAATCAGTGCGAATCGCCGCAAACTGGTACACTTGGTCAAAACAAGGGTTTAAACCAGAAGTTTCCAAGTCATAAAATAAGTAGGTGGGCTGCATGAGCCCATCTTACTTTAGCCTAACACTGCGCGCAATCCCCACCAGGCCACATATTGATCCAAGTCCAAACCGGCCTGATTAAAACCGACCTGCTCAAATTGACCTTTTGGATTGACATGAATCGCCACGGCTTTTGTTTGGTCATCCACCAAACCACGTTTAAACGCCTGACCATTCAAGCCCACTTCTAACAGACCACAACGCGTGTAGAAAGTTTGACTTTGAACTACCACTTGGCTTGTCGTTTTTGCTTTGATTACATGAGGCCCATCGGCGCCTATCAAGGTTAAATCTTGACCTGAGCTATTGACCACAGTGACGGGAACAGATAAACAACTACCCCTGTCATCAGCGTTCACTTCAAGAGCTACCCCTGATAGGCCCAAACTCATTAAGGCTACAAGTAAGTAACGGATCGGTTTTGTGCACATGGCAATGCACCCCCTTTCTTCTTATTCTTATTATTTATACTTACACTATATTTATACTACTTTTTGCTATTAAAATGCAATATATAAGATAGAAATAACTTGTAACTCACTGATTTATCGTCTATTCATTAGCTTAAAAAGAATGATTGTCAACAGCCCAAATAGAATGACAGGGACTGCAGCTCCAAAAAAAGGAGGCAGGGGCGACAATAAAGTCAGGGAACTAAAAAATTGACTCACAATATAAAATACAAACCCCAGGAAGAGCCCCATAATCAAGCGTACTGGGCTGTGAGAACGCACTTGCCCCAACATGAATGGAATGGCCAATAGCATCATAATCGGCAACATTAAAGGTTGAATTAAACGATTCCAAAATTGCAACTGATAGGCCTTAATACTTAGATTATTTATTTTGCGAAAGTGGATATAGGAATACAAAGTCCCAATGCTCATTTCATCAGGTTGCATGGCAATGACAGGCAGTAAATTGCGCGAAATGAGGCTGGGCTCGGTGAATCCCGGCGAAGTGGTTTGCACAATACCGTTTTGACCGATTGTAGTGACAACCACATGAGTTAAAGACCAATCTCGATCTGAAATCAACTTAATTTGATCAATTTGTCTCACTTGAGTCAGGACGTCATTTTGCACCAAAAAATCCGTGACATTATTCATCACGCCCTGGGGTAACACTTCGCCAATGCGCAAAAAATGTTCCCCTGACTTTAGCCAAGTATTACTCGATAAAATCAAAACATTTTGTGAGGAATCTCCGTTATTGCTTTGTTCAAAAATAGCCGCATGACGCGAATAGGGGGCCACATATAAACTCAAGAGATAATAAAAAATAAGCAACCCGCCCCCTGTTAACATCATTGCCCTGGCCATCCCCGCAAGAGATAAACCCGCAGCGCGCATGGCAATTAATTCACTTTTAGCTGCTAAAATGCTTAACCCAATCAGGGCTCCCAAAAAACCAACAATGGGAAAAACCAAATAAATATCTGAGGGCATGCGCAACAGCACATATAACATCGCGTTACCCCAAGTGTACCCTGCATGAATAGATTTAATTTGTCCAATCACAGCAAAGACAAAGTCAATCGCTACCACTAACAGCAACACAGACAGAACCGACCACAGCACAATCCGCGAAAAATACCACGCGAGTTTCATTTGGCTCTCCAACGATACCACCCGTTAAAATGGCCCTCTCGATATAAAATCAGCACAATCCCAAGGATTAAAAAGACGCCATGGACAATAAAAATCCCTGGAAACAAAGAAATTTGTTGTGTCAACATTAAAGATTTGACCACCGAAGCAGCATTAAAATAAGCAATAAACAAACCAATGGCATAAAACAATTTAATATAACGCACTCGGCGTGGTTGCAAATCCCCCAGCCCCACCGCCAATACGATTAAAACCAAGGTTGCCATCGGCAGTACAGAGCGCCATTCCAGTTCGATTAAAGAAGATACATCATGTTGATGCCATAATTGTTTTGAGGAAACTGCGCTCAGATCCCGAGCACTCAAATTATAACTAGGGATTAAAATCATCGACAAAGTCTTAAAGCTGACAATCTGGTAAGCAAGACTACCCAAAACAGATTGATACTCCTCGCCATTTTGTAAATTCACTGCAGCCAATTGATTTTGTTTTTCAACCACAGAACCTAAAGGAGCTAGAATCACTTGGGTCGTCCCTCGGTTCAACTGGTAAATAAAAATATCCCTACTTTTGCGATTTTTAAAATCAATATCGCCTACATAA
>JAJZUD010000035.1 GCA_021848625.1 Pseudomonadota bacterium
AGATTTTGAAAAGCTCGTCAAATATGCCGAATCATGGATTCGCATCGCCATGCTTTCCATTATGTTTAACAAAGTCGAAGTGAGCCAAATTTTATGAATACAGCTTCTCATTGGGTGATCGAACTAAAAGAAAATGTTGTCTATTTAGCGAAGCTTCTCCAGCAGAATAGGCTTTAACCTCCCCCGAGGGCAATTGCAGCAGAAGATGCCCCAATGCATCAATCCCAGATACGATGCCTTTTAGATTGGATTCACCCACGTGCAGATTAATTTCATGCCCGCGCAGTGCATCGTTTGCACACCACTCTGCAAGAAAATCTGCAAAACCTTTGACCTCAAAACGCTGCAAATATTCATGTAGAGTATCGATCAATAATGCAGCAATGCGATTACGATCCTGCACCCCACCCAAAATCATTTGCAGTGAAGTCGTGGGGCGATCTATTTTTGCTAGCATATCCGGGGGCATATTTACATTACACCCAATCCCAATAATCGCCTCCATCCCTCTGTTTGCCTCACCTTGAAGCTCGATTAAAACCCCCGCTATTTTTTGACCGCGATATAAAACATCATTGGGCCACTTACAGGATAAATCCTCCAAGCCAAATTCGCGCAGGGCTTTTAAAACAGCCAAACCCACGCATAAACTCAAACCACCACAACGACTCAAATCTTGTTGAATTTCCAAACGACAGGAAAGCAGAATATTTGCCCCAAAAGGCGCAATCCACATCCGATTAAAACGGCCACGGCCCTTACTTTGATGTTCAGCCAGGCGGAAGTACAAGCTGTTTGGCGCATCGCCCTCCACCTTCGGAAAATCATTGGTTGAGTGCACACTCCCCAATAGCTCAATTTTCACCTGCTGATTCTGCAAAGCACTACGAATTTCTGATTCACTCAGCAAACACAGCGGCGTTTTAAGCCGATAGCCTGTACTCTGAATCGACTCAATCTCAATGCCATATTTTAAGAGCTGATTAATATGCTTCCAGACCGCATTGCGTGAAATATTCAACGCAAGACTCAAATCATGCCCAGAATGCAACTCCCCATCATTGAGGATCTTGACTAAGTTTTGTAATGCAGGAGTAAGCGTTTTCATGGAAGCTATCCTACCCGTTTCCCACTGTTGACGCAAATGCTATAGGATGGTGCTGGCTGCAGGATTCGAACTCGCGACCTACTGATTACAAATCAGTTGCTCTACCAACTGAGCTAAGCCAGCACAAGGGAGGCCATTATACCAAAATCGCTTTTTTACGCAATCCCTTTTTTTAGATCCCTTTTTTTAGATTAATGAGCCTTAGGCATTACTTTTCATGCTCATCGGTAATGGTCACCGACATGGATTGAATCCCCACTCGCCCCGGCCCGGTAAAACGGTTGATAATAATGCTAGACCCCCCAAATAAACCAGCGGTTAAACCCATGACTCGTGTCGTCATTTTTAGATCCGGGTCTTTGTATAACCAAGCACCAGGCTCAATATCAATCGATTCGCCTTCTGCCAGTACTTTTTCAAACACGTTTCCATAACCATGCAGCCAAACGATGCCTTCACTGCGCTCCGCCCGAAAGCGATCAATAAAGTAACCGCTTTGACCGCCTAAAATATTGGCCACTCCTCGTACCCGAAAAAAATCATACCCGATCGAGCCAGTTGCAGCCAAAAATTGATGTTCACGCACATCAATTGCTTGCCCAGGCTCCAGATGAATGGGACAAATATGCCCCGGGCCGTCGCGACTAAACGAAACCTGCCCCACTCCACGCGCTTCGGTAATAAAAATTTGCATCCCCATCACCATGCGCTTCACTAGGCCTTTCATTTTACGGATACCGATTTTGACCGCAGTGCTTTTCCACAGCATGACATGATGCTCAAAATAGACGCATTCCCCCCCATTTAAATCCACCGTCAAAGTAGGCACCAGGGCGCCATCGAGGTGATATCTCACCCCCGCATAAATTTCGTCAGAAACCGACACAGGCAGCAATACCGGTCTGCGCATTGTTTTTCTCCTTAGAATTTTATTGTTATACGCAGTATGACACTAAGCCGAAAAATTTCCAATAGCCCTAACACTGAAATTCAGATACAATGAGTCCACTAAAATAGAATGGAACAGCCCATGTTCGATGTATTAAAAAATTGGTTTTTCAAATATTTTGGCGACCCTGAAGCCGCGATTTTACTGATTGTTCTCTTGATTGCTTTTTTATTCATTTGGTTCTTTGGCGAAAAATTATCCCCCCTCTTGGCTGGACTCGTTTTAGCCTACTTGCTGGATGGGCTCATCACCACCTTGCAAACCAAGCTGCGCTGCCCGCGCTCCCTAGCTATCACACTGGTTTACAGCTTATTTGTGGGCCTATTCATCTATGCGCTGGTCGCCCTCCTCCCAACGCTATACAAACAATTTGTTCAACTGGTGGGGCAGATTCCCCAATTTATGACGGAATTTCATAACTTTATTGCCAACCTACCTGTACGCTATCCGGGCTTAATCTCTAACAACACTGCGCAAAGCTGGATTACGAGTACGGATATCAATATCAGCTCCTTCAGTGATGTGGGCAGCACAGTTTTGTCCAATTCTTTTCTTTCCATGTCTAAATTTGTCACCGCGCTGATTTATGTCTTTTTAATTCCCCTGGTCACCTTCTTTTTCCTAAAAGACAAAACTCGCTTACTCAAAAGTTTCGACGCCTATATGCCTGATCAACGGGGCTTAATCTTAGAAGTTGCCCATGAAATGCGGGTGATGACAGGGCGCTATGTTCGCGGCAAAGTTTTTGAAATTATTTTGGTCACCGTTTTAACCTGGATTGGCTTTGCTGTAATGCATTTAAATTATGCCTTTTTGCTCGCCTTACTTGTAGGGCTCTCTGCAATTATCCCGTATATTGGTGCTATTGTGGTGACTATCCCTGTGGTTTTGATTGCCCTTTTGCAATTTGGACCCAATGCCCCTTTTGTGTACGTGATGCTGATTTATGGCATCATTCAAATTCTAGATGGCAACTTGCTTGTACCCATTCTTTACGCCGGCGCGGTGAATTTAAACCCCGTGATCATCATTATGGCCGTGTTGTTTTTTGGTGGCATTTGGGGCTTCTGGGGCTTGTTTTTTGCCATCCCCTTGGCGACGCTTGTTAAAGCGGTGGTCCAGGCTTGGATGCGTCACGCCAATCTAGCGATCAAGCAAAATTAACCATCTGCAGCGCAATTTCCATCGCTTGTTGATAGTTCAAGCGGGGGTCGACTAGGCTTTTATACGCACGGGGTAAATCCGCCTCAGACAAGCCACACGCACCACCAATACATTCGGTGACGTTTTCGCCTGTCATTTCAAAGTGAATCCCCCCTAGAGGAATGGCACAAGCTTGATGAATCGCAAAAGCAGATTTGAGCTCGGAAACAATGTCTTCAAAATAGCGCGTCTTCACCCCACTTGCTGTCGCTTTGGCGTTACCATGCATAGGGTCGCAAGTCCACAACACAGGCAGACCTTCCTCTTGCACACGCCGCAACAGAGCAGGCAAAAGGGTCTCAATCGCTGCTGCACCTAGGCGATGAATCAGCATAATTTTACCCATTTGTCGCTCCGGATTTAAAATTTCGATAATGCGCAATAAGTCATCCAGCTTCGCTTGTGGGCCCACCTTGATGCCAATCGGGTTGTGAATGCCTCGCAAATATTCAATATGCGCACCTTCCAAAGCCAAAGTCCGCATGCCAATCCAAGGAAAGTGCGTGCCTAAATTATAAAAGCGCCCATTTTCAGCCTGATGCGTTAAGGCCGCTTCATAAGGCAAATGCAGGGCTTCGTGACTGGTATACAAAGCAACGCGTTGTAAAGCTTCGTTTTTAATCCCCGCCACCGACTCAAAAAAACAAATGGCCTCACTAATCGAACGTAATACTTGCTGATAATTGTGGTGAGCATGTTCCCCACCCATAAATTCCAAACTCCATTGTTCGGGATGATGCAAATCCGCAAAGCCATCATCGGCCAAGGCACGCAGGTGATTCAATGTAGCTGCCGAGTAAAAATAAGCATCGAGCATACGCGTAGGATCAGGCTCCCGCGATGAGGCATTAAACTCAGGGGCATTGATAATATCACCCCGATAAGCGGGCAAACTCATCCCATCACGGGTTTCTACTTCTTGCGAACGCGGTTTTGCATATTGGCCCGCTACCCGCCCCACGCGGATAATCGGTTTTTTAAAGCCATGCAACAAAATCACACTCATTTGCAATAAAATTTTAAATTTATTTTGAATCCCCACTGGCGTGCAATCCGCAAATTGCTCGCTACAATCTCCGCCCTGCATAACAAAAGCGCGCCCTGCCTCAGCCTCGCACAGCAATTGACGCAGTTTATCCACCTCCATTGAAGTCACCAAAGGCGGCAATGCCTCTAATTGCGCGAGGACGGCGGCCTCAGCCTTAAGGTCTTGATAATGCACGGCTTGCAAGCGTTCTTTCGCCTGCCAGCTGGTTGGGGTCCACATATTTTTTCTCGTCTGGTGATAGCCTTTCAATCTACCGGAATTGCAAGGAAAGTTCAAGCCTTAAGCGCCTTGACACACACTCTAAAACCGCTTAAAATTAACTCAGCCCCCACCATTTAACCTATATTCAAAGCAGATTACAACATGACAGGTAACGAATATTTCCGACTTGAACTCAACAAAACAAAATGGCAAATTATTGGCACGCTTGTCTCTCTGTTCTTCATCCGTATCATTGCTCATCATCTAGGCTTTAATTTATAAATAAAAAGGACCTTATCATGCCCTTTATCGTGACCGAATCCTGTATCAAATGCAAATACACCGACTGTGTAGAAGTCTGCCCTGTTGACTGCTTTTACGAAGGCCCCAACATGCTCGTCATCAACCCTGACGAATGTATTGACTGCGCCCTTTGCGAGCCAGAATGCCCCGTTGATGCGATCAAATCCGAAGATGAAGTCCCTGAAGCACAGCAAGAATTTATTGCCTTAAATGCCGAACTCGCCAAAATTTGGCCCAATATCAACAAGAAAAAGCCCGCGCCCACTGATGCGGATGAATGGAAAGACGTGCCCAATAAGCGTGCCTTGCTGGAGCGCTAAACAATCTCTCGAAGCACAAAAAAACTTTGCTGCAGGCAGGGCTTATTCCCACAGATTATAGCGGATTTCTGAAAATTAATGCTTGCATTTTAAGCGATTTTATTTTATCATGACCCTATAATAAAAATTAAATTTGGGGAAGAAGATGATTACTGCAGCTGTGCGCACGGGAGCTGACAGTGCATTGGATAGCACTGTCGAGGATTCATTGTATCATTTTGGCCAGACGGATACCGCTGTGGCTACGGCGATTCAAGAACTAAATGAAATATTAGCTCGAATAGATCAGACAGCGATTCCAGATCCGGATCAACAGCGAGCTATTTTGGCCCATTTTACAACCATCTCAACTAAGCTGCTCGCAACTCAGCAAGCTGTCCAGTTGCGGTATTCCGGCCAACTGCAAGCTCTTAAGGCGTATATTGATGACATTGCCCAAGCAGCCGGGATGGCAGTTGCTTCACCCGCGATAGGGAGGAATTCAGTGGGTTCAGTGGATTCAGTAACTGCAATGGATAGCCCGCTGAGTGCTGACGAACCTCCTGAAGGCGTAGGAAGTCCAGCCCCCACTGGCGCAGCAATTTTGATGCCCGCAGCCGTCACTAGTGCCCCTACAGCAGTTATAACACCTGTACCCACGATTGAGATGCCCTTTACAACTGTCGAAACTGCCGTAGCTTTTTCCTGGACGGTCCCTGCTGGATGCAACCCGGAGGGTGCCGAACCAATAACGGGGTTCTTCGAGGGCGATAAAGAGTCTCGCAAACACTCAGAGGCAATAACACGGGCTGCAGGAAACTTGAATCTTACACTCGCAAATTACCTTGATGATTTATTAGAAGCATCCACAAGGGAGGGCACTGCTGGCGTGGCGCAGGCCTTAGAGCAAGCACGAGCTGCTGTGGAGTTCGCACGCGCTCAGTTAGATGCGCTAAAAGAAGCACACCTAAAGTTCGTGACTGAGCATACTCGCGAATCAAGAATGCAGTTTGTGACCGGAGGCCGCGATCTTATTTATGGCACTGAGACTCTGGGAAACTTTAACAGACAAGTGGCAGCTGCAGATGCAAAAGTTGAAGACTATGCGGAACAATTGCAACAACTTCAACAACAGCTAGACCAGATGCAAACACTTGAAGGGAGCATTCGAAAAATCAATGCTGCGATTGCCACAGCTAATCAGGCAGCGAGTGCAGTGCTTTTGACAGAAGACCAAGCAAAAGCAACGGCAGAGTGGGCGAAGGTAAAGGATTTGTTTCCGAATGCGGACAGGGAGGGGCATGGGCTTAGCAAAGACACTTCGGGCCTTGATGGACTTCTTGCAGCAGCAACGGAGGCTAATAGAGCAGCCGAAGCCTGGTTCAGCGCCCTTACAGTACAGAAGCAAAGTGTCCTAGATTCCTTGCAAGCGCAAATTGCGAACCTCGTAGCAGAAAAGGCAATACTGACAAGCTTGCGCGATGCGGCAACTACGGCTCAGCATATCAAGGAGGCAGCGGAAAGAACTTTGAGTGAACTTGCAGCTAGGATGGCTCAAATCCAGCAGCGTCTTGATGCTGTAGATAGAAAATTTGAACCTGCAATGACAACAGCAACGGTGCAGCAAGGCAAAGCACGTGCTTTTCTAGACGATGTCATTGCGGCGAAACGCCAACACGATGCAGAGGTAGCTGCTGCAGCCGCTCGAACCCACGCACCAACGGCAGCACCTGCACCCGCAAAACCAAGCACAGCGACAGCCAAACCTGGCCGGTATGTCGATCCTGCGGGGCTTAGGTTTCCTATGGACTTGGCTCCAGGCCAAACATATCAGGCCTATGTACAAAACCTCAGACACTATGTTAGAGAAAAGCATCTACCTCCAGAAGGTCTGTATGCTTCGTGTGCAGCTGGTGCAAGTAAAGCAGATTTGGAAGGACGCCTTAAGGCAATTTATACTTTTGAGCGGCAGACAATGGACGGTCTCAACGCAGAAATAGAAAAGACCCGTGCGATTGTAGAACGAGATTTGCCAGGCCAGCTCGCGGAGTTTGACGCCGCAGTGGCTGCGCTTCAAAAGAAGTTGCAGACTGAATTTACACAACAAAGAGAACATGTGGCTACAGCTCTTACCAAGGCAGGTGGCAAGCCAAAAGCGCTTGAAGCCACTGAGGCACGTGCACATGAGGAAGCGGCAGCCGCAACCGGTGTGGCAGGATCAGGCAGCTCTGCCCCCTCACGCGCAGCCAAACTGACGGCAGAAGTTCATTTAGAAGCACTTGATGATTTGGTCGCTGCAAAAATGCTAGAAAAACCCCGTGCCAAGGGAGGGGCAGAGCCAGCGGCAACGGCAACGCCTGCCGCACCCCCCCCAGCAACGCAAGGGGGCGTGACCCGAACTGGTAAAGGAAAATATACAGTCAAGACGCATGATGGGACTGAAGCTGCACATGCCAGCCACCATAGTTCAGGCAGGCTCACTTTAACCGCGGCAGCTAGCGCAACAAAAGAGCAAGTGGCAGAAGGTTTTGCGCAGATGTTGCTGCTTGCCTATCATGCACAGGTTCAGGCCTCCGGAGATCTGGGAGTCAAAAATCGCGCCCTGGTGATAACCAATATTGGTCCTGCGGGGGCTACGGCAACCGATGCTGCACATCTTGCCATTGCCAAACTCCTGATTAACAAATCCAGGCCACAGTTGAATTTTGATGCATTGCTTGACAAAGACCCGAAACAGCTGGATGCTTTGTTTGCTTCACTTAACAAGCTCACGCATCTGCATCCTTCACGCATTCGTGCTGCATTGGCTGGAAGTTCAGCTGAGGTTCTGGAGAGATATAATACGCATGCAAGTACTGCAGCAGCTGATGCCAGAGAGACCGCGGCAAAGGCAGCCCATAATTCAGGACTTGTTGTCACTGCTGCCGGCAGTGCTCCGAAAGGCCCCAGCTGGGGCTTCTGGATTGCTCAAAGAGAAGCGGCTGTTGGCCAAGACAAGACCAAAAATACACATAGTGCTGCAGAGAGACTTTCCCACAAACTGGACGAAGTGAAACCGGCAAGTCCTTAGCAAAGAGGATGTGATTTTTGCTCGAAGGGGGAACAAACTAGCTTGCTCGCAAGTTGCTTGTCTGAGCAGGTTGCTGTACTCTTCCTTGAAAAAAATCATATCCTATCTGCAACAGAAGAGAGACTTGTCTTTTCGGCGAATCTTGCTTATGCTGAGAGGGTAGTTGCACTGAATTTAGGGATGGATGAAGACACTTTTTTTTAATCTCAAGCCGGAGGACACGGCGCGGCTGGCTTCGCTTTGTGGGGAGCTTAACGAAAACCTACATCACATTGAACGTCACCTCGGCGTGGAGATTGGTTCACGCGGGTTTCAATTTAAGTTGATTGGCCCTGAGGGCGCGGTGGAACATGCCCAGCGCATTATCGAGGCCATTTATCGCTTTAAAGGCGATACGCAAGCGGTAAAACAGGAAATCAACCTACTTCTTCAATCCATCCCCAATCAAAACACCATTCAGCCGCTCGCAACACGCGAGGACCTAAACGAAGGCATCATCAAAACGCCGAAAATGGCCGTAAAACCGCGCGGAGTCAATCAACTCCGCTATGTAAAACGCATTTTACAACATGATATTAATTTTGGCATTGGACCTGCAGGCACCGGCAAAACCTTTATCGCTGTGGCAGCGGCCGTGCAAGCCTTTACGCAGGAAAAAATTGGACGAATTGTCTTGGTGCGCCCTGCGGTGGAAGCGGGCGAACATCTCGGTTTTTTGCCAGGAGACCTTTCCCAAAAAGTTGACCCTTACCTGCGCCCTATGTATGACGCACTTTACGAACTCATGGGCATGGAAAAAGTACTCAAACTTATTCAACTCCAAGCCATTGAAATCGCCCCCTTGGCTTTTATGCGGGGCCGCACTTTAAACGATGCATTTATCATCCTGGATGAGGCGCAAAATACTACCCGTGAACAAATGAAAATGTTTTTAACCCGTATTGGCTTTAACTCCACCGCGATCATCAATGGGGACATTACCCAAATTGATCTACCTCAAGGCAAGGGCTCCGGCTTGCGTCATGCGATTGCAGTTTTATCGAATGTTCCGGGCATTAGCTTTACTTTTTTTGAAAGCGGTGATGTAGTCCGCCACCCCTTGGTTCAGAAAATTGTCGAAGCCTATGAACACACTGAGGATGCCCAATCGTGAAGTGGACCCTGCAAATTGCCCTAGATGAGTCGGAGCCAGACCTACCCCGGCGTACACTCTTTAAACCAGCACTGGACTTGCTCAATCAGCGTTTTCAACTCCAAGATACGGGCTTGTGCCTAAGGATTGTGAGCCTAGAGGAATCACAACACCTCAATCAGCAATTTCGGGGCAAAAACCACCCTACCAATGTGCTGTCTTTCCCTTTTGATGAAGCAGATTATCTCGGTGATTTAGTGTTTTGTCACAGCCTCATTGCCACCGAGGCTATGGCCCAACACAAGACGCTGAAAGCGCATTATCAACATCTTCTCATTCATGGCGTATTGCATTTGCTAGGCTATGATCATGAAACCGAAAATGAAGCTCTTGAAATGGAATCCATCGAGATCGAACTGCTTGCCACACTTGATATTGCAAACCCTTATGAGACTGATCATGACTGACGAACACCCTCCTTCTCAATGGAAAACTTGGCTGGCATTCTTGAAAATGCAGTTTTTGCCTGAACCTAAAACTCTAGAAGATCTCACTCATCTCCTAAAGAGCGCTCAACAAAATGCGGTTATCGATGGCGACACACAGAATATGATTGAAGGGGTACTCGAAATCTCCACCTTGCAAGTGCGTGAAATCATGGTCCCTCGCTCGCAGATGGTGGTTTTGCCTATTGAGGAGTCTATTGAAAACTTGGTTGCAATTATGTCTAAAGCATCGCACTCTCGCTTTCCTGTGATTGGCGAAAATAAAGACGATGTGCTGGGAATTTTGCTCGTCAAAGATTTTTTCAAAGCCTATCTGCGTGAAGGTAAAAAGAATTTTGACTTAAAAACTATTTTAAGGCCGGCTTTTTTTGTCCCTGAAAGTAAGCGCCTGGACACCCTGTTAAACGAATTTAAAGCTCGGCACAGCCATTTGGCCATCGTAGTGGATGAATATGGTGGGATTGCAGGCTTAGTAAGCATTGAGGACATTCTAGAGGAAATTGTAGGCGATATTGAGGATGAGTTTGACAACCCGAATGAGGAGAAAATCCAATGCATGGGAGAGGGGCATTATCACGTCCACGCTACGGTGTCTTTAGAAGATCTGAATGAAGCCTTAGGCACGCATTTTAAAGATGATGAAGTGGACACCCTGGGTGGGCTATTAACCCGACATTTAGGCCAAATCCCGGCAGTCGGTCAACATATTTCCCTAAATGGCTGGCATATCAGCGCCCTGCGCTCTGACTCGCGCCGCGTGATTCAAATCGAAGTGCATAAACTGGCCTTGTCAAAATAGATTGCCCAGCCCCTTACCGAAAGACATCAAAAAGGTGTATAATGAAAACCTAGCATAAAATTGCGGGGGTGGGTTATGTCTGTACGAAGTGCGATTGTAGCGATTTTGTTTGCAGGTACTCTACCGGGGCTAATCTATGCCGATGCAGCAAATGTCCCGGTCACCATGGTGGTTGATGTGCCCTACATGCCCACAGCGGGGATGCCACAGGTCTATACTGATTTATTAAATCGCTTAGAGAGCCCTTTCCAAGTCAATCAACTTTTAGTATCAACAGAAGACCCAGGCATCAACCCAGGAGCCTATCAGATTGGCACGACCGTTGCAAATAGCGGTGTGGCTGTGCAATTTCTTTCACAACTTGCCACACAAAATCCCAATATTCTCGTCTATGCTTATGTGGATATTGAAGCCGGCAACCCCTGGGGTTGGCAAATCCCTAGTGCATTATCAGGCAGCATCCCAAGTTGTCAAGCCGCAACGACTCCCGGAATGACTCAAGGCCGACAAGATGTATTGAAATCGTTTTGCTGGGCTAACGCAGTGAATCAATTGGTGAAAACGGCTAACCACTCTCAAAATAATGTACTGGTGGGCGTCGCTTATGAGGGACAAACTTTTGAAGATGCTGGAGACACCGCATGGATTGCACAACAGGCCAAATTATATGGCTTAAAATTTGGCTGGTTTAGCTCAGGAGCGGATGCCAATGCAGATGTTAATTTTATTGAGCTCTATGATCTTAACAAAGGCAGTGTTGCGCCTGCACCCGCAGCCCCCTATCGTGTCGACACAATTGCACCCGAAACAGTCGTCGGAGGCGATTTTATACCCGCCACCCCATGGCCGCTTGATCCCAACAATCAACCCTGTGACCCGACTCAAGGAGCAACTGTGCCTGATCCCTACGTCGTCTGTCCGTATGGAAGCAATATCTTCCCTGGAACGCAAATGAGTGGGCCAGGCTCCTGTGATACCAAACATAATAAATGGGTGCCGACAGGTGCTGTGGGCGCCAACATCTATGACTGTGCGATTAACAGCACAGGTAGCGCGACACTCTGTCAATTTACAAGCTACCCCAGTGTTTATGAGGCGAATAATCCAGAAGATAAAATCATGCAAAGCTTGAATTATATCTACAAGTACACCAACCCAGGCCCTATTCCTCCTGTGACTGCAAGTGATTTAAGCGGCAATAACAATGTGGTTTATATGTTTTCAGCCCAGTATATTGGCCCACTGAACTCTTATTATGGAGGCGGCCAACAATGCATTGAAAATACCGGAAACTGCCATTGCGTAGCCTCGCAATATAGCCCCACAGCATCCTGTGGAGATGAAAATGGCTTTGGCGCTTGGGGTGACGGACAAGAGCACAATGACACGGTACTTCGCGCTAATTTTCAAAATTTTCTCAATAACTTTTCAAATCAAGTCTGCGCAGGAAGTAGCAGCTGTAGCGTGGGGATTTACATGTACAATTACCTTCCTGCACAGTGGTTTACAGGGAGTTGATTAAGGTCTTGTTTTTCTATTCAAAATGGGGTGAATGATGGGACTCGAACCCACGACGACTGGAATCACAATCCAGGACTCTACCAACTGAGCTACATTCACCATCAAACCAAAGCACTGGTGCGCCCGGCAGGACTCGAACCTGCTACCCTCGACTTAGAAGGCCGATGCTCTATCCAGATGAGCTACGAGCGCAAGTTACACTCATGGTCGGGGTAGAGGGATTCGAACTCTCGACACCCTGCTCCCAAAGCAGGTGCGCTACCAGGCTGCGCTATACCCCGACTAGGCGCTTATGATAAAGTTTTTTTGGGCTGCCGTCAACTTATTTTTGCGGCATTTTCTCGATAAATCCTAGCCTATCAGCCTCAGCCATTACGTATAGCTTTTCCCACCACTCACATAAACTAGGCTTAACCTGCCCAACCTCACTACGCAAGAGGAGAAAATCATACGCAGCTCGATAACGCGCATGGTTTAAGATACCCATGATATTTTTGGGCCGACGCAACTCCATCTGTCTTTGCAAAGCCCAGACTTCTTCAATCATTTCAGTCATATAACGTGGCATACTGGTGATTTTATTTTGCGCCCAAAGCGTTTGTTTGACAGCCTCGTGGTAGGCTTTTTTATAGCTCATTTTTTCGCTTAATTTCTTTTTCAGCACCTGCAATTCCTGCCACAAAAAGACCCCAATTAAAAAGGCTGGATTGATGGTTTTTTTGGCATAGTAACGCTCATCCGTATTCCGCAAGGCTAAGCGCACCATTTCTGCAAAATAAGGCTCCTCTAAAGAACACACTACAGTAGGGAATAAAATGGCAAGAATTTCCATTTTTTGCAAAGTATCGAAGTTTTTTTCCGCCTGTCCATGCAGTAAGACTTTTTGATACTCATCAAACAAGCGCCCCCCGGCAATGCTGGCAAGCAAGTTACGATGCCGAGGAATGGCTTTAAACGTTGCCTCATCGATCGTAAAACCCAATTTATTACTAATCCGCAGAGCCCGCAAAATACGTACAGGGTCTTCCTTTAAACGCGCATCTGGATCGCCAATCAGCTTTAAAACCCGTTTTTGAAAATCCTCAATCCCGCGACTAAAATCCATTAATTCATGGGTAGTCGGGTTATAATAAAATGCATTTACGGTAAAGTCGCGGCGCAACGCGTCATCTTCAATGCTGCCATAAACATTATCGCGTGAAATAATTCCGCCCTGACGCAGCGCCCCCTCTGATTTATGCTTGGCTAAGGCATGATCTTTACGAAAAGTTGCAACTTCCACAAAATCGCGCTTACCAAAATACACATGGACCAGACGAAAACGCTTGCCAATAATAATAGCGCGATCAAAACATTTTTTAATTTGCTCAGGCAAGGCATTGGTCACTACATCAAAATCTTTGGGATGCAGATTCATGAGTTGATCGCGAATCCCGCCGCCCACAATATAGGCTTGATAGCCTTTTTTTTGCAAAATCTCAATCACCTTGAGCGCATGGGAATGAAAATTGCTGGGCCACAAATCTGAAGCGCGGGCATCATAAATGACCGGCTCCAGTTTGGGCTTTTTCTTGAATAGCTTAGCTATAAAGTTGTTTTTCTTTAAGTTCATCGAGGGTTTTACAATCAATACATTGGGTGGCAGTAGGACGCGCTTCTAAACGACGCAAACCAATTTCCGCACCGCAAGATTGACAAAAACCGTAATCCCCTTCTTTGAGCATGTCAATGGACTCTTGGACTTTTCGAATCAGCTTGCGTTCTCGATCCTGAGCCCGCAATTCCAAGCTTAACTCTTCCTCTTGTGAAGCGCGATCCACTGGGTCAGAAAAGTTTTCAGGCTCTTCTTTCATGTGATTTTTACTTTCGTCCATTTTAGCCCGAATCGAGTCGTACAAATTGGTCAAAATCATACGAAAATGCTCAATTTGCTCCGGAGACATATATTCCTCTCCGCTCTTGGGCTGATAGGGTTCGAAATGCAAGGGGTTATCCAGTTGATCCATTTTTCACATCCTTAACCATTAAAATGCAAGCGACTATTTTTATCAGAAAAAAAGCTCGCTGGCAATGAATTTTTATTCCTCATCACAACTATTCTTCAAACAAGGCTGGCACAGCAACCTGACTAAAGCCACAATCCACATGAATCACTTCTGCCGTAATCGCAGAGGCTAAATCTGAACATAAAAAGGCAGCGACATTCCCCACTTCTTCAGTAGTCACATTGCGTTTTAAAGGGCTGACTTTGGCATTATAATCCAGCATCTTGCGAAAGCCTTTAATGCCCGAGGCTGCAAGGGTACGGATTGGGCCTGCCGAAATGGCATTAACACGAATGCCCTCTGCACCCAGCGCAAAGGCACTATACCGCACTGCTGCCTCTAAACTCGCCTTGGCCAAGCCCATGGTATTATAATTAACAACTGCCTTTTCACCTCCTAAATAGGTGAGGGTTAAAATGGCGCCATTGCGGCCTTGCATCAATGGGCGTGCTGCTTTGGCCAAAGCACATAAGCTATAGCTGCTAATATCATGGGCAATGCGAAAGCCCTCACGATTAATATGCTCAATAAAATCGCCATCCAATTGATCCGCGGGCGCGAAAGCAATCGAATGCACCACACCATCCAAATGCTTCCAGGTTTTGGCCAAATCATCGAAAAGCTGGGTAATCTCCGAGTCTTGACTGACATCACAAGGGAGAAGCGCCGCAGGGTTAAAAGGTGCTGCCAATTTAGCCACACGCTCCTTCATACTTTCGTTGACATAGGTGAAGGCTAATTCTGCTCCTTCTCGATGCATCGCCTCTGCAATGCCATAGGCGATGGAACGATCACTCATCACACCGGTTAATAATATGCGCTTTCCCTTTAACATAATTGCCTCTTTCTTTGACTCTACCTCGCCCAATTTAAATCGTTTGCTGGGACTTGTCAAAACCGAGCAGCCCCTTTAAGATGGGCTCCTTGTGTTTATTTTTAAGGAACTTTCATGGCCCTCATTTCCCTCCGGCAACTTTTGGATTACGGCGCAGAATATCAATTTGGCGTCCCCGCTTTTAATGTCAACAATCTCGAACAAGTCCGAGCGGTGATGGAAGCTGCCTTTGAAGTCGATAGCCCCGTCATTTTGCAAGCCTCCGCAGGGGCCCGTAAATACGCAGGCTCCACTTTTATTCGGCATTTAATTTTGGCCGCGGCTGAGGAATTTCCATTTTTGCCGATTGTGATGCATCAAGATCATGGCGCTTCTCCTGATGTGTGCTTCCGCTCGATTCAAAATGGCTTCTCTTCTGTCATGATGGATGGCTCTTTGAAAGAAGATGCTAAAACGCCAGCAAGTTACGAATACAACCGCGCTGTCACTGCTCAAGTCTCGGCTTTGGCCCATGCGTGTGGTGTTTCAGTGGAAGGTGAATTAGGCTGCTTAGGCTCGCTTGAAACAGGCAAAGCGGGTGAAGAAGATGGCTCTGGAGCCGAAGGCACGCTGGATCACAGCCAAATGTTGACTGACCCTGAGGAGGCTGAGCGTTTTGTGAAGGACACGCATGTGGATGCTCTCGCTATTGCAGTGGGGACCAGTCACGGCGCGTATAAATTTTCTCGCCCACCGACAGGCGATATTTTAGCGATCAATCAAGTCAAAGCGATTCACGCGCGCATCCCCAAAACCCATTTGGTGATGCATGGCTCCTCCTCTGTCCCGCAGGATTGGCTGAAGGTCATTAACGAATTTGGCGGTAAAATTGGCGAAACTTATGGCGTCCCCGTTTCAGAAATTCAAGAAGCGATCAAACATGGTGTTCGCAAAATCAATATTGACACCGATTTACGTTTAGCGGCTACAGGGGCCATCCGTCGCTTCTTTGGAGAATATCCAGCAGAATTTGACCCCCGCTCCTACAACAAAGTGGCTAAGGAAGCCATGAAAGCCATTTGCAAAGCACGGTTCGAACAATTTGGCTCTGCAGGCCATGCAAGCAAGATCAAACCCATCAGCCTGGAGGCTATGGCTGAGCGTTATCAGAAAGGGGATTTAAAAATCTAGTGATGCGCAAAAAATGAAAGGACCATCCCTACAACAATCGCCAAAAATCCACTGGCAAACATTAGTTGTAGGGCACGCACATTCGCTGCCAGCCCATTTATCGCAGCTCTTAGCTCCGCAGTTTCAGCTTTTCCTTCTGCAATCTCAGCTTTTAACTCAGCCCTGAACTCTCCCATTTCAGTTTTGAATTCAGCTCGCAGCTCCCCAATCTCAGCTTTTAATTCAGCCTTTAGCTCCCCAGTCTCAGCTTTTGATTCGGCTTTGGCTTCCGCAATCTCCGATTGTAGCGCTGATTTGACTGCAATCATTTCTTTCTGAAGCTCAGCTTGCACAACCTGCAAGTCTGCTTTTGTCGCCAGATCTTTAAAGCTAAAATCCGCCGCTTCCTCAATGGCTTCAACAATCCCACGGGCTTGAGTATCTGTCATCCCCGAGTTTTTGAGTCGATCATAGGCTTTAAAGGTATTTTTCACTAAAAATTCCATGTGGCTTTTCCTCTAGTTTAGCATAAAATTTAACACATTTCAGGTGTTATTTTACACAACAACAGGTTAAAAAGCAACCAATTTGAGCTTATTTTAAACGCCGAAAAAAGAGAATTCCAAGCAGCGGAAAGAGCGCGACACATAAAAAAGTATAACGAAATGCCGGGGGTGAGTATGTCCCCATAATATTGGTGGAATGCAAAAAACACTCCAAAATCAAGGCCGCCAGCGCGATACTAAACCCTGCCGCCACTTGTTGCATACTGCTCATAAAACTACTGCCCATACTCTGCAAGCGGGGCGGAATATTGCTATAGCCATAACTATTCATGGAGCTAAATTGAATGGATGAAATCACCCCATTACAAAACAAAATGAAAACAATTAAGACCACTGGAGGATGCAAACTCAAACTTGCCAACACTAAGGTAGACAGACTCAACAAAGAGGAGTTTAAAATCAACAATTTGCGATAACCGAAATAATTGAGCAACCGTCTAAAAAAGAATTTGGTTAATAACATGCCAATTGCCCCCCAGGCAGTCATCAACCCCGCTTGCAACGCCGTGTAATGAAAGCCAACCTGCAATAACAAAGGCACCAAAAAAGGACTGACACTAATCGCCAAGCGCGCAAAAATACTGCCCATAATCACCAGACGAAAGGACAAGCTGTCAAACAAGCGCGTTGAAATCAGGGGTGCTACTTGATGTTTAGCATACAACCAGTAAGCACAAACCCCCACCAGACCTGCCCCTAAAAAAATCAGCGCTAATCCTTCTTCAAAAATAGGATCAATCACCGTATCCAAGCCTAATAATAATACAGCCAAGCTCCCTGCAAGCAGTAAAAATCCTTTCCAATCAAAGGGATGAATATCGGGATCTTTGAAATTTTCGATATATTTCAGCACAAAATAAAATCCCGTGAGCCCAATGGGGACATTGACAAAAAAAATCGCTCGCCAAGAAATATAATTGGTGAGCAAGCCACCCAACAAAGGCCCTAAACTTGGCCCCAACAGCCCAAATGTAGCGGTGGTGGCCATTGCTGAGACAAAACTTTCTTTATCAAAATGACGCATAAACAATAAGCGCCCCACCGGTAAAGATAAAGCCCCTCCCGCCCCTTGCACGATGCGTGAGACAACCAATTGCATCACTGTATGACTGAGCCCACATAAAATGGACCCAACCAAAAATAAAATCAAAGCACTTGCAAAAATAAATTGGCAACCAAAGCGATCAGCCATCCACCCTGACATCGGAATAATCACCCCTGCAGTCAGCAAATAACAGGTCAATGCCAATTTTAAATGAAGCGGATCTGAATGCAAACTCAAGGAAATTTGCGGCAAAGCTGTATTGATAATCGACCCATCCAAGCCTTCCATAAAAAAAGCACAGGCCACAATCACAATGATGATTTTCTGCAACGGTGTCATCAGAATATACTCAAAATGGATGGCCTTCATTATCTCATTGTAGAAATGGCCTTTCAAGGCTAAAATAATTTGGGTGATTTTTTACCTAGAGGATTGAGAGCATGTTTACTGGAATCGTCGAAGAAATCGGCATCATCAAAACCATCGTAGCCGTTTTATTAGGCAAACGTTTTTTCATCGAAGCTAAAACCGTATTAAGTGATGTGCGCGTTGGTGATAGCATTGCTGTCAATGGCGCTTGCCTCACGGTCACGGAGTTTACGGACACTGGCTTTTGGGTTGAAGCGGTTGCCGAAACCCTCCGCTTGACCAATCTGGGCTTTCTACAAGAAGGCTCCAAAGTCAATTTAGAGCGCTCCCTCACGCTACAAAAACGTTTAGGGGGACATTTTCTCCAGGGGCATGTGGATGCAACAGGCACAATCTCCGCCATCACACCGGAAGGCAATGCGCTCCTCATCACAGTGACCTTCCCACAGGCCTTGCGCAAATACATGATCAAAAAAGGCTATATTGGCTTTGATGGCATGAGCCTTACTCTGATTGACGTCCGCGAGTCCGAATTCACACTGACCCTCATTCCTCATACGCAGGAAGTCACCATTGCTCAGGACTATCATATCGGCCAGGTGATTAATTTGGAAGTGGATATGTTAGCCAAATATATGGAGAATTTTGCTCGCCTGGAGCATTAAACCAACTGAGCGTTTTGGGCATTAGCGACCAAAACCATCTCTGAAATATTGACATGGGGAGGTCGGCTCAGCACATACATCATCGCATCTGCAACCTCTGCTGCGCTTAAAGGGACGAGATTGGAATAGACTTGCTTGGCCTTGTCTAGGTCCCCTTTAAAACGCACTGCGCTAAATTCAGTTTCCACCATTCCGGGAACAATGTCCGTTACACGAATCAGCGTCCCCACACATTCTTGTTTCAAAGCACGCGTAAAACTGGTCACCGCTGCCTTGGTGGCGCAATAAACGCTGCCGCCAGGATAGGCACGATGTCCTGCCAAAGAACTCACATTGGGGCACCTCTAACAATTGGATAAATTAAGGTCAATATGATAAAATAAGCCATGTTTAAAAGATTAGGATGGACATGGCAGAGCAGAGGGATTTCTTTTTTGGGATTGAGGATTTAC
>JAJZUD010000104.1 GCA_021848625.1 Pseudomonadota bacterium
CGCCATTACTACTTTTAATTGCCAATATGCTCGAATTCTAGCGCCTGTATTTTATTTTTCAAGCTTTTTTTGATTTTTTCAATTATCAAACTTCCTCAGCGCTCCGGATAGAGGGCTGAGTAGTTACTATTAAAGGAGATTAAGTTATGTTTGCGCAACCGGTTTCTTTATTGGATAGAGTTAGAAATACACCCGCCTCAGTGACCACTTTAAATTTGAGCAGGAATTCTCTTGGCTACAAAACGGGGGCAGAATTAGCACAAGCCTTTGCGGCCATCCCCGCCTCATTGACCACTTTAGATTTGAGCGGGAATGCTCTTGGCAGCAAAACGGGGGCAGAATTAGCACAAGCCTTTGCGGCCATCCCCGCATCAGTGACCACTTTAGATTTGCGCGGGAATGATCTTGGCAACAAAACGGGGGCAAAATTAGCACAAGCCTTTGCGGCCATCCCCGCATCAGTGACCACTTTAGATTTGAGCAGAAATTGGCTTGACCGCAAAACGGGGGCAGAATTAGCACAAGCGTTTGCGGCCATTCCAGTAACCGTAGGATATCTGAAAAATCATGACATACCTATGGCTGTATTTGAAAGTCTTGAGCACCCAATATCATGGATGGCAAAAGCAAAAGGATTATTGGAACTAGATCGAACCTCAACAGAAGTGAATACGTATAGAACAGATGCACTCAATCTATTGCTAGCAATTCCACCCGAATCGCCGCTCTACCGTGAAGCTGCTCAGGTACTGTGGGTGGATTTATATGTAGAGTACCTTTCTCAATACACCTCAAGCACTATGCCTTTTGCTGTTGATGTCGGAGTTGTATCTGAAGCAACTACAACAATCTCTTTTTCAATGGTAAGAGAATATGCACTGGCAGCTGCAAAAGGAAATACTTTACTTTCAATGGTTTATCCTGGGATCAATAATGATGGGTTTGGACCTATTGATTCAGAATCTGAATTTATGTTGTGCTCGGAGTACATTACTAGGATGAAAGCTTCTGGCAAGGGTAATGATGAGATACATTTAACACAGGATAATCTATCCCAATTTAAAGCGCACATGCAACAGAATGGCAATATTGAATGTGGTCCTGGGTATGGATTTTAAGGCATCCGAAGGAGAACAAAATGTCCTTGAGCTATGCCCAAAAACTAGGTTTTCACTCGGTGTGCTCTATTTTTGAAGATTTTAATTCGATCAGATGTGAGAATTTACGGTCTGGAAGGTATTTTTGCCCTCAGACCGTAAATTTTGCCACGGATGTCGCCGGTACCCCTTATTTGCCAAGTAGGGCCTGATACAGGTCAAAATAGCGCTTCCCCATCAGATTAGCTTGAAATTCCTGCAGAAACCAAGCCTGTCCTGTCTCACCCATTTGCACAGCCTCCCTAGGATGCCCCGCAAGAAAATTAATTTTTTCAGCCAAATCTTGTGCATTGCCAGGCCTAACTACAAAACCAGTCTTGCCATCCTGATTGACATAAGTGGTTCCCGTCCCCAATTCTGTTGAAATTAAAGGCTTTTTAAATAAAAGCCCTTCCAGCAAGCTCACTCCAAAGGCTTCAGCACGATTTTGTGAAGGCAAAACCACCATGGAAGAAAGTGCAAGCAATGCTAACTTATCTGCTTCAGAAACACGCCCTAGTAAGTGAACATGATGTAATTGATGAGTTTTGATCCATGCAGCCAATTCGGCAGCTAAAGGGCCCCCACCTGCAATCACAATGGGGATTTTGACTTGCTGTGCAGCTTGCAAAAGCACGGATAAACCTTTGTAATGACGCAAAACTCCAACAAACAAAGCAAAATGCGTGCCTAAACGTTCACGCCAGTGTTGTAAAAGCACAGGGTCAGGCAGGGGGTAATCAGCGGGGTGAATCCCAATAGGAATGACCGTGCTTTTATAAGCATAGGCCTGTAGTGTGGGGCTGCTTTTAAGCAAGGGCATCGAGGTAGGAACAATCCGAGTCACTTTGCGTAAAAAAGCCTGCTGGATGGGATAGTAAAGCGTTTTAAGCAGAGGCGACTTCAGGGCATCTGCATGATAGGTGACAATAGAGGGGATCTTTAGGCGATGGAGCAACGCAGTTAAATCAGCAAAAGGCCAGGGATAATGAAAGTGCAAAAGATCAAAGCCTTGTGTAATTTGCTTAAATTGACGAAAAAATTCCCAACTAAATGGGCAAGAGGCGATTTCAAAATTACGCTGGCAGCGAATAACCGGGAGTGCATCGACTTGATCACGACGCGCTGAGTGCGATACCGTCAGTAAATGCTGCTCAACGCCTAATTTTGCAGTCTCAGAGCAGATATTTTTGATTACTTGTTCCACCCCTCCAAACGTATCTGGAGTATAGGTTTTGTAGATTTGCAGAACTTTCATTACGATCTCAAGCGTCGCATAATCAAGGCAAGGATAAACAAGCCATACGCCATCCAGGCTAGACGGCTGATCCAATTGGCAAGCATCAGGCCACTAAAGCGGGCGATCACTTGATGCGAGCCAGGGAGCAGATGGATGCTCGCCAGCGCATCGACAGAAGGTGCACTCACGCCCAAGCGGACTCGTGTGGGATTGGGGTCTTGAGCTAAACTTGCAAAATAAGGGACAGAATGCCCATCCACTTGTACATCCAGTAAATGTGGGTAATAAAATAAAGGCAGTTGCACCGTTGTGTCCTTTGCAGTCGTTTGAAATTGACAGTGGAGGGTTGCCGCTTTTAGGTGGCATTGAGGCTGGGTTTTATTCACTTTCCAGTCAACAGATTGCGATGAAATTGTCTTAAAATCAATGAGATAATCTTGAGGATAGCCATGATCTGCATAAGCACGGGTAAAAGCAGCCATGTTAAAAGAATGCACAGAAAACGATCCTTGGGCATAACCATTAGGTGGAATCCATTGTGCAGCAGCGATCCCAATGCAAAAAAGCCCAATTACTCCATGCTGTATTTTTAGTGGGCTAGGCATTAGTTTGACAAGCATGCCGATAAAAAGCAGTCCGCCCAGCCACATGAGGATTGTGGTCAAGCGATAGGGAAATTGCACCACATAAGCGATATGAGGCAAGAGCCTCCAAAAATTAACTGGAGACCACACCATAAAAAAAGCAATCCACCACAAAATTAAACTGGTGCGTATCAGTGGCGTTAGGGGAGGGCGCATCCAAGCTTGATAGAGCCAATAGCCGACACTCATTAAAATAATGAGGCCGACGCCAGGGGTGATTGGTGTACCTCCTAAAATGGGATTGCCAATGACACTTTTGGGTGCAAGCAATGTGGGTAGGCTAGAGAGCCAAGCTGCACCCCAAGGGCTGAAAATTTCATAAGTCCCCATCAAGAGATGCGCATGCAAAAATAAAATGGGGCCCAGATACCAGGCCGCCAAAATCAATGAAGTCAAGGCACAACAAATCAATCTTGGCAGTGCAAAGAGCCGTTTTTCTAGATCGGAAG
>JAJZUD010000036.1 GCA_021848625.1 Pseudomonadota bacterium
TGTTTTTAGTTTTATCTCAATGAAATGAAGAGGGAATTTTATTGAATTTTATTTAAGTATTTTGTTATAATAGTCGCAATAAGAGTAAAAAAGGAACGATCATGGCTTATTCTAGACCTAAAGGCGGAGGGGTGAGGGGGTCAGAGTATTATGATGAAGATCTTTCTGTCAGTGCAGAGAAGCCTGCTCCAGTTGTGGTACCGCTCCCGGTGGCTGCGTCAGCTGCTACGTCTCGCCCTGTTTCAAAGCGCGGGGCAGGGCATCGGATATTTGATCAGAAGATGCATGAACTTGATCGTTTGCGCGAGCAGCTTGAAGCGCTGCCGTCCGTTGATTTGAGCCAAGCCAAAAAAGCATTTGACGCAGTCAGCAAAACGCCCGCATCGCTGCTCAGTGAAACAGAGTTTGAGTCAAGGAAGAGCACAAGAAAGGGGCTTAATCGAGAGATTGATGAAGCAGCGGTCGCTTTTGCACAGGCGAGCACGCTGGTATCTCAAATGAAAAACCTCATGACAGAAATGCGTATGGGTGTCATTGAAAAAGAAGGTGCGGATTTAAAGATCATCATAGACCCTGAGTTTCAAGAGAAGCTCCAAGCACTAGAACTACAAAAGCAAAGTGCTGAGATGCGTGCGATGCAATTTGATCGTGCAGTACTTGCATATAAAATTGACGTATTGCATGCTGACCTCGCTGAGGCAAAAAGCAATTTTGAACGTTTGCGGAAACAGCTTGGTGTGGAGCTTGCTCTTCCAGTGCCTGAGCGCTCAGCTGAGCTCGATGATGCGCTTGTTGCATTGGCACGTCTGGATCAGAAAAAAATGGAATCACGTTCGGAGGCAGGGCAAGTGCTGTTTGGGCTTCAACGTGAAATGGCGCAGATGCGTGTGCGATTTGAACGTATGGGCGATGAACTAGAAGGGCAGCAACGTGGCGTTGAGGAGCTAGAGGCAAAGCAAAAGCAATTTACAAAAGAAGCAGAGGGTGTTTCTGAGTTCAGTGCAATGAATATGCGCGGGCTCCTGGACCAGTTGAAGGCGACAGAAAATCCAACAGTGCAGGAAGCGCTGAGAGCTGCGATTAAGAATTATAAACCTCCACACGGTGGGGTGCTTAAGTGCGTACCCCTGCCTTTCCAGGAAAAACATGAAAAGGATACAGTGGTCAGCGTTCAATTTGATGCGTCAGAACATAAGCTTTGATGCTCTGCATGGTAGGAAGAGCGTACATTCGGCCCTGAGGCGACGTTCTTAAAGCCCATTTTTTTGGCGACTTCGCCGAGTGCTTTGAATTCATCAGGGCTCACATAACGCTTGACAGGCAAGTGATAGGCGCTGGGTTGTAAATACTGGCCTAAGGTCAGCATATCTACGTCATGCTCACGCAAATCATGTAAGGCTTGGATGACTTCAGTGTCAGTTTCACCTAAACCCAGCATGATGCCTGATTTAGTAGGGATATGCGGCATGCGGGCTTTATATTCCTTCAATAAGCGTAAAGACCAAGTATAGTCGGAACCTGCACGTGCTTGCGGATATAGGCGCGTGACGGTTTCAATGTTGTGGTTAAAGACATCAGGTGGACTGGCCGTCAAAGCCTCTAAGGCAGCGGGCAGGCGATTTTTACCTCGAAAATCAGGCACTAAAATTTCGATTTTAATCCCGGGATTGGCGTTGCGAGTGGTTTCAATGCACGCTGCGAAGTGCGCCGCCCCTCCATCGCGCAAATCATCGCGGTCTACCGAAGTAATCACTACATATTGCAAGTGCATTTGGGCAATGGCACTGGCTAGGTTTTGTGGTTCATTAAGGTCGAGGGGATCAGGGCGTCCATGTGCCACATCACAAAAGCTGCAACGGCGCGTGCATTTATCGCCCATAATCATAAAAGTCGCTGCGCCTTTGCTGAAACATTCCGCTAAATTTGGGCAGGAGGCTTCTTCACAGACCGAAGTTAAGTTTTTTTCTCGCAAAATCGTTTTAATGCGGTTAACCTCAGAGGCTTCGTTGAGTTTAGGGAGCTTGACATAGAGCCATTCAGGCAGACGCAGGCGATCGGTCGCTTCAGTCTTTTCGATTTTGATGGGAATGCGCGAGAGCTTGTCATAATCGCGGTGTTTTGCTGTCAGTTCAGAAATGTGCATGCAGGTCCTTGAGCCACTGGGCAGTGATTTTGTCCATTAAGTTTGGCATGTTAACAAATTCACGCACTTGTGTCATTTGTAAGTCACGGTAGCCACAGGGGTAAATTTCTTGAAAGGGGCGTAAATCCATATCTACATTGAGCGCCAGGCCGTGGTAGGAGCGTGCATTGCGAATGCGCAGGCCGATCGAGCAAATTTTAGCTTGATTGACGTAGACCCCAGGCATTCCTGGGCGAAGATGGGCGGGGATATCCCAAGCTTTGAGCAAGCGAATTACTTGTGCTTCAATGGCGGCGACAAATTCCGCTGCGCCTTGATTTTTTCGGCGTAAATCAATTAAAAAATACACCATTAACTGGCCGGGACCATGATAAGTGATTTGACCACCTCGATCCGTTTCAACGAGTGGAATCTCACTTGTGGAAATACGGGAGGCTGGATCGCCATTGCGGCCCAACGTAAACACAGGTTGGTGCTCGCAAAGCCAGATTTCATCTGGTGTTTCTGGGGTGCGTTGGGTGGTAAAGTCAACCATTTTTTGGAAGAGTGTTGCATAGGGGCAAAGGCCCAGTTGACGAATTTGGATCACCTTACAGGACCATTTTAATTTCAGGATGAGCCGTCAAGAGCTGATAGAGTCGATCAAGTTGTTCCTTCGATTCTGCCGTAAAAATCGCGGTGATGGAAAGATAGCGGCCGCTGCTACTTGCCCGAGTTTGCATTTGCACACGAGAAGCGTCAATGCCCACATCAGTCAAGGCCTGGCTAACAATATCTTGCAAAGGCGCACCTTGCTCCGCCATGACTTTGATTGGGAAGGAACAGGGGAATTCAAATAAGGTTTCAAGTTGTTGTTGCGACATAAGGGCTTGGTACTCCTCAAAAAACTGCTTTCATCGTAGCGTAAAATGGTCGGAGATGCAAATGGGATTGCATTGTCATTTTTTTTGCACTATAATCACAAAAAAATACTATCATTAATTAAGAAGGAGAGGTACGAGATGGCCTATGGTTACATGGCAGAAGATTGCAATCACTCAGATGAGGAATGTGGTGGGAAGGATCTCATTGAGGCAGCGGTCGCCAGAAAGGGCTTAAAATTAAAGGCTTTTTTAATCGATGAGCAATCCAATCGCATTGACTGGAAATTACGTGATTTAGGTCAGATTGTTAAAAATATCAAGAAAGGTGAGGTGTTGGCGAGTTATGAAGCGTTGAGTTTGACACGCTCCACCACGCAGTTTTTGGAATTGATGGATGCCTTGGCTGAAAAGGGAGCTAATTTGTTTTTGGTGAAATATAATAAGACTTTCACCCCCGCAGATATTGTCGACACCAAAGGTTTTTTAGAGTTACTGAATCAAGCTGAAGCCGAATACGAGGCCCGTCGTAATGCAGACCCCTTTGAAAAGCGCAACTTGTCTGGCGTGCCGCTAGGGCGTCCCAAAGGGCGGAAAAATAAAAGCCGTAAATTGGACAAGCATCTACCTGAGATTAAAAAATATTTATCCTTAAAAATCAGCAAAGCGTCGATCGCAAAATTGATTGGTTGTCACGCACAAACTCTGTATAATTACTTGGAGGATAAGAGTTTGCTGGAAGATGATGAGCGTTCCTAAATTAATTATATTAGACCGAGATGGGGTGATTAATCAGGATTCTGATGAGTTTGTGAAAAATCTGCAGGAATTTATCCCCATTCCTGGTAGTATCAAAGCGATTGCCCGTTTGAGTCAAGCGGGCTTTTTTATTGCAGTGGCGACCAATCAATCTGGATTGGCGCGGGGCCTGATTCAGGAGGAGGATCTGGCTGAAATGCACCAATATTTATTGGATCAAGTTAGTGCGGCAGGCGGTCAAATTCATCTCATTGCATTTTGTCCGCATGGGCCAGATTCACATTGCGAATGTCGAAAACCCAAGCCAGGCCTTTTGAAAGCCATTGCTGAAGAGTCTCGGCTGCCTTTGGCAGAGGCGGTTGTGATTGGGGATAGTTATCGGGATTTAGAGTCTGCCTGGGCGGTAGGGGCCAAGGCGGTGCTTGTGCGGAGTGGTAAAGGAGAGCGGACGCTGAAAGGGCATCCCGCGCTTTTGCAAACCACGCCAGTGTACCAAGACTTGGCTGAGTTTACAGCGAATTTTTTAAAGGAACACGAGCATGGATGAGAAAAAGACTCATTTCGGGTATGAAGAAGTCTCCTGGAAGGATAAGCAATCGCGTGTCAATCAAGTATTTAGTTCGGTTGCGGGGCGCTACGACTTGATGAATGACCTTATGTCCATGGGTTTGCATCGACTTTGGAAGGATGAGGCCGTGCGCATTTTGGCGCCAGAAGAAGGCGAGACCATTGTCGATTTGGCTGGGGGGACAGGCGATCTATCCAGGCGCATTCTGAAGCGAATGCACGGGCGGGGGCAAGTCATTCTCAGTGATATTAATTTGGCCATGCTGCGAGAAGGGGTCAAGCGTTTGGATCGGTCTGGGCATTTATCCGGAGTGCATTATTGTGTGCTGAACGCAGAGACCTTGCCTTTTGAGGCCGCTTCAGTGGATGGGATCACGATCGGCTTTGGCTTGCGGAATGTGCGCGATCAAGCCGCTGCTTTAAAAGAAATGTTTCGGGTCTTAAAGCCAGGGGGGAGAGCGTTGATTTTAGAGTTTTCTAAAATGCATGGGCCTTTGGCAAAGCCTTATGATTGGTATTCTTTTCATATTTTGCCGAAAATGGGAGCGCTTGTGACTGGAGACAGCGATAGCTATCGTTATTTGGCAGAGTCCATTCGCAAGCACCCTGAGCAGGAGATCTTAAAAAATAACTTGTATCAGGCGGGCTTTGAAGAGGTGTATTATCGCAATTTGCTGCAAGGATTAGTGGCGATTCATTTGGCACGGAAGGCTTTGGTATGAGTCTGCTCCATCGCCTGTTTGAAAAGAAATTGAACTTTCTTTTGGTGCGTGATCCGGACTATTTTGAGCATTTGGCTCCGCTTGCAGGCAAGGTTATGGGCTTTGAAATCAGAGATTTAGGTTTGGAGATTTATTTGCTTTTTCACCATACTTATATTGAAGTAAAGCCTGATTATGTCGAGCCGCAATTGCGGTTGTGGGGGCGGAGTATTGATTTTGCAAAATTTTTGTTTTTAAAAGAGGCGCGACCTGCATTGTTGCAAAGCCAGCGTGTTGATTTTGCGGGTGATCTGATGTTGCTCGAGAATTTAGAGTCGTGGTTAGCATTGGATATTCAGTTTGATTTTTTAAAGAAAATCCTCAAAAATCGCATTGCCTATCTTCAAGAAGAAAGGGCGTGCTTGGTTTCGCCTATTTTGTATCAAGATTTTGTGGAACGACTTTTGCTTTTGCAGGAGGGGCTTGATCGTTGTGAGGCCCGTCTAGCCGGTCTAACCGATATAGCGTCACGGCAATAAAAGCGCCAAGATAAGTCCCTGCAATGACATCGCTGAGAAAATGGTAATTACAGAAAATCATTAAAAAGGCCAATACAAAGAGCGCAGGGTAGATCAGCCATTTTAATTTCGGGTAGAAAAAACAGGGAATCAGCAGTGCTGCAGTAAAAACAGACATATGCCCTGAGGGAAAGCTGCCCCCTGAAAAAAAATGAAAACCATAGAGCCCATCATGACGTGTAAAAAGAAGGGCGTGAGAGTTGTCATAGCGAGGAGACATTCGTCCAAAAAAGAATTGTAAGTTAGTTTTAACAAAATAGGCGATACAGGTTGCAAGGGAAGAGAGTCCCAAACAGCGGACAAATTGAGTATTTTTATTTTTAAAAAGGCGTTCATAAGCGTAACCCACCATGATAAAGGTCACAAGAAGGTAAACCAAGGAGGTTAAAATACTCATGAGGTTTGCATTGTCGAGTGTTGAGCCGCCAACAAACCGACTATTGAGTTGGTCCATAAAAATTGCAACGGGACGATCAACAAAGAAGTAACACAGCACACACAGCAGGATGATGGCTGAAAAGCTTTTAAGCAAATGCGAGGTAAATTTTAACATGACGCGGATGACAAATTGGCATTAAAAAGGGATGTCATCATCTTCAAACTTATCCAAGTCTGCAGGCGCAGCGGCAGGGGGAGCGCTTTGAGTGGATTTGGGCTCCATTTCATCGCGACCGCCATTATTGCCCAATAGTTGCATTTCATTAGCGATAATCTCAGTGGTATAGCGATCTTGGCCGCTCTGATCCTGCCATTTGTTGGTGCGAATCCGGCCTTCGACATAAATAAGCTTTCCTTTCTGCACGTACTGGCCCACAATTTCAGCTAATTTGCCGTACATGACCACTCGGTGCCATTCAGTTGCTTCTTGCATCTGCCCGGTTGTCTTGTCTTTGTAGCTTTCATTCGTGGCTAAGCGCACGTTGGCAACGGCATTGCCATTAGGCATGTAGCGAACCTCGGGGTCTGCTCCCACCCGGCCGATTAAAATGACTTTATTGAGTGTTCCGCGCGACATGAATATTCCTTTTTCTTGCTAATCGGAGCTATTATAGCTTAGATAGAACCCAAGATGCTACAGGGCGCATTCACATCCTAGGGGCGCGTGGGGTAGACTGCCTGTGGTTTCCTGATGCTGCTTGGTGGGAGACTCAACGTCCCGACAAGGAGTGGCGGTGATGTTACACCTCTAGTCGCCATCAGATGTTGGTCTGAAGGCAGGTCTGATAGTGGAGTACGACCAGAAACACTCAGAGAGCTAGACCTGCTTGTCCTGCCGTCAGGGTCGCTAGGTGAGACAGACCGACTTCCTCCAAAACCTTTTCTACAACAACAGTAAACAATCAGGGCCCCAACCACTGTTAAGCATGCCAACCCCATCGTTGCCAGAAACCATGAATGATAAATATTACTGGATTGTTTTGCAGGTGTACCTAGTTTTTGCTCAGCCGCAACGATGAAGCGACTTGCTGTGGCGGATGTGTTTTTGCTATTCACTTGATATTTTGAACACCCGACATCTGTTGTTAACAATGTCTGAACAGCAGTCCCAGTCCTGAAGTAACAGGTGTTAAATTCTGTAGCATACTTATTATCATTTTGAACTTTAGGTAAGCAGATTTCTTGAAAAAACCGACGTGCATTCTGCCAAGAATAATAGCCAGTCTGGATCCCAGCCACTAAAACAGCAGCCACTTTTTCGAGGTCTTGAGTCGTCTGCAATATGTAGCCTGCTTCCTTTTCAATCTGTGCTTTATGTTTTTTCTGACTAAATGTGAATGTGGGAACAAGTTTTGCAAATTCCTCCGGATTTGCTTGCTGCCACATTAATTTCGCATCTTCAGATAAGGCGGTACAATATTCACGTCGGCTCCCCACTAAACGGCTTGCATCTCCATAGTATGAAGGAAGGCTATATCGAGTGACTTTTGTTAAAAAAGAAACTCCTTCGCTAACAGGCTGCGCGGGGCTTGGAGGGCTGGCGACCGATCCTCTTGGGCCCTCTTGTAGAGCCGTGGAAGAAGCTATATAAAGGTCAATCCACATAAACTGTATAGGGCTCTTAGGATTGCAAAACAAAGGTGTCAAAGTTAGCTTTTCAATTTCTGCATGAGTCATGCAAGACGTAATTTGCGATACTAAAAACGGCATTTTCTTTTCTGCATCAACAAGACCTTGCCTGCCCAATTCTAGGCTTAAATAAATAAGAGCCATTTGCTTTTCAAGGGAGCTCGTATTCGGATCGCATACACATCGCAAAACATCTGCAACAGCAGGAAGCGGCTGGATTTCTTGTAACACTTCCCGCTCGTACTTTAGCTTAGTTAGTTCTTGGTCGAGCTCTACTTTCCTGCGGCTATTTTCTTCAGCTTGCATGTATTGTTCGTACACTTCATGACGCCTTGTCATGATTTTTTTAATCGCCGCCTCAGCTTGCGCCTGACTTAAGTTAAGAGAGATTAACACCCCTTTCTGATGAGTGATTTGGACTTTTAGTGCGTCTCTTGCACTTGTTTCTGATTCTGATTCTAATTTTAGTTTTAAATCAGCGATCTGTATCGTCGCACTCCTAATGCTTGTAAGACGCGGCCATGATATGGCAGCATCTAATTCATCCTCTAGTAATACGTCTGAGCCCCTTGGCGAAGGTTGCGAAGATCTCTCGCTGACAGGGGGTGGAGACTCTGAATCGGAACTCAACAAATCCTCTATGTTCGCTGTGCCTGTAGGAACGCCCAAAGGGTCAGCCGGCATCAGAGGGGGCGGAGATGGCATACCTCTTTCATCATCTACGGGGGGGACGCTGCTACTGGGGCGACTAGAGGCCATAACGATCACCTGTTTTATTATTTTGTGTGGTTGATATTCTAGCACAAACTGTGAAAAAGTCAATTAAAAAATATATAAAAAATATAAATGGGCGCATTCATAAAAAAATATCCAAAAGAGGCTTGACTTGCAGCGAAAAGGTGTTTAAGATAGCACCTTCTTCGGGGCTATAGCTCAGTTGGTAGAGCGCTTGCATGGCATGCAAGAGGTGAGCGGTTCGATCCCGCTTAGCTCCACCAAACCGAAGAATGCCTCGTCCCTATCGTCTAGAGGCCTAGGACATTGCCCTTTCACGGCAGTAACAGGGGTTCGAATCCCCTTAGGGACGCCATTATTAGTATCCGCCTAAGTTCGTAATCATCCGCTAAGCCTTGTAAAATAAGGCGTTAAAGCCAAATCTCAGTCCGCCGTCATTCGCTCAAATTCGCCTAGATCCGCTTTGCAAAGTGGTATAATTCGGGGTATATTTAAATTAAGCAAAAGGAGATACCCCTATGGCTCTTAACGATTTGATTATTCGGAATGCTAAACCCCTTGCGAAGGCCTATAAGCTTTCAGATGAGAAGGGACTTTTCCTCCTGGTTAATCCGAATGGTTCTCGCTACTGGCGATTCAAATATTACTTCGCAGGAAAGGAAAAACTTCTGGCCTTAGGGGTATATCCTGAAGTCAAACTGGCCGAGGCGCGCGAAAAGCGTGATCAAGCGAGAAAGCTACTGAATCAAAGTATCGATCCAGTAGTCGCTAAACAAACCATCAAAAACGCACTGATTCTGGCGAGCGAAAACAGCTTTGAATCCATCGCCCGCGAATGGCATTTGAAGTTTTCATCTAATTGGACAGAGAAGCATGCCAATATCATTATGAGACGCTTAGAAACAAACGTGTTTCCCTGGCTTGGAGCACGCCCAATTACGGATATTACCCCTCCTGAATTGTTAGGCATTATTCGCCGGATTGAAAAACGGGGTGCTTTGGGAATCTCGCATCGTGTCTTGCAGTATTGCGGTAAAGTCTTTCGGTATGCTGTTGCTTCAGGTAGAGCCCAGAGAGATATCGCAGGAGATTTACGCGGTGCGCTCGAGCCTCAACAAAAGGGTCATTATCCCACCATCACAGATCCGAAAGAAATTGGCCATCTCCTACGAGCGATTAATGACTACCAAGGGGCATTCGTTACAGTCTGTGCTCTACGATTGGCGCCTTTATTATTTGTACGTCCCGGTGAGTTAAGGCAAGCAGAGTGGTCGGAGTTTAATTTTGAGACCAAAGAGTGGCGTATTCCCGCAGCTAAAATGAAAATGCGTGAAGTTCATATTGTACCCCTATCTACACAGGCCATTGAAATTTTGGAAGAGCTCAAGCGTTATAATGGCGAAGGGCGTTATCTATTCCCTGGAGTACGTTATCCTAATCGCCCTATGTCTGACAATACCCTTAATTGTGCGTTGAGGCGTTTGGGGTATACCAATGATGAGATTACAAGTCACAGTTTTCGTTCAATGGCTTCGACTTTATTGAATGAGCAAGGCTGGAATCGTGATGCGATTGAACGCCAACTTGCGCATGGCGAGCGAAATTCAATTCGTGCTGCGTATAATTATGCTGAGTATTTGCCTGAGAGGCGGAGGATGATGCAGCATTGGTCGGATTATTTAATGTCTTTAATGCGTTAAATACTAGAGGTATTAGAAGGTTGCCAATTTATAGATCAAGCCAAGTATATTCCTGTGTTTTTGTGGCTCTCTTACTTTGGACTATGACACGTAGATGAATGGATGCGCATTTGAAGTGACCTCCTTCGCATAAATCTTGCCATATAGCATCTTTATTTGCTTGATTGCCAAAAAGTGAGGAAGTGTAGTGAATGTGTTCATGACCAAAATGATTATCTTGCCCTTGTGTATAAACCTCCCCTTTTAAATCAAAGGTAAAAATATGCCATTCATCGCCCTTCTCTAAGAGAAATGAGGAACGAAAATATTGAGAATTAATGGAGCTGATAATTTTTTTTGCTGTCTTTTTTAGAGATTGGCTAGTTTCAATTTCATGAGGAGGGCATAGTTTCAATGCTGTTATGTCATCTTTACTTGGCACTAATGATTGATTATTTTTGTAAGTATAATTTCTGGTTAGAGTGTATCCAAGTTGATCACAGTTCCATAAAGCGGATGAGAAATCATCATTCATGTCTATTACTAGCGTTTTTTCAATTTTTTTCAATTCTGCTTTAGATTTTGCTAATAGAATTTGCTGCATTTTTTTTGAAACACCTGAATTTCTAATCGCATTATGTATATCTTGTGCTTGTTTTAACGCAATAGGCATGGCGGCTTTTTGAACATATTCCCGACTTAAATACGAAAAATTTCTTCCTATTTGACTCATGGCAAGATCCATTGTCATTTCACAAATTGCCACAAATGGGTTACTGTTGGCATCTGGCCTAATGAAGAGCATTTCATCTCGACTTAATATTTTTAGTTTTTGGGGTTTTCCGTTTTTAAAAATATTTATTTCATTTTTCATTATATTGCCTATGTTTTTGGTTGGTGTGCTTATCATCCATTATTAGCACTCTAACATTTACCTTTCGGCAATTTAGTAGGCTTGGATCGTTTGTAAGACTTTACAGTTAAAGTCTTTGGACCTGGTTTTTTGTCTACCCGATTGGGGCGGCATTTTACCTTTGCGACCATCTAATTCTCCTTTTAACATAGCAAAATGAAGGAAATAAGCCCTTCGCTCTACGGGACGTTATGTCTCGTCTGCTTTGCCGAAATCATAATCATCCTTTTTAAGAAGAGAATGGAATGATAAGCACTATGACTACATGGGGTTGGAACTAAAAAAATCAAGCAGTTATAAAAATATTAAATCTGTAATGGTGTGGTCTTGTGAAAATACCGCTAAGATCAAGTTGATCGAAGCGGCATAGAGGTGTGAAATAGTGTTAAGCTGATATTCGAGTTCGGCTGATTTTACTTTGAATCCAAGCCTCAACTTCATTCTGAAGCCAGCCAACGCTTCTTGAAGTGAGTGCAATTTGTATTGGAAATTCGCCCGCCTTCATTTTTTCATAAATAGTGGTGCGTTTGAGGCCTGTTAATTCTTGCACCTCAGGTAGCCTTATGATTTTAGTCATCATAATTCACCTCTGGGTTTTTGGTTACCCCAGGCCTCAGTCACGACGATCTTGCGACCATCATATTCTTTATGAAGCATGCCCTGGAGGGCTGCTTCAGCTTCGGTTTGAGTGGACATTTCAACAAAGCCGAATCCTCGGCTGAGTTTAGTTTCGGGATGACGAATGACGCGGGCATAGACGACTTTACCTATAGTCTCAAAAAGCGCTTTAAGACCATTATCATCGATGGAATAGGGCAATGACCCTACAAATAAACGTTTAGACATTTTTAAATTCTCCAGTTTTGTTGTTTTTATTTTTGATTAAGTCCTCGGGCCCAAAGGTGGGGTGTTCGAGGGCATTGAGGCGGACGTTAAAGTACATCTGAATATCCAAGAGAGCGCTGCGATAGGCATTGCAGAAGAGTTCGTAGAATGCTTCTTCTTTTTCAATTCCTCTGTTTTCATCAAACAGGGCTCTCAGTTTGGTGCCGAGTGTTTGACGCTCGGCGCTCAGCATGTCCTGATTGAGATTAACCTGAAAGCGCTCTGCTAACTTGAAGAAGCAGGCGCGCTGCAGATAATAGGTGAATTCAAAGCTGAGCAGTTGGCTCAGTCTTTGCAGGTCGCCACTCACAATCAGGCGCATGAATGGGTGGTTTAATGGGTTGAAGTCAGGATGAAGACTCATCAAGTTTTCAGCCTGAACGATCCATTTGTAGTAGCGCTTATTGCGCATATTTTTTAGGTATTCCTGAATGGCGATCTTTTCGATGCCTTTCAGTTTTTTGCGGATCGCTAAATCGCGAAGATTGCCCTTGAAATTGTATTGATTCACGGATTTACTAGTTTTGAGCCACAAGCTATAGTGGCTTTTTAACGTTTCGATTTTCTTATTATTTTTCATTTTGGTTTCCTTAGTGCTTCTTGATGTTGACGGGATTTTTATCAAATTGGCCGTCGAAGCGTGGTTGTTTAAAATAGGGAATTTTTTCGCACAGAATCGCTTTGGCTGATCGAATAAATACGAGCTGCCTGTCGCTATTCATCTCACGAATTTCGTTACTATGAATGAGCTCTGTACGCGTTTCTTGTTCGCTTTCTGATTGGTTGGTCGAGGACTGTTTCCCTGAGGAGCGACTTTTTGAAGTGCTGCCCGTGAAAATCGTTCTGCTTCCCCCCAGTTTTTGAATCCACTCCATCGTCTCGATATCGTCGATGTTGAAGAATTGCTTGAGTGGCGCACCGGTAAATAAACCGGGTTTGCTGTATTGATTGATTTGCCCTATATCCTGGAAGACTGACCAGATTACAATGCCGCAATTGCGTAGCTCTGCAATCATTTTTTCAATATCGGGGAAATAGCCTAATTGGCCTTGTTCGTCGAAAATAAATAGGGTCTCTTTATCAGGGTGATCTTCGGGATCGGCTTGGATAAAGATATTGTACAGTGAAGCTAAAACCGCACGGACAAACTTTTTACCACTGGATTGATCGCTCGGCAGGACAACATAGACATCCATATTGCCTTTCAAGAAATCCTTCAAGTCAAAATTGCTTTGAGCGACAAACTCACGCATGTTGATATCGTCCAGCCAATTGAGATGGCGGGATGCATTAGTCATCAAGCTATCGCGGTGCTCACCGTGGCTTTGATTTCTTAGTACTGCAGCCGCTTTTTCGGCATGATATAACGTTGAGTCGGCCATCAAATCCACAGTAGTTTTAAGGTCATCAGTTTCGAGATTGAGAATTTCATTCACTCGAGCCAGATTACGACTGCTTGGTTCTTCTTTCTTCGATACCCATTCAATGAGGCCTTTCAAAATCGTTTTTGAGGCTTCATTAAAGTGTTCTGTCGTAGAATTACCATCCTTGCTCGGTGAAATAAGGCTTTCAACTAGAGATTCTAGCGTCCGATCATACATTCTTGCATCTGAAGCCAATAAATCCAAGGGATTGAAGGTATAGACCTTGCTGACCAACGAGGCTGGTTTGTTTTCCATAAACTTAGTCGTTCTGGTTACACCATAGGGATCCAGAACAATGCTTTCTCGATTAAAATTGAGATGACGATGTCGTCCAGCCACTGCCCAAAGTTCACCTTTAGGATCATTGACAAATACAGGTCGATCTTCTGTCAAAAGCGCAGGAATGACGATTCCTGTTGATTTGCCACCGCCAGGTTGCGCGATGATGGTGCGATTACAGAGCGGATAATAAAGGTAATTTCCTTTTTCATCTTTCCCAAAAAGAGAGCCTGATTCGTCATAGGCATTCATTTCAGCAAAGGCTGTTTTGTCAGCAAACTCCGCAGTCCCAAAGATACCAGAGGTTTTGGGCTCACGATTTTTGTTAATCCCAAAGATTCCAAAACTAAAAGCAGAAAAGGCAGTGGGAATAAGATAGAGCCAGCCATATTGGTTAAAATAGGCTTTCAGAAGCGCAAAGTGTGCCATGGTGCCCATATGATATTTTTGAGCAGCGACATTGATGGTCATCAGGTCAAAGCCAAAAAATAGCATCAGAACAGCAAGTCCTGCCACACCAGAGGCTGCAACACTTGAGCCTAAAAGCATGGAGCTTTCTTTATTATCCTTGTTGTTTTTGCTTTTCCTGACATTAAACCACGCATAGCCCATCGCGCCGATATTGATTAAGGCGTAGAGCATAAACATAATGCACTGATCTCCATAAGAATTTGGCATAAAGTTAGCTTCGCCTGCAGCAAACTGATCGTAATTGTGAATGCGAGCCCCACAGGTAAGGAGGATGGATAAAATCACCATCCCTGCAAACAGTGCAATGGACTCGATCTTCGATTGGCTGGATGACGATTGCCTTGCAGCGCCGATCCAACTTTGG
Source organism: Pseudomonadota bacterium (assembly GCA_021848625.1). GTDB lineage: Bacteria > Pseudomonadota > Gammaproteobacteria > Francisellales > CACEW01 > JAJZUD01. The sequence goes on from JAJZUD010000036.1 coordinate 14,426, forward strand.
AACAAATTCCCTTTTTGGTTTTTATTATTGTTGTTAAACATGGTTAAAATTCCTTGGTTAATGTGGACTGGTTGAACTGGGGATAGGTAGGACGAGTCGATCCATAAAAAGGCATTGATGCATATCCATCACCTAAAGCGGCTTCTTCATCGTGACCATTTTGCTCATTCCAAGAGTCCAGCAGGTTTTTTAAGTAATACCGCGCATGTTCATCTCCATCACTTGATTCAGCATCAGAGCTTGAGGCTGCAAGGGCCATTTCTTCCCTTGCACAAGCTTGGTAAATTTTTCTGACGAAGAGGCCAGTTGCTGATAAAATCAGCCCTGCACCCGCACCCAATAGGCCTGCGTAAAGCAGCTCGGTATTGGATTCATCAGTAAAGGGTTTTGCAACACCAGCCCCTGCGGTGGCCAAAAGGCCACCCGCAATAGTGCTGATTGCGATTATTGTTAGGTTTTTCATTTTAGTTGTTCCCTTCGTTGTAAGGGCCAGTGAATGGGATGTCGCGTGTGACGAGCACATTAAAATTGTCCCCTGGCCGAATGTTAATAGTGGGCTGAACATTGATATTTTTTTGGATCAGCTCCGTTGAGGTTTGCCCCAATTCTTGACCCATCGCACTCGCAATAATTTGCTGATTGGTGGGTGCTCCGTTTGAGGTATTATTGTTAGGTTGTGACAACTGCATTCCCGCGCTAAACAGACTCATCAATAAAGCAGAGCCATAGATGCGGAAATAGTGATTGTCGACTTGATCATGAAGACCCGCAAAGCCGCTTAAGTCAGCGCCAGGCATTCCTTCCAGATCGATATATTGATCATTGGGAAAGATGACTCGTGTCCAGACAATCAAAACACGGCTTTGACCGTAGGCCACTTGGGAGTCATAAGTTCCCAATAATTTAGAGCCTTGTGGGATCAAAATATTGTTGCCCGTTTTGGAGTCGTAGACGTTTTGTGAGACTAATGCCTGGATTTGACCGGGTAAGTCCGAATCAATCCCTGTAATCAGCGTTGCAGGAATAATCGAGCCTGCCATTACCATATACGGCGAACCAGTACTTTGTACGCCAGTTTTGAGTTGGTCATCTCCACCGGTTTGGCTTTGCAAAAAGCTGTTCTTTTCGCCCTGCATGTTTTGATCATCCTGGCTTGGAGCCGCTGCTTGATTTGCGCTGGGTAATGTTGCAACTGTGGGTGCAGCAGGAGCAGTATTATTACTGCTGCTATTGCCACCCATATTACTGCCAGAATCGAATCCATTAGGCGTCAAACTACTTTGCATGCCATTTTGCATGGCTTGTTGCGCAGGATCTTGAGTAGCGCCATTTGCTTGGCTACTTGCACCATCTCCTTGAAATGGACTGCTGCCAGTTGGGCTGGAAGTGCCATTGTTAGGCGAGGTGCTTGCCAATCCCGACATATTGGAGGGCAGATTACCCTCCGTTGTCGATGCAGCATTGGAACCTTTAGCACCTGCACTTCCGTAAGCCTGAGTCTCAACCTGGGTCAAAATATTTTGACCTTGCTGATCCTGATTATTTAGCTCACTACTGCTGATGCTGGTTGATTCCTGTGGGGTATCCGTAGTGGCAGTCTTTGGTGATAATCCAAAGACTGCCCAGAGGAGATAAACCCCTAATACTGCAAAGACGCCACCAATTAGAGCTTTGCCTTTGTTACTCATTTTGGTACCAGTCGGTGCTTTAGGAACAGCACTCTCAGCCTTTTGAGGAGCTGGAGCTGCTGTTTGCTCCACTGTTTCTGTTTTTTTAATATCAGTCATGATGGATCTCCTTAAAACCAAGAGTGATCAAGGTTTTTGTTAGTGATGACGACCTTCACTTGGTCGCTACCTACACCTGATACTAAAACCGCTTGAGTGAAGACACGGTCAATTACAAAATCCACAGTGCCGTCAGATTCCGTCCTTTTACGGAAATTGACGAGCTGATCCTGCCCGTTGTCTAAAACAAACAGAACGGGTAGCTGTGTGCTGTTGACCGAAGGAGGGAATTGAATAATGGTATGGGTACCATCATCAAAGACTCTGAGCGGTTTCCAGCTCGGTGATGCACCGCTGATCTTGTAGTTGAAATTGACATTATTGAGGTCAATATCAGTTCCATTAGCGGACGCAATCACATTCTGACTTTGTTCAGTTTGCTGATTCAAAGCGCTGTTCATAGCGTTTTGAATCGCCTGATTGGTGTCATCTGGATAGTAGAAGACCGCTTGGCGTACGTAGTCTGTGTTTGAAGTCAGCAAAGCGATGTTATAAATCCGCTTATCTGTTGTTAAAACAAGATTAGTGGCGAGATTAGGCGCTTTAGGTTTTACCACAAGCAATTCAGCCCCATTCGGCCAAGTGCCACCCACAAACATGGGTTTCACATCCCAATTTGCGGTATCACCCAATGAGATATCTTTAATCAGTTCTCCTTGTTGAAAGAGAATGGTGCAGATATGCATGGGCTCACAGGCAATATAGATCTGTTGAGTCGGATCGTAAGGGAAGCCCTCGAAGCCATCCGTTGTGACGTGCGGCGCTTTGCCTGTCTTCTGATAGCTTTGGTAAGCCATGATGAGAGCAGGGTTTGAGCCGTAGCCAAAACTGGCTTCAATGTTTGGGGTAGTCTGCATTGGTACGGTCACCGTTTTAGTAACGACTTCCGTTGCAGGGGTAAAGGTTTGTCTAGCTGGATTACTTGAGCAGCCCACCAGACTTGCCAAAATCGCTGCACTGCAGCCCAAGCTAATTAGTTTAATTACGGTTTTCATTATTGTTGTACTCCATTGTTGTTATTGTTGGTATTGATTTGTTGAGTCCAGGTGAGGTCGGTGATATACAGCCCCAAAGGGTTGTAGCGAATATCTTTGACATCGCCTAACTTATAAGTGATTTCGGCAATAAAGTTATTTTGCGAAACCGGTTCATTATCCAAAGTGGTGGTTGTTTCCTGCCAAGCCACTTCGTAGCTGTTATTGGTGCGTTTAATTTCATAAAGCACATTGATTGACACCTTTTCGGTTTTGCCCACAATCAGCGGATTATTTTGCTGATAGTAGTTGCTCAATGTCGTAAACGCATTGCCTGTTGTCAGGGCTTGTGCCGCATAGACATTGTCTTGATCTACAGAAGGATCCCCTGTCACACCACGTGAATAGAGGATAAATTTGTAGAGACTGCCTTTGATGGCGTTTTCTGGAACATCACTGCCGCTAAAACTACTCGCCTCCATTCCCGTCACGACGCTGCCATTACTGGCCACTTCGACGACATAGGGTTTTAGGCGAGACTGGCTTGCAATATGGCCAATTACACATCCCAAGAGAATGATGACCAAGGCCAGGATCGCAATAATGCGGTAGCTGTTTTCGAGTTGCACGACAGTACTGCCATAAAGTTCATTCCAAGCAGCACGGCCTTTTACATAAGGGCTATCCCGATTTTCAATTTCGGCATCGGTTGCCAAAATATCAGGAGCACCCGGTTGTTTTTTCATGAGATTAATCATTTTGATTTTCATTTTTTAGTTTTCCTTGTTGTTATTGTTAAAAAGATCACCTTGTCCATTTGAATCGGATAGGTGAATGACGGGGCTACTATTAGACTTCACCTCGTCGAGCATGGAAGTAGTGTCACCACTACCTCCAAACTGGTTCATCATGGCGGAACTCAGCGCACCATCAGACATTGCTGTATCGATGCCGGAAGGACTGAACCCGGTATTTAAAACCTCTCCGACTGCATTACTACCAGCCAAAGATTTGCCCAACGTGGTCAAATAAGTCCCCGCAGCCGCCATCGTAGAGACTGCAGCAACCGTACTTTCCTTGGCATCATTCATATGACTGATGGCAAAGGCTTGTGAAGCGGCTGAAGCAATTCGGCCAGGAACGTGTTTCACAATCAGGTAATAAACCATCGCACCCACTGCAATGCCTAAACAAGTAGATCGGAA
>JAJZUD010000037.1 GCA_021848625.1 Pseudomonadota bacterium
AAAACAGGTCGAAAAGGCTCAGAAAATCACAGTCTGAGCGATAAAATCAAAAATAAATGCAAAAATTGCGCCGCCGCTTCGCGGCTATGCTTGCTTTTTTAGGCCGCCAATCCAAAAACTCGAATTTTTAGAGGTGCCCATTATAAATAATTTTCAATTAATTTAAAACTTTATTATTGTTATTTTGTATGTTTGTGAGGATGCCTTGGAGAATTTTCACTTCACTTTCTTCCAGTTGCGCGCGTTGGAAGAGGCGACGGATTTTTTGCATCATGATCTTATCATGACCAGGCTTCAGGAAATCCACTGTACGCAAAAGGGCCTCCAGGCGTTGATAGAAGCGTTCGGTATCTGCATGAGCTGCTAAAAGGGGCGCTGAGGAAGGCGGCGCCGCGATCTTGGGCAAGGCCATGAAAAGCTCATAACACACGACCTGCACCGCCTGAGCAAGATTGAGCGAGGCAAAATAGTCGGAAGTGGGAATGCGGACCTGATAATGACAGAGTTTGATTTCGGCGTTTGCAAGCCCAATGCTTTCCGTGCCAAACACAATTCCCACTTGATTGCCTGCATTTTGATATTGGCGCGCCAGGATCGCCGCCTCACGCAAATCCAAGCTGGGGAAGTTTAAGGTTGAATCCCGCCCCGCTGTGGCAAGGATCAATTGGCAATCGGCGAGGGCCTCGGGCAGTGTTGCAGTCACCACAGCTTGATTTAAAATCTCGCTCCCACCTGAAGCCAAGGCATGTGCCGCTGGGGATGGAAAAAAGCGAGGCTTGACCAAATAGAGGCAATCCTGATCCATGGTTTTCATCGCTCGCGCCGCAGCGCCGATATTGCCTGGATGGATGGTTTCGTTTAGGATGATGCGGATCGGGGGCATGGGCAATAATGATCCAAAATAAAGTCAACCCAGTAAACAGAGGTGAGACCGACATAGCCGCCTAAAATCACATCGCTGATATAGTGATCGGCAACAATAATGCGGGAGAGGGCAATAAGGACTGCAACAATCATCAGGAGCGGGGTGAGCCAAGATTTTTTTAAGCGTCTGGCCAGGCCAAACAAGCCCGCAAAGGCCATCGTAGTGTGCCCTGATGGGGTGGAATTGAGATCATGCTGCATCGAAAAAAAGTGAAATCCATAGAGATTATCATCCAATAATTCAATAGGGCGATAGCGGGCAAGGATGATTTTCAAGGCGGTGGTGAGGATAAACGCCGCCACGATGTCACAACCCCAATAGAGTGTGAAGGCGGGGCAGGTCTGTTTATTTTTAAACTGATAACCGGTATACATTAGGGCAATCACGCCAATGATGAACCACAGCATAGGGGAGGCAACAAGGCCAATGATATTGCAAAGCTGGGCAATGAATGTGCCGGCAAAAGGCGCGCGGATAAAATACATGAGGGGGATGTCAAGCCAAAGATAAAACAGGGCATAGACGATGATGACCAAAGCAAGGCCGATTAGGCTATTGCGTGTGAGTGTTTTGAGCGTCATTTCGCTTCCCTCTGGGTGAATCCGCTTTTATAATGGTGGCCGCATTGTAACAAAATTTGAGGTGAAAAAATAGAAGCGGCGTGGAAAAATCAGCTAGCTGCAGAATTGGCAGCCCCCTATATGCGAGATTTGAAGGCTTTTTTGCTCAAAGAGCGGGAGCAAGGCAAGGTGATTTATCCGCGATTTGGCTGGATGTTTCGGGCTTTGGATATGACACCTTTCGATCAGGTAAAAGTCGTTATTTTGGGGCAAGATCCTTATCATGGCCCGGGTCAGGCGGAGGGTCTGTCTTTTTCCGTGCCTGTCGGTGTAAAGCCGCCGCCTTCCCTCAAAAATATTGAAAAAGAGCTCATCAGTGACTTGGGCGTGCATTTGCCTGAGGAGGGCTCTCTGGAGTCTTGGGCCAAACAAGGTGTCCTTTTGCTTAACAGCGTGTTGACGGTGGAGCAAAATCAGCCGGCTTCGCATCAAGGTCGAGGTTGGGAGCGTTTTACTGATGCAATCATTCAAGCCTTGAATCAGCATCGCGAACACCTCGTTTTTATGCTCTGGGGCAGTTATGCCAAGAAAAAAGGTGCCATCATCGATCGTCAGAAACATTTGGTCCTAGAGGCAGCGCACCCTTCGCCCTTTTCCGTGCAAGGCTTTTTAGGTTGTCAGCATTTTTCTAAGGCCAATCGCTATTTGCATGAACATGGCCAGAAGGAAATCAATTGGGGGCTCCCTCATCATGAAAAACCTATTGCAATGTCTGCAGAATAGGAGTTTGAAGAAGATGATGAGGATTGTCGAGATTTATAATCGCTTAAAACGTATAGTTCAAGCCGCCTGCAATGATATTGGCATAACCGTTGTAGTTGGCAGAGAGATGGACGGGAGAAAGATCGCTCATGGGTTGTTGTGTGAGGTTAATATTTTGATTATTCATGAAGATATGCTCGTAGGTTGCAAACACTGACAGAGCCTTGGTGGGCGCATATTCACAGCCTAATGTTAGCCATTGGCGGTTGGTGTCTGGAATACGGGCATCGCGATAGGTAGAATTGGTGGGTGTTGCATCATAAGCCCAGCCTCCTGAAACCGACAGTTTTGATAGGAGTTGATATTTTGCACCCAAGGAATATAGCCAACTATTGCTGTAGTTAAGGGGGTTGCTATCCAGGACGGAGCTTTGACCATCAAAATTCGCCAGGTTAGCATTGATGCTTTGCACCGTATCCCACTGTGTCCATTCCGCTCCTGCCATTACAGTGAGTTTGTCCCCCATTTTTTGCGAGACCCCGAAATTGGCGATCGCCGGTAAATCAAGATCAACATGGCCATTATAAGTGCCTGCTTCATCTTCAAGTCCCCCAGCAGAGGTGATGGTTGCAGTGCCATTAATGCTTTCATTCACGGCGGAGTGATAATCCGCACCAACAGTTGTCGTGGAGGTGAGTTGATACATCAAGCCTAAAGTATAGCCCACTGACCAGGCGCTACCGCTTAATGAAGAATTACCTGTCGCGCCCACGATGGGCCCCAGCAAGGTATTGCTTTCCTCAATATAATTATTGGACAGGGTGGCTGAAATATTTTCAAAATTGAGCGAGGCACCGGCGGAGAGCTTGGGGGTAATTTGGTAGGCAATGGTCGGGAAAACATTGATCACGTCAATTTTAGATTCCAGTGCATTATATTGCCCCACCCAATCATCATTGTAGTTGGTTTCAAGGCCAAAGGGGACGTCAATCCCTAAGCCAATTTTTAAGTTGTTGTTGAACAACTTTGGAAACAATGAAGTGCCCACATACGCGTCGGGAACAAAGGCCGAGGGGGTAATGTTGCCTTCTGAGTTGATGCCGTTAATGGGGACGGTTTTTGCGGGTACAGGAAAAATAATATCTGTTGGCAGGGCGGTCAAGCTGGCTTGTGCGTTATTATAACTCACATGCGGCACTAAGAGTGTACCCCCCAAATACAGATCTGTTGACTTAATCGTCGCCAAGGTCGCGGGGTTATACGCCATGCCAGAAATATCACCTGAGGCAGTGGCTGCATCAGCCAAAGCTGTCGCCTGAATCGTCGGGCTCATTTCATTAATTTGAAAGCCAGACGCAAAGCTGGATTTCACAATAAATAATCCTGTAAAAACAGCGCTTAAGCGTACAGTTTGACGCAGAGACATGAGGGTCCTTTTTGACTCGAAAAGGACGATTCTATCAGCCTCTGGAAAATGGGGCAAGCAAAATAATCAGCAAAATAATCAGGATTGCTTGACGGCTATTTTTCACCCTTTTGCAAAATGGACACGGCTAGTTTGCAGTACGCTGAAAAATAGCCATAAACTCAGGTCAGTAATTTTTTAACTTGTTCTGGATCCAAACGCGTGATGAGTGGCGTAAACGGGTTCAGCCTTTGACTGAGCAACGGCTCTAGACCATTTTGCCAATCCAGGGGGGCGGTATTGAGGAATATTTCAGCCTGACGGGCCAATTCTGGCAAAACCGGTTTTAAATACACGAGTAAAACTTTAAAGAGATTGAGCGCTTGGGTACAAATCAATTGCACTTCAGGGCGGCGGCTCTCGTCTTTCGCAAGGGTCCAAGGCTGATAGCGATCGACAAATTGATTGGCAAGATCAGCCAATTGCATGACTTCACGAATCATTTTGCTGTATTGCAAGCTTTCATACAGAGTGGCAATGGTCTCGCTCTTATCGACAAAACTTTGCATCAATTCTGGATCCATCAGGCTTGTGGCCAATTGGCCGTCAAATTTTTTGTGAATAAAGGAGGCCGAACGGCTGGCTATATTGACAAATTTGCCTACTAAGTCGGCATTCACGCGGGCAGTGAAATCATCGAGGTTTAGATCAATATCTTCAACGCCAGGGGAGAGTTTGGCCGCGAAATAATAGCGCAGTGCCTCAGGATTTAAGAGGGAGAGGTAATGATCAGCATTGACAAAGGTGCCGCGAGATTTGGACATTTTCAAACCATTGACGGTTAAAAAACCATGGCAATGAATTTGCGTCGGCACGCGTAAATCAGCCGCATGCAACAGTGCCGGCCAAAACAGCGCATGGAAATACATGATGTCTTTACCCAAAAAATGATGCAATTCCGTGGGGGAATCAGCCTGCCAAAAATGGTCAAAATCAATCCCTTTCTGTGCGCAAAAGCTTTTAAAGCTAGAGAGGTAGCCAATTGGGGCATCCAGCCACACATAAAAGTATTTTTGATCACTACCGGGGATAAGAAAGCCAAAATAAGGCGCATCGCGCGAAATATCCCAATCGGTGAGCCCCTCATCAAACCACTCTTGCAGTTTGTTCTGCATTTCCTCTTGCAAATGATTGCGCGCCCATTCCTGTAAAAACGCTTGATAATGCGTGAGTTTAAAAAAGTAATGCAAACTTTTTTTAACGCTAGGAGTCGTGCCTGATAGGACAGAGGTGGGGTGAATAAGTTCTGTCGGTTGATAGGTTGCGCCGCAAGCCTCACAGCTATCGCCATATTGGTCTTGGGCATGGCAGCGAGGGCATTCGCCTTTGACAAAACGGTCTGGCAAAAACAGGCCTTTTGCGGTATCGAAGCATTGCTCAATTTCGTGCAGCGCAATATCGCCACGGGCTTGGATTTTTTCGAAAATGGTGTAAACCAATTCTTGATTGACTGGGGTGTGGGTGGATTGATAAAAATCAAAATGGATATGGAAGCCCGCAAAGCTGTGTTGTTGCTCTGTGCTGATGCGTGCGACCATGGCCTCTGGGGCTTCACCATTTTGCTCAGCCTTAAGCATAATCGGGGTGCCATGCGCATCTGAGCCGCAAATATAATAGCATTCATGCCCACGCATTTTCTGGAAACGCACCCAAATATCGGTTTGAATGGCTTCAATCATATGGCCAAGATGAATCGGTCCATTGGCATAAAGCAGGGCGCTGGTAACAAGAATTTGACGTTTTGACATAATCACAATCAGCTCAATAAATCAAGCCGCTATGATAGCATGCAGAGGAGAAGGAGCTCAATCATTTTGCTTGCGATTCATTAAAATAATATTTATAATCTCAAGCTGATAGAAAGATTATTAATTGTTCATATGATTAAGGAGCGTCCATGAGTTATAATCCATCTGCATTCAGCCCACAGTTTCAAAGCATTATTGATGCGTTGTTTGCTGTTCAGCCCAGCTACAAGCCGGTATTCGCATTAGTAGGGCGCCCAACGCAATATTCTTTGCTTTTTATGAGGGCAATGCCAATCCAGCCCGCTCCTGGTGCAGTAGACACACTAAACCGCACCGTTAGGGAGTGTGTTCCCCACCTGCCAAGAAAAGAGCAAATACTACTCAAGATTGTCGCAGAGCAAAGGGGATGGCATTTAAGAAATAGTGAGCTTAAAATTTCTGATTCAACTGCCACAGTCGTTTTAAGCGAAATACAGGCTTATGCGTCAGTGGAGGCAAAAGGGGCCGATCCATCCGGCTTAGAAAAGCCCGTGAGTGTAGAGCGGTGGGTTCCACCCCACGTACCTTTGCTGTTAAAGGATGGGTTGGTAGAGGTGCCCGTTATGGTGCCAGCTACGCCAGTACAGAGTCCGGTTCCAGCACATGAAGCTATGGCAGGTCAGCTGGGACAGGGTTTGAGCCCAATAGATGAATGTAGTGAGGGATCTGATGATGAGGACGCAGCAGTGCACAGAAGTTTAATTGGCACTCCAGTGGAGAAATTCGCAGCAGCAGTCGATATTGCCCCTTTATCTGGTGATCAAGCAGATTTGGTTAGTGAAATGGTTAAGGGCGGGATGTCTCAGCAAGAGGCAAAAGACATGCTGACCTCTTTTGCAGATTATGTTGTGTGTTCTGGGTCTGTTGATGGTCCTGATGTTGCAGGTTTCGAAATGGTAGAGCCAGCGGCGCGCTCCGGTCAGTTTTCTGTTCAAGGGGCTGCAGATGTGGATGAAGATGCCGATTTTGAAAGGGTAGAGGCGCCAGAAGCAGGGCTTTACAGTAGTAGGAATCCTTTCCAAGCGGCTGAAGAGAACTTTGAAGATTTAGGCGAAGGGTGGGAAACGGTGAAGAAGCCTTGACTTCAATGAGCATGTCCTTCTATACTGATTGAAAAAAGAGTTGCGAAAATATGTTTAGTCCACTGAAGCTAGTTGAAATGAATTACGAGGATCTTCAGGAGTACCTTGCGTATTCTCAACGGGAGTACGCGCAAGGGATGCTCGATCAAGGCGAATACCCGGACTACGAGACTGCAGTGCGGGCCGCGCGCAATGAGATTACGCATTATTATTCGCATGTCGTGCCGGGGGAATCCCATTTTGCCTACCACATTGTCAATGCAGCCAATGGGCAAAAAGTGGGGATTCTCGCTTTTTCTATTTTGTTGCGGCGGGATACCAAAATCCCCTTTGTTTTTGTGGATTATATTAGCATTTTTCCACAACATCGCCGCTTGGGTTATGCACGCTTTGCGATGAAATGGTTGGAAAAATGGGCCTTAGAGCATGGTTTTCCCATCATTGATTTGAATGTGATGCAGCATAAAAAAGGCGCAGTGAAACTCTATCAAGATTTGGGTTATGTGATCTTTCAAGAGCGGGCGCTGGGGCTTTCTAAAGTGCCAGGGCGCTATGATATGCGTCTTGAACTTAAAAGCACGGATGAGTAGCGCTGCAGCCTACACTCGTCTTCGCGAGGAGATTCCAGCTGCAGTGCGCATTATTGCTGTTTCTAAAATGCAAAACTTGGCTGCAATTCAAGCAGTATATGGGGCGGGCTGTCGCGATTTTGGCGAAAATTATCTGCAAGAAGCATTGGATAAAATCAAAGCTTGGCCTGATCCTTCTGTGTGCTGGCATTTTATTGGGCGCATTCAGAGTAATAAAGTTAAAGAAATTGCCCAGTATTTTCACGTGGTTCATAGTGTGGATCGCGTATCCATCGCCGCAAAATTGAATCGTGTCTGTGAGTCATTAGGCAAAACATTGCCGATTTTTTTGCAAGTCAATGTGGATCGCGAGCCGCAAAAAGCAGGAATTTTGCCTGAGGATTTGCCTGAGGTTGTGTGTGAAGTCGTGCGCTTTCCTCGGCTGCAATTACAAGGCTTAATGGAGATCCCGGCAGTGGGCAATCGCCAAGCTTTTGCTGCTTTGAGGAGCCTCAGAGACTACGTATCTTCTGCGACAGGCATTGCCTTGCCGCATTTATCAATGGGCATGTCGCAGGATTATGAGGTGGCGGTGAGTGAAGGCGCGACAGAAGTGCGTTTGGGGACTGTGATTTTTGGATATCGGGCCGTCGCTTGTTAAGATTGCCGGGTAAGATTTTTTATGATAAAATTATAAAAATGTAATTTTTTGGGGCAAAAATGCAATCATCGGCAAGAGTGCGGGAGCGTGTTTTGGGGGATGCCTCGATGCGCATCGTTGATGTTGTTTATGGCAACACGGGTGGGCAGTTGGATCTAAATCGCCTTACTTTGGTTTGCCGTTCGGCTGAAGAAGCACAGCAAGAAGCACAGGTGCTATTAGAGCGCTTGCGTGGGTATTTGTCCACGCAAGTGGGTTTTACTACCTTACCTCCGAGCGATCAGGCTCACTTTATCCAACTTTGTCTCACAAGACTGCCTAAGAGCTGTAGGATTGAAATGGATCGCAATTTTTTTGAATCGGTTTTCGGTCGTAGTTTAGAGGGCCCCGTTCGATATACCCGATTTGTTTTATCCAATAGCGTTGAATTTAGTGAAATGCCTGAATTACCTAGTACATTAAATCATTGACTTTGTCTTATCAGAAATGACTGGGTAGAGTTTTTTGAGCTTTATGCGAGCATGAGTTGTTGTAAAGCGCCATTCTGTTACGACACTTCCCTCATTCCGTTCACGACCCCAAGCTGCCACTTCTTTAATCAGGAATTCCCTGTCTGGAATGCGTCGATTCAGGCATTGACGACTGAGATGACTCAATTCAATTTCGGCCATATTCAGCCAGCTGCCGTGCTTTGGCGTATGATGAATCTCCAATCTATCCAAAATTCTCTTGGCCTCCTCTGGTTCAAAAGCCTCGTAAAGTGAAGATCCATTGTGGGTGTTCAAGTTGTCCATCACCAATACGATTTTTTTAACGTAGGGGTAATGAACGTCAACCAACTCCTTGATGAATTCCGCCCAATCTGTTTTGGTCCGCCTCCCCGTCACCTTAACCTGCCGCTTGCCTTGCAAAGGCTCAAAGGCCATAAAAATATTGCTGGTGCCGTTTCGCTCATACTCGGTGTCGTACCGTTCTACCTGGCCTGGACTGGCCTCGATTGGAGTCCGTGTTTCTTTGACCATCTGCTTGCTGCATTCATCCATGCATACAACAGGCCTGTCAGGGTCATAAGGCTGCTGATACACATCCAAGACATCTTCCATTTTGCAGACAAATTCAGCACAAGATTTTGGCGGAATGCACCATTCTTTCTTTAACCACGGCTTAAGTTCGTTTTTTTTAATGCTCGACCTATCGTCGCAGGGCTCACCGCCTCAACAATATTGAGCTCCACCATCTTTTCCGCTAATAATTTCAAAGTCCAGCGCTGTCGCCCATCCGGTGCTTTGCTGCAAGCCAAGGCTGTCAGTTGTGCCTCTTCCCTTCCCTGTAAAATTCTTGATTGAGGCTGAGGGTGTTTTTTATGATTCAGGGCTCTCTCCAGGCCCTCTTCAACAAATTGACGCGATACCCTGTCCACTGTCTTTGTCGAGATATCTAAAAAGCTCGCAATATCTTTGTTTAACAGCCATTGCCCCTCAATTGAACGGTCTGCCTTTAGCAAAATTCGTGCGTGCGTTATCTTTTTTGCTGCAGCCTTCCCCGTGCTGACTAAATTCAACAAAAACTCTCGCTCTTCTTCCGTCAATCGAACAACGTATATGTGATGTCTGCCCAGCATAATTTCATCCTCCTTCAATAACCCCAGGAGAATCTTATCATATCTTTATATGAGACCAAAAGCTTGATTTACTGTACTAGGTCAGAAACAGCAGGGTTTTTTTTTGGTTTTCAAGTCGAGGAGCCAGCCGCAGCATCCAAGCCGGGTTCTCAAAAAGTAGTCGCATTATGGCAAAACGCTACTGTTTGTTCTGGTGCAGCAAGTAGAACCAAATCAGATTTAGAGCATTCATCATCAAAATAATCAATGAAACAAGCAAAATCATGCCAGTGATTTCAAGGCCAAAATAGGTATTGGAATCATTAAAGTTGTCACCTAAGAGGCCAATGACACTTGGCGGGATCCATAATAAAATTAAGCTGGTTAAGACCAATCCCAAGGTGGAGAAGAAATGTTTTTTGGTGAGGGAAAAGCTATATTTCCAAGCTTCAAAGGCTTTTTTATGTGCGAAAATCAAACTTGGCAGATAGACATAAAAAAAAGTCAGAAAAATCAAGCCTGGAACTAAATGCAAGCCCATGCCAACAATGCTGCACAAAGAAAAGGCGAGTCCCGAAAGAAAAATCCCCGGAAAGCGGTCTAAGATGGGTTGCAGTGTTTGCTTAAAGCTAAGTTTTTGGTGGTTAGCTAAAATCGCATTTTGACGTACCAAAATAAAGCAATTGCCAAAGAGCATTTCCAAAAATAAAAGCCCAAGATAAGTAATAAATAAAACCGGATCTGAGATGCTGATTTTAGAATCAGTAATGCTGAAGGTATTATTGAGGCCAAAGGCCAAAAGCTGATTAATGAGGGCCGCAATAAAGGCATAAATAAAGGTGCAGCGGAAGCTCAAGCTCACCAGAGAGCAGGCTTTGCGAATAGCATCAAGAAAATTGATATGAAGGGCCGGTTGCTGCATGAATTTTCTCCGCGTAAAAACCCCTCCGTCGCGTTGCGAGAGGAGGGGCTGATCAGAGCAAGCTTACTTGTTAGCAAGCTTTTCTTTTAAAATATCTCCTAAGGTGTTAGAAGGCTGGCTTTCTTGGTTCATCAGCATTTCTTTCACTTCTTTGTGAGATTGTTCAGTCAAAGCGCGTACAGACAAGTTGATCACATTGTTTTTACGATCAATATTGACAAATGCCGCTTCAACTTCATCACCGACTTTAAAGACTTTACGGGCATCAGAGGTCTTTTCAACTGCTGCTTCGGACGCTTTGATGTAGCCGACTTTGTCTTCGCCTAAATCTAAGGTAGCGCCTTTTTCATCTACTTCAGTGACGGTTCCTTTGAGAATGGAGCCTTTGCTCGTTTGGGTGAGAAAATCGCCATGGGGGTCGTTTTCCAATTGCTTGATGCCTAAGGAAATCCGTTCACGCTCTACATCGATTGCTAAAACAACTGCAGTGACGCTGTCGCCTTTTTTGTAGTTTTGGACGGCTTCTTCCCCACTCTTGCTCCAAGACAAGTCGGAGAGGTGAATCAGGCCATCAATGCTGCCTTCTAAGCCAATAAATACGCCGAAGTCAGTAATCGATTTGATGGTGCCCACCACTTTGTCGCCTTTTTGGAATTTGGATGAAAAATCATTCCATGGGTTTTCTTGGCATTGTTTCAAGCCTAAGGAAATCCGGCGGCGTTCTGGATCTACATCCAAGACCATCACTTCCACTTCTTGACCTAAAGTGACAATTTTGTGTGGATTGACGTTTTTGTTGGTCCAGTCCATTTCGGAGACGTGAACCAATCCTTCAATCCCTTCGGCAATTTCAACAAAGCAGCCATAATCAGCGATATTGGTGACTACGCCTTTAATGCGTTTGCCTTCTGGGAAGCGTTCGGTAAAGTTGATCCAAGGATCGCCTGCCAACTGCTTCATGCCTAAGGAAACACGGCTCTTTTCACGTTCAAACTTGAGGATGACTACTTCCACCTCATCGCCGACTTGAACCATTTCACTTGGATGCTTGATGCGTTTCCAAGACATATCGGTAATATGCAGCAGGCCATCGATGCCGCCCAAATCAATAAACGCACCGTAATCGGTGAGGTTTTTGACCACGCCGCGGATGTGCTGGCCTTCGTGGAGATTTTCGAGTAAGGCTTCGCGTTCGGCACTGCCTTCTTGTTCAATCACGGCACGACGTGAAACCACGATATTATTGCGCTTGATGTCAATTTTAATGACTTTGAAATCCAAAGGTTTGTTCTCTAAATGCGCCGACTCTTTCAAAGGGCGGGTATCCAACAACGAGGCAGGCAAGAAAGCACGAATGCCTTCCAAATCGACAGTAAATCCGCCTTTAACGCGAGCCACAATCACCCCTTCAACAGTGGTGTGTTTTTCGCAAGCTTCTTCTAAACGACGCCAGACTTCTAACCGTTTTGCTTTTTCTCTGGAGAGGCGCGTTTCACCGGAGTTATCTTCGAGTGTATCAAGCGCGACTTCAACCACATCACCGACTTTGATGGTGACTTCACCAGCGGTGTTTTTAAATTGATCGGCGGGGATGACGGCTTCGGATTTTAATCCTGCATCAACCAAAACATAGCCATTTTCGATGCGAATAATGGTGCCTTGGATGAGTGTTCCTTCTTGCATATGAAAGCCTTTCATGCTTTCATCTAAGAGTTCTGCAAAAGTTTGTGACATGTTTAGAGTACCTTGTTGGTTAATATGACTGCCACATTGAATATCAATGTGTTAGCTCCCTTTCTTTGAGCAGGCTTTTGGCAAGCACGCATAAAAGATCGCCAATATTAACACGGATTCTAGGTCGTTGCAATCTTTAAATGGACTGCGAAATTGATTTACAATTTTAATAATTTATTGTAAAATCGAGTTTAGCAATAATCATGATTATCGCGACGGAGGTGTAGACATGCAGAGTCATTTGCCGATCTCTACGACGAAAATGGACTTTCTTCAGTTCTCTAAGCTGTCTTCTGAGCGCAAGTTGGTGTATCTTTTCCTCGATCAGTGTTGCTTTTCTCAATCCCAAAAAGAGGCGATGCAGCTTGAATATGAGCACCAGATTCAAGTTTTGTCTAGTTCATTAGGGATCACTGACCGGGCTCAGCTTGTAGCCCTTTTGTTGGATACAACAGTTGATGCTCAAAAACTGGCGAAATACATGATTATGATGCCCCGAGAGGATGTCCTGTGGGCTTTTATTGCGGCATTATTGTCCTATAAGGAGCGTGCACTGCGTGTGCTTTTAAAAGAGGGTGGGGAAGCGCCCTTGGTATTTTTAAGATGCGTTTGTCCGGAGCAAGCACAGCAAAGAGCATTCTTGTATCAGGCTTCCCGAAAACTGAGTTCCAAATTGATGTGGGAACTACTCTGTGAGTATCTTGGGGAGTCGGCGTCTTGCCCAGGAGCTGTGGTGGCAGAAGCTGTGTTCTGCGTGACTATTCTTAAGCTTCAAGAATTGTTGCAAAATCACCCTGCAGATGCCAAAGCGGCATTCTTGCACGCAGCGAAGTCAGGGAATGCAGATGTCTATGAAGCAATTTTATTTGCTCAAGGCGTAGCGTGTAATGATTTTGATATTCTGAGTGCGCTATTGCCTGAGGCCCTGTCTGGTAATGTGCGCGCACTGGGGGCTTTAAAGTTTGCTTTGAGCGCGATTGATTCGGAAAGACACTGGCTTGAAAACGCAGTGCATGCTATTTTGGATATCTCCGCCCTCAAACGTTTGATTAAGGGAAATTTAGAGGAGGCTGGCATAGCGTTTGCCCGTGCAAAAGAGCGAGACGATCAAGAAGTGGCGGGGTTGATTATGATTGCCTTCGATTTTAAGATGCAGCCTTTGGAGAGTGTCATGATATCGCAGGGTTCGTTGGTGTTTGGATCACCTGTTTCAATGGCTTCTTCGGTTTCGATGAGTGCTTCGCGTTCAGGCAGTGTTACACCAGAGCCTGCTCTATTTGAGAAAAAACCTGGGGAATACTAAGAGTCGAGGTATCAATAATCAGCGCATCTTCCGCGGGTTTTAAGGGGCTTGCCGTGCGAGTGCGATCGCGTTCATCACGCGCCTGAATTTCCGTTAAAATTTCTTGAGCATCTACGGTCGTTCCGGCTTGTTGCAATTGTAAAAGGCGTCGCCGTGCACGCTCCTCTGCAGTAGCGGTTAAAAAAAACTTAAAAGCCGCTTCTGGAAAAATCGCAGTGCCCATATCACGGCCATCAGCAACCAGTCCAGGGGCTTTTAAAAATGAGCGTTGCAAGTCATAAAGCGCGTCGCGGACAATTTGGTGAGCACCGATTTGAGAGGCTGCAGCACTGATCTGCTCTTGGCGAATTTTATCTTGAATCGCCTCACCCTCAAAGAGAATGCGCTGATCCGTAAAATGAATCTGCAAGTTTTGTGCTAAGTGCGCAAGTGCCTTTGCATCTGTAAGGGGAATGTTTTTTTTGAGCGCAGCATAGGCCGCAATCCGGTACAAAGCGCCACTATCTAAAAAATGCCAGCCTAATTTTTGGGCTAACATATTGGCAATTGTTCCCTTGCCAACGCCGCTTGGACCATCGATGGTAATCACGTGGGGGTTTTTACGCATTCTCCTCACCGGCACTTGCGACGGCCTCAAGAGGATCGACTTGTTCTAGACTCACTAATTTTTCACCCGCGCCTAGGTTGATCAAGCGGACGCCTTGGGTCGCACGACCAATCTGGGAGACTTCGCTGGCACGGGTCCGGACCAATACACCGCCATTGGTAATGAGCATAATTTCGTCTGCAGAGGTGACGGGAATGGCCCCCACAACATCCCCATTGCGGTCTGAGGTTTGAATGGAGATCACCCCTTGTGCCCCGCGGGATGTGAGGCGATATTCGCTTGCTGCGGTTCGCTTTCCATAGCCATTTTCAGTGGCGGTGAGAATGTCGATCCCTTCGTCTTCTACAGCGATGAGGGAGACGACTTTTTGGCCCTTTTTCAAGGTAATGCCACGTACACCGCGTGAGGACCGGCCCGTTGGGCGGACATCCCCTTCATTAAAGCGGACAGCCTTACCTTCGTTGGAGAACAGCATGATTTCACGCTGACCATTGGTGACCACCACATGGATCAACTCATCGCCCTCATCTAATTCAACAGCGCGGATGCCGTTGGTTCTGGGGCGAGAAAACGCTGAGAGCGCGGTTTTCTTGACCACGCCTTGCTCTGTGGCCATAAACACAAAATGCGCATCATCAAATTGGCGCACGCCAAGGAGGGCAGTGATTTTTTCATTCTCCTGCAAAGGCAGTAAATTATTGATGGGGCGCCCGCGTGAGTTGCGGCTAGCCTGCGGCAATGTATACACTTTCGCCCAATACATCTGGCCTAAATTGGAGAAACAAAGCAAATAATCATGCGAACTTGCGACCACTAGCTTTTCAACATAATCTTCTTCTTTGAGGGCGGTGGCTGCCTTGCCTCGTCCGCCGCGGCGTTGGGCTTCATAAGTGGAAACAGGTTGCGATTTGACATAACCCTCGCTGGACAGAGTGACCACCATATCGGTTTCGGGGATTAAGTCTTCCATATCAATATCGCCACTGGCTTCCGTAATTTGGGTACGGCGCTCATCGCCAAATTCGGCTTTAACGGCCTCCAAGTCTTCACGGATGACTTCAAATAAGCGTTTGACATCCCCTAGAATATGCAAATATTCCTGAATTTGAACAAGCAGATTTTGATATTCTGAGAAAATTTTATCTTGTTCTAGGCCCGTTAAGCGTTGCAAGCGCAGCTCTAAGATGGCATCAACTTGCGCTTCAGAAAGCCGGTATTGATGGTCCGCTTGGAGGCCAAAGGTATGAATAAGGCCCTCAGGACGGGCGATGTCTTCGCCTGTTTTGGCAAGCAGATTTGCTACGGTGCCGGGATTCCAAGTTCTGCCGAGCAGGGCTGCTTTGGCTTGGGTTGGTTCACGCGAGGCTTTAATCAAGGCGATCATTTCGTCAATATTGTTGAGAGCAATCCCTAAGCCTTCCAACAAATGCGCACGCTCCCGGGCTTTTTTCAAATCATAAATCGTGCGGCGGGTGACGACTTCTTGGCGATGTTCGATAAAGGCAGTGAGGATGTCTTTGAGATTCAGGATCTTCGGCTGTTGGCCTACCAGAGCCACCATATTGATGCCGAAGGAATTCTGCAATTGCGTTTGCGCATAAAGATTGTTGAGAAGGACATCAGTCATCTCCCCACGGCGCACTTCGATGACAATGCGCATCCCGTCTTTGTCCGATTCATCGCGGAGTTCAGTGATGCCTTCGATTTTCTTTTCTTTGACCAGTTCAGCAATTTTCTCAATGAGGCGGGCTTTGTTGACTTGGTAGGGGAGTTCAGTCACGATGATAGAATCTTTGCCGCTTTTTTCATCGGTTTCAATATGGGTTTTTGCGCGAATCACCACAGAGCCGCGACCCGTTTGATAGGCAGATAAAATGCCAGATCGCCCATAAATTTGGCCCGCAGTGGGGAAGTCAGGGCCTGGAATATATTGCAATAAATCAAGTACATCCAAATTTGGGTTCTCGATCAGTGCCAAGGTGGCGTTGATGACTTCGGTCAGATTATGCGGTGGGATATTGGTGGCCATCCCGACTGCAATGCCCGAGCTACCATTGACGAGCAGATTGGGGATGCGCGTGGGTAATACCGCAGGAATGTTTTCTGTTTCATCATAATTGAGGACGTAATCGACGGTTTCCTTGTCTAGATCTTCCATTAAAGCATGGGCAAATTTAGCCAAACGCACTTCGGTATAACGCATTGCCGCAGGGGAGTCGCCATCGACGGAACCAAAGTTGCCCTGACCATCGACCAGCATATACCGCATCGAAAAATCTTGAGCCATCCGCACGATGGTGTCATAGACTGCAGTATCGCCGTGAGGGTGGTATTTACCAATCACATCCCCGACGATACGGGCGGATTTTTTATAAGGTTTGTTCCAGTCGTTAGAGAGCTCACGCATAGCAAAGAGCACACGGCGATGCACTGGTTTTAAGCCATCACGCACATCAGGAAGGGCGCGGCCGACGATGACGCTCATCGCGTATTCAAGATAAGACTGCTTGAGTTCGTCCTCTAAATTAACCGGAGTGACTTCATTTGCAAATTGTTGTTCCATAGCGGCTTGCCTTGTGCATTGACTGGATTAGCTTAAGCTTGAGATTATGCCCAGAATGCAGTAAAAAATTCAAGTCGGCCAGGGACTGATTTTTAAAGTTTAGCGGCTCATGGGGAC
This sequence comes from Pseudomonadota bacterium, assembly GCA_021848625.1. GTDB lineage: Bacteria > Pseudomonadota > Gammaproteobacteria > Francisellales > CACEW01 > JAJZUD01. Next base: position 16,658 of record JAJZUD010000037.1, read on the forward strand.
AAAGGTGGGAGGAGTATAACTGCCCTGTTCTGTACTTTCAAAGAAAGGGAGTGAAGCAGCAGCTGCTGCAGCTGCAAGCGGATTCTGCACCAGTTCGTTATTCAGCTGCCTAATAGCACTAATCAGGTGCGGGCGGGCAGTGGATGAAAATTGCTTGCCCAGGTTTTGTAGCAGGGCGATCCCTACCCGTACTTGCGCACCGGGAGAGAGCTTATCAAACTGAGTTGTGAAAATGGCTTTTTGGTCAATATGCATGGCTAGCACTTGCGTTCCTGCTGCATCGATGAGGTCAATGCTACTGGGGCAAATGGATCCTACTGCTTCAAATAAGCCTTTTTTAATAAAGTCAGTCATTGTTTTTGCAAATAGAACATTCAATTGTGCATATGCTTCGACAGATGCGGCTCTTTCCAGTGCGCGCTCAATGTGGAGCTGAAGTGCCTGAATTTGAGCATTCAGCACTTTTGTGATGCTTACATTTTCCTCTTTGACGGGGGTGGCTGCAACTACAATTGCTTCATGGGGTATTAAAGGGAGATCAGAATGTTGTGTTGAGGATGCTAGCATAAGGGTGATCCGGTTAATGACAATGCCAATAGAGCCGCTTGCAAAATTATTTGAGCAAGTGAGTCATTAATCAGGGCAAGCCACCTCCATGAACGCCGTCAGGCGTTCGCTGCTATTTTTTAGGCGACATGGGTTAAAATCATTCAGATTTTCTGTTTTGCGGGCAGGATATTCCCTCGCGGGTTGCGATGAAGTGTTTTTGGTTTTAGAAGCTACGCAGTTTTGGGGATGCAGCCGATGAGCTGTTCCACCGTCAGGCCAATCACTCCAAACATCAAGTGAGCCATGGCCTTGATTGGACCTTTGACTCTTAAGAAACGGGCTCCGAAGCTGTCTTTAAGTCGGGAGTTAACCCGCTCAGCTGCACTACGTTCCTTATAACGAGCTGCTTCGTGAGGCGCAAATGATCGAGTGTCTGCATCAGTTCTTCGGTTAAAATCAATCAGAGGGACATGCTTGAGCAATAAGCTATAGGCTCGAATGATTCCAGAATCATAGCCTGCATCCATCAAGTCATAAAAGTTTGTCACTCGCTGGCTAGTCATTAACGCCAAGGGCAGGGCAACCTGACTATCGTGCACTGAGGCTGAAGTTAAAAGGCAAGAGATGGGAATATCCCCATCCGCGGTATCAAGATGCAGCTTGTAGCCTCTCCAACTGATTTTATAACCCTTGCTGTCTTTTTTAGTCCCAACGTCACAGCTTGTGGGGATGCCCACCAACATTTCTGCAACCGTCTTCATTTTAAATTGACGCTCCAGACGTGTTTCATTTTTCTTTTTGCCTTTACGGGCCCATTTCTTCGGACGACCTCGCTTCTTTGGCGGTTCAGTTACAACAACCACTTCAGCCTTACTGATCCTCTCTCTGGCTTCAATGGCAGTGGCATCCCTTGAGATATGCCCCACTAAACGATCTGACCGGTATTTCTTAATCAGGGCTGCGTGGACTCGTTCAGGCAACTTAGACTCCGCAAACTCAGCAAAGGCCCGTGAGAAGGTCCACTCTCTTGGTACATCTGCCCATCTCTCAAATCCACAAATTCGCCTTAACACTTTATCGATGCGAAGACGATCAATCAATTCTCGTGTCGTCGTCAGATTTAATGCTGCCTTGGCTATG
>JAJZUD010000038.1 GCA_021848625.1 Pseudomonadota bacterium
AATTGTGCGTGTAAATCCTCAATCCCAAAAAAGAAATCCCTCTGCTCTGCCATGTCCATCCTAATCTTTTAAACATGGCTTATTTTATCATATTGACCTTAATTTATCCAATTGTTAGAGGTGCCCACCAGTAATATTCAATTAAAGATGGAGTCAGGATTGTCTTATCTTCAGTTAGTGCGTCAATTTAACGATATATACTTTTTTCATGTTAAGTGTTAAAATTAAAATATTGAAATATTTGTTGAGGTGTGAAAATGCACTTGACTCCAGCAATTGATGCAATACCAGCGGGCAGTATCCAGGCCTCCTATGAGCAGCTTCGTAGCCTGCTACTCTCAGAAAGTTTTTTTTATTGGTTGGATGTGCCATCTGACGTCGATCATTCACTTTCTCTTTCTCTTTCTCTTGAGAATGCACACTATCCTCATGCCGATCCAGAAGAAGTGAAGCGTCGCTTTAGAAAAATGCATCAATTACGCTTGGATCAAGCGCTTCTGAATATTCAAGTCTTGGGCCCTGATCAAAATGAGTTGGAAGCTTGGCAGGCAGCAATCATAGACTTGGATTTGGCTGGTAGGCCTTTAGAGAGGCCAGAGCAATATGAAGAGTATACGCGAGAAGTACAGGCTGTGGTTGAGACATTGCGATACTGGCATTTGCGTTTAGAGAGTTTGATGTCGGCAGAGGCAGGCGTGCAGTGCGTTAGCTTTTCAGGTGGGGGTGCAAAAGGGGCGGCCTATGTGGGGGCGCTTTATGCGCTCAAAGATGAAGGGATATTGCCAAGATTGCATTCTGTAGCGGGGACCTCCGCTGGATCTCTTGCTGCGACCTTTGTTGCCGTGGGCATGAGCCCAGAGCATTTTGATGAGGTTGCATCGGCCCAAGACTTCGAGGCGCTTTTAGGGGAATCATCTTCGGTATTATCTTTTATCGCCCGAGATGGTGCGCCTCTTTTAAAAACTGTGGAAGGGGAAATTTTTAAGGCGATTCAGAGGTTTAGGCGTGCAGCTCCACTTTCAGAGGAACAGCAAGTGCAGTTTGATGCCCTGTTTACGCGTCAAGATAAAAAAATAACCTTCGCTGATTTAAAATGGCTGCAGTCGCAATTTCCAGAAACTTTTAAGCATTTATCGATCAATGCGATTGAGGTCACTCCAGATGAAAATGGGGAGCCACTGGGGAGAAATTTGGTCTTCAGCTCTTTGAGTGATGACCCTGATATATTGGCTGTGCCGATTGCAGATGCATGTCGCGCGTCTATGTCTATTCCCGTTGTTTTTCAAGAGCACGAGATAATGATCGCAGGAAGGCGTCGTCGTTTTGTGGATGGGGGAATTTTAGATAATCTGCAAACCAACGTGCATCGGACTCGGCAAGGTGCAGTGCCTAGTCCCAAACAAGTTTTATTGTTTGGGTTGAGTCGCGATGTTGAGAGCGATGAAATTGCGCAGGCTATTTTTATGGGCAAAGAGCGTGAAGGTTTGCATGATTTTAAATTAGAGGAGGCTTATCTGCGTAAAACAGTGGGGATCCGCCGGCGCATGGATCATGCGGAAAATGACAAGATTAGGGAAGTGAAAAAAACATTTGCGCGCTCTTATGTCGTTTTACCGACTTCACAACATGTGGGAATGCTGGGTTTTAGCGAGGCGACTGAGCTCAATGCTGTTCTCCGTTGTTCGGGTTATTTTGCAACAAGACAGCATTTGGCATTATATGCACCAACTGCCAAGCCTTTCGAGGTGGTGGCGGAGATGGGTACCTTTTTATTGCAACATTATGGTCGTTTGGAATTGCTGCATCGGCCTGGGTGGCGCCCTTTTAGTAAGCCCAAGGCTCATCCTGAATATTTGCCCTTGCTGCGTGTAATTGAGGGGTTGCGTCAAGCAAATTGTACAAGCATGGCTGAGGCGCGCCAGGTTGTTGCGAAAGCAGCCAGTGAATATGCAGTGATTTGCACCAGCTTGGCTGTGTGTAAGAAAAAACCCTCTATTTTAAATGGGTTGACAAAAATGCTGCTGGGAAAACCTCAGTCCAAAAAAACTTGTGTGCCTGCCCCGTTATCAGTGGTACGGGCTTTTGGTGTTGAGGGGATGAGTAAGCAAAAGGCGGTCAAGACACGATTCATGGAGCAAGCTCAAGCAGTGATTTTAGAGCGACTGTCTGATCCTGGCGTGGATCCTAATATCATGAAATTCTTTGCAGATTTTATGCATGATAACGCGTCTTTAGTGATCAATTGGGCACAAGACAAAGGGAAGGGTGAAACCGCGCTTCAAGTTGGGGAGATCGACATTCCCTATGCCGACTGGTTAGCCCGTTTTCGTATTGATTTTAAGGGGCTGAAGGACTGGCCTTTGTCAATGTTTGTTGAACAGCTTTGTCTTGCTTTTTCTAAAAATAATACCCTGCGCTTGCAAGTTTTTTGTAATGCGATGTTAAAGAAAGAAGCCCGTACCGCGGCATTAGGCTTTGCTTTCTTAAAGGCGCATGCATGCACTTCAAAAAAACAAGATCGCTTAATGACCTTATTGGGTGCATATGACCCCATGAAGCCGGATGGGTTGAAATTAATCATTAGAGAGTATTTACAAGAGTGTGCACGGGTGAGAAATCCTCTTTCCTTGGAAACCCATTCGTTAGAAACAGCGAGTATGGCCGGTTTGATGCAAGCCTTGCGTGCAGAGGGTGTGCAGCCCGAGGTGAGAGCGCTTTTTCACAATTCACTCTTGGAGTTATATAATGAACTCAGTCCATCTGCTTTGCCGTCCGCAGTCTATAGCGGGAGCGCCGTCTTTTTGCAGCCTGGCGGATGCATGATAGGGATTCCACCACTTTGCTTTGGATGATCTGGCCCTGAACTTTATGCAAGCTGTTCTTTACACCCGAGTTGTGCAAGTAGATTGATTTTGCTAAAATTCTGAGTTGTAATTGAGTTTTGATCTAAGAAGGAAGGTTATGCCTGTGGTTGTTTTGCCTGATGGGAGCGAGCGTTCTCTGCCTGAAGGCGCAAATGGTTTGAGTTTGGCTGAGTCGATTAGTGCGAGTTTAGCAAAGTCCGTGGTGGCCATGGAAGTGAATGGTCAAGTTATCGATCTTTCTACCCTGCTGGCAGCGCGAGACAAAGTGCGCCTGATCACGTTAAAAGATCCTGAAGCTTTGGAAATAATCCGGCACTCAACGGCGCATCTTTTGGCGCAGGCCGTTAAACAACTCTATCCGGCTGTGCAGGTGACCATTGGCCCAGTGATTGAAAATGGCTTTTATTATGATTTTGCTGCGGAGCAAGCTTTCTCTGAAGAAGATTTGGCGCGCATTGAAAAACGCATGAAGGAATTAGCAGCGCAAAAAATCCCCGTGATGAAGCAAGTCCTATCGCGTCCTGAAGCAATTGACTACTTTGAGCAACGGGGGGAGCACTACAAGGCAGAAATTATTCGCGATATTCCAGAGGTAGAATCCCTTTCTCTTTATACCCAGGGCGATTTTACTGATTTGTGCCGTGGGCCTCATGTGCCACAAACGGGTTTTTTGAAATCTTTTAAATTGATGAGTGTAGCAGGAGCGTACTGGCGCGGTGACTCTAAAAACGCCATGCTGCAGCGGATTTATGGGACAGCCTGGCGTAATGAAGAGGAGCTCAAACAATACCTGTTTATGTTGGAAGAAGCTGAAAAACGCGATCATCGTAAAATTGGCAAGGCCCTCGATTTATTTCATTTGCAAGAAGAAGCCCCGGGGATGATTTTTTGGCATGAAAAAGGGTGGGCGATTTGGCAGGTGATTGAGCAATACATTCGCGCCAAGCAAAGGGCCCAAAATTATCAAGAAGTACGCACGCCGCAAGTTGTGGATCTTTCATTGTGGGAAAAATCCGGCCATGCCGATAAATATTTAGAAAATATGTTTTTAACGCATTCAGAAAAACGGGATTATGCCCTCAAACCCATGAATTGTCCTTGTCATGTGCAAATTTTTAATCAAGGGATTAAAAGCTATCGCGATTTGCCGATTCGCTTCGCGGAATTTGGCTGTTGTCATCGTAACGAAAGCTCAGGCTCATTGCATGGACTATTTCGCGTGCGCAGTATGGTGCAGGATGATGGCCATATTTTTTGTACTGAAGAGCAAATCGAAAGCGAAGTGGCCTTGTTTATGAAAAACTTCTTTGCCGTGTATGCGGATTTTGGGTTTACGCAAATTCAAGTGAAATTGGCAACCCGGCCCGATAAGCGCATTGGGAGCGATGCCGTTTGGGATAAAGCTGAAAAGGCCGTAGCTGAAGCATTGACTAAAAATCAAATTGAATTTACCTATTTGCCCGGAGAGGGTGCGTTTTATGGGCCTAAAATCGAAATGCATTTAACCGACTCCATCGGGCGCATGTGGCAGTGCGGAACTTTTCAGGTGGATTTTAATATGCCGCTGCGCTTGGGTGCAGAATATGTCGCTGAGGATAATACCCGTAAAGTGCCTGTGATGTTACATCGTGCTACCTTGGGCTCTTTCGAGCGTTTTATTGGTATGTTGATTGAGCATCATGCAGGGCATTTTCCGGTGTGGTTGGCGCCGGTGCAGGTTGCAGTGATGGGTATTACCGACCAGCATCAAGCGTATGTGCGCTCGATTCATCAAGCTTTACAGGCGGAGCAAATTCGAGTTGTGGCTGATTTGCGCAATGAAAAAGTGGGCTTTAAAATTCGTGAGCATACCCTGCAGAAGGTGCCTTATTTGTTAGTCGTAGGGGATAAAGAGCAAGAGACCCAAACCGTATCCGTGCGCACGCAAAAAGGGGAAGATTTAGGGGGCATGAAATTAGCTGATTTTATGGCAAAAATTCAAAAACAAAAGGAGATGTACCATTAAAAGTGATGACGATAAAGTCCGGATTAATCGTAATATTCGGGCGCTACAAGTCCGCCTCATTGGGGCAGAAGGTGAACAAATTGGCGTTGTGCCTTTACGGGACGCGTTGGCTCAAGCAGAGGATGCGGGCTTAGATTTGGTCGAGGTTGCAGCGGAAGCCACTCCCCCAGTTTGTAAAATTATGAACTATGGCAAATATTTATTTGAGCTCAATAAGCAAAAACATGCGGCGAAGAAAAAGCAAAAGCAGGTGCAAATTAAAGAAGTTAAATTTCGTCCTGTGACTGAGATTGCAGACTATCAAGTCAAGCTGCGCAATTTGATTCGCTTTCTTGAGGAAGGCGATAAGGCAAAAGTGACTTTACGTTTTCGGGGGCGGGAGCTCAGCCATCAAGAATTGGGCTTGCAGATGATGCAGCGGATTGAAGCTGATTTGCAAGAATATGCAACTGTTGAGCAAGCGGCCAAAATCGAAGGCAAGCAGATGATCATGATGCTTGCACCGAAGAAGAAAAAATAAAGGCATGCGCAAATGCCAGATGCTGTGAATCTGAGGATTAAATTTTGCGGTTAGCCTATTGTGTTTCAATGCAAAATAAAGTACAATCCCGCTTCCTATTTCGGTGAAATAGGCAAACGGCATACCCATTGATGGGCGCTTGGCGCTTCGGACTGGGTACGGAAACAGGAGTTAAAAATGCCAAAAATTAAAAGCAAAAGTGGTGCTGCAAAGCGCTTCAAAAAAACCGGGAGTGGGACTTTTAAGTGCCGCCGCGCGAACCGGAGTCATATCCTGACTAAAAAATCGAGCAAAAGAAAGACTCATTTACGTGCCATGAATTTGGTGGATGCGACCAATCACGATCACATTCAGCAATGCTTACCGTATGTTTAAGGAGAGAACGTAAATGTCAAGAGTCAAACGTGGGGTTGCTGCACGCGCCCGTCATAAAAAAGTTTTAAAATTAGCAAAAGGGTACTATGGTCACAGAAGCCGTGTCTTCCGTGTGGCCAAACAGGCAGTGATCAAGGCGGCGCAATATGCTTATCGCGATCGTCATCAACGCAAACGTCAATTTAGGGCCTTGTGGATCGTGCGGATCAATGCGGCTTGCCGTTTGCATGAAATCCGTTACAGTGAATTTATCAATGGCTTGAAAAAAGCAGGTATTGAGCTGGATCGTAAGGTCATGGCTGATATGGCTATTTTTGATGTAGATGCCTTTGCAGACTTGGTCAAGCAGGCTAAAAAAGCTTTGGAAAAAGCAGCAAAATAGACCCTTTAAGTTCATTGCACGCAACAACAGCCACAGCTGGGAGTCCTTGCTGTGGCTGTTGTGTTTTCTGTACCAAAAGCACTGGAAATATTAAAGTCACCTTCTACATCCGCCATTAAGCGTGTGGTTTCATCAGCGGGGGGGAGAGGTCCTGGTACATCAACGATGAGTGAGGCTTGCCATTTTCTGACTTCTATTGTTAAGTAAGTTGCGCAGGAGAGGAGATCACAGGTGCGGACGCCGCTAAACAAGTAACGGGCGCATTCAAGAAAAATATTGGCCTGTACTCCGCAGGGCTCTCTATGTGGTTTGAGTTTGGTCGGTAAAAGGCTTCGAGAGAAACCTTGGGCTTCAGCAATGTAAGCGCGAGACCGATGTCTTGAATGAGTGGTTGTTGCATTGTCAACCGCTTGATCAATGTCCTGCAGTGTCAAGTCGATGCCTCGTAGGCATGCAATACGGGCAATTGTGATGGCCAAAGCGTGCAAATCCTGATCTTTGGTGGCAACGTGAAAATCGGGATCTGCAGCATCAAATACCTTTAAATGACAGGCAGTATACCAAGTGAGCGGCCGCCGCTCTTTTCCTGCCCATTCTAGATCAATGATCCGGGTTGAAATCATCTGTTCTCCCGTTGCAGAGTTTTCTACTTTAACGACGACATTTTCAAGTTTTAGGTCGCCAATCGTACAGCCATGACTATGATATCGATTTAATTCTTGCATGAGGTTAATGCAAATTAAACCGCGTAAAATGCGTGCAGGCAGTGAAAAAGGGGTAGGGTCCCGCCCAAGAAAAGTCAGGAGATCCTGGCCAAGATCATGCAAAACGTAACAAATGAAGTTGCCTTCTTGATAATGCTGAATAAAATAAGGTCTTGCGATTGCACGTATGGTTGGGTCGATGGGACGCTCTTGTAAAAGCTGCAAAGTGACATCGGGCACTTTTAATAGGTCCGCCAGCGGGACTTTTTTTACAACAATGGGTCTGCCCACAAGATCGCCCTCGGTAAAATGTGCTCTGAAAGTGCTGGTATCAGGGACAATAGGGGCTGATTCATCGATTTCTAAATAAGGCGGTTTAGCAGCAAACATGTAATCACACTGTTATACATCGAGTGATATTTGATTGTATGCTATGATAACGCAGGGATCAAGCCGAATGGAGAGATAAAAAAATGAGTTGGGTATTAGACCCTCAGTTAGAGGCAGACAGTTTTCGTATCGCCAGCCTTAATTTATGTGAATTACGATTGTTTGATCATCAGGATTGGGTCTGGCTGATCCTCATTCCGATGCGCGAAAAAAAGGTGGAATTGCTGGATTTAGAGCCTTGCGATCAGGCCTTGCTTTTAGAGGAAATCGGTCAAGTGTCGCGGCTTTTAAAACGGGACTTTCCATGTGATAAGCTCAATATCGCACTTTTGGGTAATGTGGTTACGCAACTGCATGTGCATGTGATCGCGCGTCGCTTTGATGATCCTTGTTTCCCCAAAGTACCTTTTGGGTTGCCTAGAGTCTCTTATCAGCCTGAAATTCGCATTCCCATGATACAGAAAATTCAAAGTGGCCTATGACTAAACATCTCCTCGTCTTTGATTTGTCCAATCTGTGCTATATCGGTGCCAATAGTCAGCGTTCAAAGGTTGAAATGCAGGTGGCCGATTATTTGCAAGCTGCAAAGGAATATTTGCGCAGTCAGTATCGTTATTTTAAGCCGGATCTGCTGGTTTTTGCTTGTGACCATGAAGAAGAATATTGGCGCAAAAAGCTTTTTCCAGATTATAAAGCCCAGCGTGTGGATACCGAGCTTAAACAAAAAATTCGTCAAGTGATTCAAATTTTTAAAACCGAAAATGCGCATTTGTGCCTGGAGCATCCAGGTTGTGAAGCAGATGATGTGATTTACGCATTGTGTGCTTTTACAGACTTTCGGGTGACGATTGTGAGTTCTGACGCCGATTTTGAACAATTGCTAAGTGATCGCGTGCGGGTGTTTAATCCCTTGCAATGTGAATTTCGGCGTGCATCAAGTAATTTGCCTTTTGAGCTTTTTGTCAAATGTATTCGTGGGGATAAAAGCGATAATATCCCATCGGTGATGCCCATGGTTACGCGTCGTCGTCTGCAGGAGGCCTTCAAAGGGGCCGATCCAATCAGTCTGTTAGAACAACATTATCATCAGGAGAAGGATCTGCGTCAAAATTACGAGCGTAATCGCGATTTAATTGACTTAAGCCGTTTGCCAGAGACCCTAAAAAGCATATTGCATCTAAAAATCCAAGGATATTTTCAGGCATGACTGAGTTTGAAATGATTCAGCGCTATTTTTATCGCACTTCCCCCTCACGCTGTGAAATTGTGTTGGGGAATGGCGATGATTGTGCTTTAATCAAGAGTGCAGAAACTTTAGCGCTGTCAATTGATACTTTGGTTTTAGGTACGCATTTCACAACTGCAATGGCGCCTTATGATATCGGGCATCGTGCGCTAGCGGTCAACCTCAGTGATTGTGCGGCAATGGGTGCCAGGCCCCTGGCTTTTTTGTTGGCCCTAACTTTGCCTGAATTCGATGCAGCTTGGTTGGAAGCCTTCGCGGAGGGATTGTTCTGCCAGGCTGATCTGTTTAATTTGCCTTTAATTGGGGGAAATACAACGCGTGGGCCCTTATCGATTACGATCCAAATCACCGGAGAAGTGCAAGACCCATTAAAGCGCAGCGCTGCACAAGCGGGTGATGATATTTATGTGAGTGGAGTCTTAGGTGCGGCAGCATTAAAAATCACGCCTCGGGTGGAACTTGGGCTCCATTTGCGGGGTCTGGCGCATGCTGCAATTGATATTTCAGATGGTCTTGTTCAAGATTTAAGCCATATTTTGGACGCCTCGGGCTTTGGGGCTAAGCTTAATTCGCAATGGATTCCTTGCTATAGTGACTTAGAAAAAGCATTATACTACGGGGAGGACTATGAACTGTGTTTCACCGCTGCGCCCAGTGCTCGCGCTGCTGTAGCGGCTTTGTCAGAGGCATTAAGCCTGCCTTTAACACGCATTGGGGAGATCACAGCAGAACGGGCTTATTTGATGGATCAAAAGCCCTTGGCCATTAAAGGATATCAGCATTTTTTATGAAAATTCTCATTACTCGACCTGAACCCGAGGCTACTGCGTTATGCCAAGCCATTGAAGCGCTGGGCCATGAAGGGGTGTGCTTGCCGCTCTTGGAGATTCAATTTCTGGATTGGACGTGCCCAGATGCTTGGAATGAAATCGAGGGTGTGATTTTTGTCAGTAAAAACGCGGTTCGTGGCTTTGGCGCAAGAGCATCTTTACAAGAAAAACTTCTTTTTGCTGTCGGTCCAGGTACTGCAGCTTTGTTGCAAGATCAAGGGTTCAGCGTAATTTACCCAAAGCATGCAGGGGGAAGTGAAGCATTGCTAAAACTGCCTAGCTTGCAAACGCTGCCGCTTAAACGGGTTGCGGTGGTCAAAGGCAATGCTGGGCGTGTTGAAATCGAAGCCCATTTGCGTGCACGAGGATTGCAAGTTGAAACACTGTGCGTGTACCAAGTAAGGCGGGCAGTCCTCAATGTGGCGCAACAGCGACTTTTTAAGCGCAGCTATGATCTTGTGATCGTCACGAGTTTAGATGCTTTGCGCTATGCTTGTGAGCTTGGGCTTTCTCCGCATCAAGTTGTTTCAATCCTCTCGCCAAATATGTTAAAATACGCCCTAGCGCAGGGCTTGATGCGTTTTTTTCATTTGACTCTGGGTAGCAACGAAGAAATCCTCTCAAAAATAAAGGACATGGTGTGAGACAAATCATCTTGAGTTTATTGGTATTGGGCTTGGCAGTAGTGATTGGGCTGTTTTTAGCGCATGTCCCTGCCTTAGTGCTCCTAGAGGTGGGCGCCTTTTCGGTTGCGGTGCCGTTGTGGTTCTTGGTGCTCTGTTTGTTACTGGTGTTGTTGTTACTCAGGGTGGTGCAACGCATCACACGCCAGATTTCACGAGTTCCCATAAAATGGCGTGAGCAGCTTGAGTCCTTACGTCAACAGCAGAAAATGCGCCAGCAAATGCAGGAAATTGAAAAGGGCATTCAGCGTGCTAAGGCTCGAGTCAAATGAATGCGCAACTCATTTTGGTGAATGAACAGGATGAGGTAATTGGCGCTGCGGATAAACTCAGTGTCCATCAGCAAGGCTTATTACACCGTGCTTTTTCGGTTTTGCTTTATCGCAAACAAGCTGGGAAATTGGAGCTTCTACTGCAGCAACGTCAAAAAACCAAATACCATAGCGGGGGATTGTGGACTAATACCTGTTGCAGTCACCCGCGTCCAGGAGAAGACACAGCTGTCGCAGCAGAGCGCCGTTTATTTGAAGAAACAGGGATTCGTACGCCTTTAAATTATCTGGGTTCGTTTCGCTATATGGCTCATTTTGCTAATGGTTTGATTGAGCATGAATTGGATCATGTTTTTGTCGGAGAGTATCAAGTGCTACCAGTAGATTTTGACCGTGAAGAAATCGAGCAAATGCGCTGGGTTCCACTCTCTGAGTTGCGTCAAGATTTAGAAAAAAAGCCTTATCTTTACACGCCTTGGTTTGAGCGAGTGCTTGATTTTTTAGATCCAGCATAGAGCCTTTTGAGGAGAAACGGCGGCAGAAAAGTGGTGAGACTGACCACTAAAATCAAAGCAGCGTATTCAGTTGCGTTCAATGCCGCACAGAGGAGGCCCAATTTGGCAAAGATGAGACCGACTTCACCGCGTGGAATCATGCTCGTGCCAATAATCAGACGGGATTGACGCGATTCCTTGATGACCCAGCCTGAAACAAATTTTCCCAAAAAAGCAATTGCAAGTAGGCCAAGACCCAGCATCCAAATGAAAGTTGAATGCCAGGGGATAGTGTGTAAATTCAAAGAAGCACCCACTGTGACGAAAAAAATTGGCGTGTAGAGTTGTACAACGGGTTTAATTTGATGTTCAATACGCTCACTTAATGCGGGATTAGGTCGTAGATGTCGATTGCCAAATTGACGCGAGGCTGCAATCCCCGCTGCAAATCCCCCTAAAATCAAGGGTGCGCCGATCTGGTTAGCAATGGCGCTGCAAAATAAAATGAGACCAAACGTGAGGGTTAGTAAAAGTCCTGGGGAGTCTTGACGTAGGTCAAAGCGGTCAATTGCATTGAGGAGGATTTTAGCAATTATGGGCGTCAAGATTAAAAAAAGAACAATAGACAGGGCCATAATAAGCGTACTCTTGAGATTGAGGCTTTGGCGTACACCAAAATCATAAAGCAGGGCCAAGAGCAAGACCCCAAGAATATCATCCAATACAGCCGCGCCAATCACGACTTGTGCTTCGTGGCTGCGGCGTTGTTTTAAATCGCTGAGGACGCGTACGGTGATCCCGATGCTAGTTGCGGTGAGTGTCCCTGCGATGAACAGGCTGCTAAGAAGGCTTAAATGAAAGAAAAAGTGCGCGAAAGGATAGGCAAGAAGAAGAGGGGTGAAAAAGCCCACTGTTGCCACCCAATAGGGCTTCTGGCCGGTTTGCGTCAGGCGTTTAAAGTCACTTTCAATGCCCACTTCAAATAAAAGCAAAATCACCCCAATTTCTGCAAGAATATTCCAGATTTCGTTGTCTTGAATTAAATTGAAAAGTGACGGGCCGAGCAGGACGCCAGCCAGCAGCTCACCCAAGACAGCAGGGATGCCCACTTGCCGAGCCAGCTCCCCCAGGACACGTGCGCTGATCAAAAGTACAGCAAAGAGCACAAGAAAGTGGCCAAGCTCCATGAGAGGACTTAGAGTTCTTTGACGGTTTTTTTGAGTTTGGCAGAGGGATGGAATTTTAAGACGCGGCGAGCGCTAATCTCGTACTCTTCTCCCGTTTTGGGATTGCGGCCAGGGCGAGGAGTTTTATCTTGGAGTACAAAATCACCGAGATAACTCATTTTGAGGTGGTTCCCCTCGCTTAATAATTCCACAAATGAATCAATAAACCCATCCACATGTGAGAACGCCTCACGATGCGTGTAGTCAGTCTTCTGAATCAAATGTTGAATCAGATCTTGCTTGGTGAGAACAGAGTTTTCTTTAGTTGTTTTGGCCATGTTACTTCCTCTTGCATTTCTTTGAAATGATTACACCCTACCGTATACATCATCGTAACGGGTGATATCATCCTCGCCCAGATAATCCCCCATTTGAACCTCGATTAGCTCCACTGGGGCGTTGCTTAAATTTTCCAGGCGATGACGCGCTTGTTTGGGAATAAAAACAACTTGGTTCGGTTGATAATCTTGTTTGCGATCATCCACAGTGACTGTAGCGATCCCTTTGGCAATGACCCAGTGTTCGGCACGATGGACATGGCTTTGTAAAGAGAGGCGTCCACCTGGAATGACATGAATGAGTTTGACCTGGTATTGATCTTGTAATTCCAAAGTTTTATACCAGCCCCAGGGGCGTTCGTAGGTTTGACCAGTTTGGTTTAAGTTGGTGTTATTCATGCGATCTATTAATTCTATCAATGACAAGCGCTTATTCTAAAACGATTTTCTTGAAAAAACTAGGGGAGTAAGGCAAAAACAATTTCGGCCACCTTGGTTGCTGCGCCTTTTTCACCGAGGGAACTGACCACTTTTTCCAATTCTATCTCGGTATAGGCTAAGTAGGCTTCATCATCAATAAAGCGAGAGGCTGCTTGGGCAATGGCATTGGAATTGGCTTGATCTTGGATCAGCTCGGGCAAAATTGCTTTCTGGGCTAAAAGATTGGGCAAGCCAATGTATTTAATTTTAATCAAGCGTTTGGCCAGTGCATAGGTTAAGGCATTCATTTTATAGAGGATGACCATGGGGATGCCTAAAATAGTGGCCTCTAAGGTAACAGTCCCTGAGGAGCCAATAAGCACATTGCAAGCGCTCATCGCTAGGTGACTATTGCGTTTGATGAGCATAATCGGTAGATTTGTGCCATCAAGATAAGGCCAGATATCCGTCTCTTTAATGGTATTGGCCAGCGGAATGACAAATTGGATGTGCGGATAGCGACGGCTTAAAATTTCTGCGCTGTCGATGAGTTCAGGCATCAGGCGCGCTAATTCCCCCGTGCGGCTTCCGGGAACCAGGCCAACGATGATCGCGTTGTGAGATAGAGAGAGTCGTTCCCGCGCAATCATGCGATCCGTACGAGTGACTTGCTCTAGAAGAGGATTGCCCACAAAGCTGACAGGGATGTGTTCCGCTTGATAAAACGCTTCTTCAAAAGGCAGAATCACTGCCATGTAATCGACATAGGCTTTAATTTGCTTGAGGCGGCTTTGATGCCAAGCCCAAATTTGGGGGCTGACATAGTATACGACCTTGATGCCGGCAGCCTTGGCTTTTTTAGCAAAGCGCAGATTAAACCCGGGGTAATCAATGAGCACGACACAATCTGGTTTTTCGCTTTGGAGTGAGGCTACGGCGAGGTTCCAAGCAGCTTTGATGGCGCGATAATGGCGCAGCACTTCAATGAATCCAACCACAGCGATGGTTTTAGCATCAAAAAGAAGGCGGCAGCCCGCTTCAGCCATTTTTTGACTGCCAATCCCGTAACACTCTGTGTCGGGGCGGATCGTTTTCAAAGCATGAACGAGCATTGCGCCATGATTGTCGCCAGAGGCCTCGCCTGCCACAATCATGATTTTAGCCATGCGCTGCTCCTTTTTGATTGATTTGTGCTGTAATCGCAAGGGCAATGCTCAAGCTTTGTTTGCCTTGCTCTCCTGAGACGCGAGGAGGGCGATGGGTTAAAATACAATCCAGAAAGTCCGCAATTTCATCTTGAAGTGGGTCTGCAGCTTCAGCGCGGATCACTTGGCGATCGACACTGGGGATGCCAGGAAACATTTCTCCTGCCCCTTTGCGCAAAATGGAGCCTTCGCGTTGATGGAGATCCAGCGATAAATAAGCATCTTCTTGAAAAATTCGCAGTTTACGTTCTGGTTTGAGGCTGATGCGGCTAGCAGTCACATTCGCTACACAGTGATTTTCAAAATGAATGCGGGCGTTGGCAATGTCAATGTCCTGGGATAAAACGCGCGTGCCGCTGGCGTCAATGCTGGCAATGGGGGAGTTCACCATCGAGGTGATTAAATCAATGTCGTGAATCATCAAGTCTAGGACGACATTAACATCTTTGTTCCGCGGATTAAACTCCATAATGCGGATGGATTCAATGAAGCGGGGTGATTTCAAACTGCTTTGGGCTTGCACCACGATCGGATTAAAGCGCTCTAAATAGCCAATTTGTAGCACTAATTTTTTTTGGGCGGCAAGATCAATCAGCATTTGCGCTTCTTCCACAGTGACAGTCATGGGTTTTTCAAGTAGAACATGAATGCCTTGTTCGAGAAAAAACCTTGCAATTTCAAAATGAGTTTGCGTCGGCGTTACAATGCTGACTGCATCGACTTGGCCTGCAAGTTCTTGATAAGCGTTCAGGTAGTGGCAGTTCAATTCACGTGCAATGGAAGAGGCTGCAGGATTGGAGTCGACTACCGCATGCAAATGGCTATGGGGTAGGGTCGCATACTTCTGAGCATGAAATTTGCCCAAATAGCCCACGCCAATCACGGCAGTGCGTAATGTTTGCGTATGGGTTTTTGTGCGCATTTATCTCGAAGGTAACGTTTTTTATCATTCTAGCCCAGCTCTTGTAAAAAAACCAGGGGAGGTTTTGCGCTTATGCCAATCCAAAAACTCGAATTTTTAGAGGTGATCTATTTAGTTTTAATGTAAAAAAGCCGGTGTTGAGCCGGCTTTTTTATTACAGATCAACTCAGATTGTCGTTGCTTAATATTGTGGACCCGTCAGGGCCGCTACTGGTACGACAGCAGCCTGACTTTCTCTCAATGAACGGACTTTTTCAAACGCACGCATGACCGTTTTGCAGAAATCGCCCTCTGGATTGAAGTGCCCTGTGTAACTGCTAACATAAGTATCCACATCTTCCATCGTGACTGTATGGAAATGAGTTACCCAACGTGCAACTTGCTGTTGATGATTTGAGCCAAAATGCTTCCCCAAGAAAGTAAAAGATCGAGTGGTATAGGTTGCATCTTGATATGCCGCGCAAGCTGCTTTAAAAAAGGCACTGACTTGAGCAGGGTTTTGGGCTGCAGTTACATCCATTCTTTGCATGGCGCATTCAAATTTTTGTTGGGCAGTGGGTTCTGCAAAGGCGGCGTGAGCGACTCCTTGGCTGGTATTCATTAATGGCATGATTTTTCTCCTTGTTAAACTTGGTTTTAGGTGTTTTTGCTCACTTCAAATGAACCTCACTTCCTGACTTAGGGGAAGTGAGCTCAACAAGCGTGGCACCTAAGACAGGTTCGGAGGCAAGGAGCTAATAAGAAGGACACGACGAGCAAACGCGCTTTGCATAACGTTACAGACAGAAAATGGCGCACGAGCGGTTTGCATGCTTTGTCAAAATAATTAATTTATCTTGCAAATATATCGCGATTTGCTTTTTTTGTCAAGCACTTTTGAAGAAATCAATGTTTAAAGAATATAGCGACTCAAATCTTCGTTTTTGATGAGTTCATTTAAAACACTGTTGACATACTTTTTATCAATCTTCAATTTTGTATTTTCTTGGTCTGGTGCGCTGAAGGAAATCGTCTCAAGTAGGCGCTCCATCACGGTATGTAAGCGACGTGCACCAATGTTTTCGACTTGATCGTTGACTTGCCAGGCAATTTCAGCAATGCGATGAATGGCATCTTTTTCAAATTCCAGTGTGACTTTTTCAGTGCCCATCAAGGCGGTATACTGTTTGATCAAAGAGGCGCTGGGTTCAGTTAAAATGCGTACAAAATCATCTGTAGAGAGCGGTTTTAACTCCACCCGAATCGGCAAACGCCCTTGCAATTCTGGCACTAAATCCGAAGGTTTCACCATATGGAAGGCGCCTGAGGCAATAAAGAGGATGTGATCGGTTTTGACCATGCCATATTTGGTATTGACCGTTGAGCCCTCGACGAGTGGTAGCAGATCACGCTGTACCCCTTCACGAGAGACATCCGCACCAGAACCCACATCGCTACGACGGCAAATTTTGTCAATTTCGTCGATAAAGACGACGCCATTTTGCTCAACCATTTCGACAGCTAAACGCTTGCTATCATCTTCATTGACGAGTTTGCTCGCCTCCTCGTCAATCAAGAGTTTCAAAGCATCTTTGATTTTGAGTTTGCGTTTCTTCGTGCGCTCTTTGGTGAGGTTTTGAAACATGTCCTGGAGTTGTTGCGTCATATCTTCCATGCCTGCGGGGCCCATGATTTCCATATTCATAGGGCTTGCGGCCATGTCGATTTCTATTTCCGTTTCATCAAGAAGGCCTTCACGGAGCTCTTTGCGGAATTTTTTACGCGCAATGGAGTCTTCTTCTGGTGGTGTTTCTAAAGGATTTTGTGCTTCTCCGGCAAAACCGATTTTATTAAAAAGCTTCATGCTTTTGCTTGGTGGGGGTAGAATCACATCCAAAATACGTTCCTCAGCCTGTTCAGAGGCGCGTTGCGCAACTTTAGCTTTAGCAGTTTGGCGGACCATTTTGATGGCGACTTCCATGAGGTCGCGGATAATCGATTCCACATCGCGGCCGACGTAACCGACTTCTGTAAATTTAGTGGCTTCTACTTTAATAAACGGTGCGTTGGCAAGCTTGGCTAAGCGACGAGCAATTTCAGTTTTGCCGACACCCGTGGGGCCAATCATCAAGATGTTTTTAGGGGTAACTTCATGGCGCAGTTCGTCTTCCAGCTGCATACGACGCCACCGATTACGCATGGCAATCGCCACAGCGCGTTTGGCTTCGTTTTGGCCAATGATGTGACGGTCCAATTCATGGACAATTTCTTTGGGGGTCATAATCGACATGGTGATTCCTCAATTTATTCTGAAGTGAGTTCTTCAATCACAAAATTATGATTGGTGTAAATGCAAGTATCCGCGGCAATTTTCATGCTGTGTTCCACAATGGCCCGGGCGCCTAATTTGGTGTTTTCGACAAGGGCTCTTGCAGCGGATTGCGCATAAGGGGAGCCCGAGCCAATCGACATCACGCCGTGTGCCTCTGCGCTCATCACATCTCCAGAGCCTGAAATGAGAAGGGTGGAGTTTGCATCAGCGACCAGGAGCATCGCATCAAAACGCCGCAAGACTCGATCTGAGCGCCAGTCGCGCACGAGCTCAACCGCTGAGCGCTCTAAATGCCCTTGAAAAGCTTCTAGTTTGGCCTCAAAGCGCTCGAAAAGCGTAAAGGCATCCGAAGTCGCCCCTGCAAAGCCAGCAAGAATTTTGTTTTTGTAAATTTTACGCACCTTGCAAATATTGCTTTTAGCGACCATTGCACCCAGTGTGGCCTGACCATCACCAGCCATGACCACCGTTTTGCCCCGGCGCACGGCCAAAATAGTCGTGCCATGAAGAATCTCTGCCATATTCTGCCTTTTGTTTTGAGAGCTGATCTTAGAGACATGGGGATGGTTGTTTTGAATTTCAAGATCCTTTTCGTTATAATTTGCAAATTGATGTGAAAGAGACCTGACATGCTTGATAAAAACGATCCCCTGGCCAATCGCAAAAAAACCAGCGAATTAAGTCACAAAACCACAGCAAATCAAAAAAAGAAGGATCTTTCTCATTTTCAAGATGAATTTGCTGAGGCCTTGACCTCAGGGGATCAGCATCTCAAGGAAGTGAAATTGTTTGTAGAGCGCTTGACGCAAATGGCCTCACAATTTGAAGAGGCAGGCTCCGCCACGCGGCGTCAATTTAGTTTGCAGGTCAAGTATGATGCTTTGCAAGCAGAAATTAAAAGCGCGTTGCAAGCGAAAGCAGAGGCCCAAGTCAAAGCAGGCCTATCTGAAGAACAGAATTTAATGATTTGCCAAGCGTTTGTGGATGATGTCCTCATCTATCTTGCAAAAAATGGCATTCGCTTAAACCCTTTGAATGTGATGAAGGTGCCTCGCAATAAATATGCTGAATCCCCCACCTTTTAATTGGGCACCTCTAACAATTGGATAAATTAAGGTCAATATGATAAAATAAGCCATGTTTAAAAGATTAGGATGGACATGGCAGAGCAGAGGGATTTCTTTTTTGGGATTGAGGATTTACACGCACAATT
>JAJZUD010000105.1 GCA_021848625.1 Pseudomonadota bacterium
TTGTGCGTGTAAATCCTCAATCCCAAAAAAGAAATCCCTCTGCTCTGCCATGTCCATCCTAATCTTTTAAACATGGCTTATTTTATCATATTGACCTTAATTTATCCAATTGTTAGAGGTGCCCTAACGGTACTTCTTCGGGAACCAGTGCCCTTAAGAGCGTTTGAAAGTTTTTTTATAAGCCTCCTGAACATCCGGATTGCTTTGCGGGTGCATAGATCGACACGTAATCCAGCTGAATTTTAAACGATGAAGTGTGTTGTATACGGTTTTTAAGCTGCACTTGACACCACACTCCTCAATCAGCAGCTTTTGTAGCTCAGGGCCCGTGATATAGCCGCCTGTTTTGGATTTGCTCAAAGCGCTCACTTTATCATAAAGGCGCTTTTCAGCTACTGCCGTTATTTTCTTGGGTGCACCAGAGCGTGGAGATTCAAGAAGACCATCAAGCCCAGATTCTCTAAATCTGCGCAACCAAGATTGTACTGTCTTCCAGTGATGCTGAACAATTTCTGCAACGCACTGTAGGTCTTTCCCTTGCTGTAGGTGGTGCATCGCGAGCAAGCGAAAGCGATTACGCGGATTGGGCTCCTTCTTCATCAGTAGCAAAAATTGATGTTCATGAAATGTCGCTGGTAGCAGTAGCGGTCTAGCCATTGGTTATCCTTACTTTTTGGTAAGGAGTATTTTAATTTACCGCGAAACTTTTTTCAATTGGTATCACACACGGAACGCCAAGCCGACGAAGCCAGTCGTGAAGTCAGCTCCACCCTCAAATGTGGCTTTATCAAGAAGCATCTGGGTGCGACTTTCCAGGGTATTATCAGCGGCGTCACCGGCTTTGGCTTTTTCGTGACTTTGGATGATTTCCTCATCGATGGGCTGGTGCATATTAGCAGTCTGCCACGTGATTATTATCAGTTTGACGCCACGCATCATCGTTTGGTGGGTGAACGCAGTGGCCAGACTTTTAAATTGGGTCAGGCGGTGAAAATTCGCGTCGTGAAGGTCAATGTGTGGTATCGGAAAGTCGATTTTGCGTTGATTTAATCCAAGAACCCAAACAGCCAGAGGGGAATTTTATTGCCCTGTGGCTTTTCCATGTCATCACATGCGAGGTAAAAAGCTTTTGCATCAGCAAGCACTTTTTTATTTTTGCCGCCAATTTCAAATAAGTATTGATCATCCACCAAGAAGTCCCCTTGCTTGGGTGCGGTCACCTGATGGGATAGCGACAGCATGGTCAGGAAAAATAGCTCGCGAACGGTGCCCGTATTGGGATGCGGTTGCGAAATTGCGTACAGCAGATTGGGATTATCCAAATAAATTTTTTCAGGGACTTCCAATTGTTTGAACTTGCTCGATGCGGCTTGAAGTTGACGAATCAGTCGTGCGTCCTCTAAGTAGTTCAAATAGTTTTTCAAAGTGCGCTCATCGCCTATTTGGAGCACCTGCTTCAGCTTTTGTAAATTCGGTACGAAGGGAACATTGCTGGCAATAAAACTCAGCAGTTGTTTCATTTTACGGATACTGGCGCCTGTTAAGGCCGGGAAAATGGCACACAAATCGGAGTCCAGGGTGGTATGAATATTTTGCTCAAGAGTCATCCAGTAAAGACGCGGATCCGCCATCTCAAGCGCGTAGGGATAGTATCCAGCTTGCAAATAGGCATGAAACTCGGGCAATACTTTTTTTTGTTTTGTTGCCAGTTGCTCGCCGATCAAATGACTCAATGAAAACGCATTCTGCAGAATATCCTCCAGGGGCAAACAGGGCAAAGTGAACCCCCATTTCAGCTCAAGATATTCACGAAATGAAAAGCCAAAAACTTCATGCACAATGGCGCGGCGGCTTAAATCATGTGTCCCTTGATGAATCGCTAAAGCAGAGCTCCCCGAAGCAATGACTTGTAAATTCGGAAAAGTATCCGCAATGCTTTTAAGCTCCTTTGACCATTGCGGATACTGGTGAATTTCGTCAAAAGCAATCCACTTGCCGCCCCAGTGTTCAAATTTTTCCGCAATTTCATACAACGAAGCTTGTCCCAACAAAAAATGATCGGCAGGAACATATAAAATTTGCGGCGAATCAAGCCGTTCCACTTGCTGACGCAGGTACTGAATAATCAAGGTTGTTTTACCCACGCCGCGCTGCCCTAAAATGATACTCAAGGGATGCTGAAATAAATTCTGGCTCAGCACTTTGCGATGATATTCCTGATACTTGATCGCCAAAAAATGCTGGCTCAGCGCATAAAATTCATTTAAATCCATCGAAGGCCCTCAAACTCGGAATGCATTCCTATTTTATTTCAATTTAACTCGGAATGCAATCCTTGCAATTTCGGATCGCTATTCCTAAATTACATTGTTTTTTCGGAATAGCACTACCGACCACTCCTGCTTTAAGCCTCACTTGAATTTTTCTTCGGCGCACTATCTCACACCACAGAAGCAGGGGTGCAAGCAGCTAAAAACTGCCTAGCTCCTGCTGCCTGGCCCACTCGGCACAGTGACCGGAACAGTGACCGCTCCTTCTGAAGTTTGAAAAGGCGTCGCCACTGAGTATTCACTCCCACCAGGATGCACAACGATCACACTCACCTGCGCTGGGGTTACTGAAGGTACCTGTGTCTCAGCAAGAATTTCCTCAATTCTGGCCATTACGCTCGGATCTCTTTCCAATCGCTCCGCCATCTGTCCAATCTTATGCGCTGTTGTAAATTTCCTCTCGAAACTAGGGGCATTTTCCCCAGTTTTAGCTGCTACTACATGCGCTAGAAAAGAAGGCTCTCGATCGCTTTCCCTAGCAGAGTTCACGGCTTCAGCGGCACTACCCCCCAATAACTTCAGTGCAAAAAGCAGCTGCACCTTATTTTCCAGTTTCACACCGGTAGATGCGGGCGTATCCACAAGCTCATCAAGTTGCCTAACCAGAAGTCTTTTTAGGTCAGAAAGCCCCACAAAACCCACCCCAGGGCCCGTCCGGATAGATAGAGCCTCCCGCAGGTACTCAACCACCTCCCTGCCATCCGGGAGTGGCTGGCACAAATACCCGAGCAACCTGGCACTCCTGTCAAAAGCCATTTTCATACTCCTTCTTATTGTTCTTCTACTGACTATAGTATTACTTATAATATAAAAAGTCAAGTAATTACCCACAGCAGGGCGATCGCGCTATATTGACTAATAAATGACATAAGGTAATATCAGGC
The DNA here is from genome assembly GCA_021848625.1 of Pseudomonadota bacterium. Lineage (GTDB taxonomy): Bacteria > Pseudomonadota > Gammaproteobacteria > Francisellales > CACEW01 > JAJZUD01. The sequence continues at coordinate 3,215 of JAJZUD010000105.1, forward strand.
AATCTAAATAAACGCAGGAGATTGCCGAATGTTACCGAACCCAAGCCCTTATTTTGCAGAGCTCACAGAT
>JAJZUD010000106.1 GCA_021848625.1 Pseudomonadota bacterium
TTAGCCGTCGTTAAGCATTATTGCTGATCGACTCACAAAAAAGAACTTGTAGTGACAAGTATGACTTTTTGATCTTCTGCAAGCCTTTGTTTACGCCATTCTCATGTTGTAAATGTCAAAGTTGGGTTTAGGAGAGATGCATGAATAACCCTCGCCCCATCCATTTACCTGAAGCTAAAATCACCCGTATTATCTGGACCTTATTGATTTTATTCCCGATTTTGGGCATGGTGATCGACTTGATTGCACCTTCTCTACCTGGCATTTCCCAAAGTTTACAAGCCTCATCTCAGGCAACTAAAATGGTTATTTCTATTTATTTACTAACCTATGCTTTTGGCAATTTTGTGACAGGCTTTTTAGCGGATGCCTATGGACGCCAAAAATTACTACGTTGGAATTTAGTGGCTTTTATCCTGGTGAGCCTCTTACCCGTTATAATCCCCACCATGCCCATGATTTTACTCTCGCGCGCCTTAGAAGGCTTCACGATTGGCGCGATTTCAGTGCTGGTCCGCGCCAGCTTTGCGGATGTATTACTTCCCGAAAAATTGATGCGCTTAAGCACAGTCATTGCGACCATGTGGGGTTTGGGCCCAGTCGTTGGCCCCATTATTGGAGGCTATTTACAGGCTTATTTCGGCTGGAAAGCAGGATTTATTTTTCTTGCAAGCCTGACTTTATGCGTGACCATCGCGGTTTTCATCATTGTGCCTGAAACGCATCTCGAACGCCATCCTCTCAATCTCAAAAGAATTGGACACAATTTGCAAGAAGTGGTCTCGCATCGTGTTTTTATCGGCACGGCGATTTTAATGGGACTGAGTTACTCGCTTCTCATTGCCTTTAATACAGCCGGGCCTTTCTTGATCCAATCTGGACTAAGTTATTCGCCTATTTTCTTTGGTCGACTTGCTTTATTGCTTGGCCTGGTCTTCCTTTCGGCAACTTTTGTAGGGCGATTCTTGCTGAAGCATCACCCTGTTCAATACCTTCTACCTCGCATCATTGGACCGATTTTTGCTTTGAGCGCAGTGTGCATCATCTTGAGCTACATGTTGCGCCAGAATGTGATTTTTGTAGGCTTCATGAGTGCTGTGATGTACTTTGCCTGTGGCTTGATTTTCCCTATGTCTATGGGGCGAGGGATGTCTCTTTTTCGCCATATTGCAGGCACAGCCACTGCCTTGATGTTTCTCATCAATATCTTGATCACCAGCCTCACCGCCTTTGCCATTGGCTTTTTCAAAATCAATTCAGCTATTTCATTGGCTTGGATTTTTGGCATACTGCTCGCGCTTGCTGTGCTGACCTATCGATTATTGTGCACGCAGAAAGTGGCCCACCTTAATACGCAAAATCAAAAGAAATAATCCCCTCGATGCCGCCCACTACTCGTGGTACCACTTCGTTTTTAGACAAGGCGACTCGCTCTGGATCTTCCATAAATGCTTTTTGCGCGGCTTTATCTGCAAAGTCAGTCACAAGACAATGCGTATAGCCTCGACTCAGGTTCAGTCCATCGTCTTGATCACACTTCCCCCAAGTGTACCCGGATTGCCCTGGCAAACGCGCACAAATTTGGCCTAAACGCTGGTAAATTTGCGCAATTTCTGCATCGGCGATATCACTGCGATAAGTATAAAAAACAACATGGCGAATCATTTTCTTCCCCCTTTTCTAGTCAATGACAAAAAGATTAATAACAGAATGGATGTGCCAATCAGCAGGCAAAATAAAGGGATGGGAGTCAACTCGCTCAAATGGGAGCCAATCGCCGTAAAAATAGCCGCCAAACAAAACATAGACGCACACAGCACGGCTGCCTCTGCCCCCGCTAATTTTGGAAAAGGCGCCATCGCCCCTGAGGACCCGGTTGGCATAACGATCCCGACACCCAACATAAAGAATAACAAAGGCGCCATCAGTGCGTAGACGTTAAAATGAATGCGATTCACTACAATACCAATCAAAAGCGCCAACAAACTTAAAGTGACCCCTCCCAATATCGCACCGTTAATCCCAAGTTTGCGAGCCAATCTGCCACCGACAAAAGACCCAGTCATATAACCCAAAGCAGGAATCCCCGCAATCCAACCATAAAGCGCGATGGGAATCCCCAATTGGTTGACTAGCAAAAAGGGTAACATGCTCCCCGTTGTGAAGACTGCTCCAAAAGCAGAGGCCGTGGCCAGCGCATAACCCATATAAAGTGGACTTTTAAAAAGCGTGAAGTAGTTTTTAAAAATAACTTTAGGATGGCAGGCTTTGGGATCCATCGCCGCTAAAGTTTCAGGCAACCAAGTTAACTTCGCAACGAACAAAATCACTGCACAGAGCGCCAAGAAATAAAAACAAGCCTGCCAAGCAATCAATGTAACCAAGTACCCCCCAATAATAGGAGCAACCAAAGGCGTCACCCCAACAAAAATGCTTAAATAACTCAACTGAGTCGTTAATTTTTCTCCGCTGTAGACATCGCGCATCAACGCATAGCCCACTGCATTCGCTGCACCAATCCCTAGGCCCTCCACTAAGCGACCGGCTAAAAGTATGTCTACTGAATGGGCTGAGGCAGAGAGCAAACTGCCTAGAAAAAAAATCACAATGCCGACAAATAAATTAATACGCCGGCCAAAGGCATCTGAAAGAGGTCCATAAAAAAGCTGCGCCACTGCGAAGCCAATTAAAAAAAGCGACAAAGACATTTTCATCATGGCGCCTGTGGTATTTAAATGGTTTGCAATCACGGGCATAGCGGGCAGATAGAGCGTGCTTCCTGCATTACCGAGCGCCATTGCCCCCATCACTAAAGCTGAAATCACCCAAGTTTTTTTTGTTGGCATACTCATCTCACACAGATTGAAAACTTAAGATTATCCAGCGAGATGCTCCCTGTCAAGCAAGTAAGCAAGAAAAAAGCCCTGACCAATGATGATCAGGGCTTTTAGATTTGGCAGGCCTGGAGGGAATCGAACCCCCAACCAACGGTTTTGGAGACCGCTACTCTACCAATTGAGCTACAGACCTATAGCTTGTTGGACTAAGCCATAATCTTAGCAACGACACCGGCACCGACTGTGCGGCCTCCTTCTCGTATTGCAAAGCGTAAGCCTTCTTCCATCGCAATCGGGACAATCAGGTCTACCACCATCTTGATGTTGTCTCCTGGCATCACCATCTCAACTCCAGCTGGCAATTCAACCATCCCCGTTACGTCCGTCGTCCGGAAGTAAAATTGCGGACGATAACCCTTGAAGAATGGCGTATGACGGC
>JAJZUD010000107.1 GCA_021848625.1 Pseudomonadota bacterium
CGTTTTTATTTGACTGGGATCATTTTGATTTAAATGCTCTAACTAAAATTGCAGAGATTACCAATACTCTGCCCATTTTTGCCTTTACTGATCACCACTCTGTACTCGACATTAATCTGGCTGAACTAGGCTTAAACATTGACTTTCTCCAGTACAATCAAGGCCTCGTTGCCGAGGATACGCAGCGGATCATTCAAGCAGTAGAAGTGAATTATGATCAACTTCTCCCCCCCTTTACCAAAGCTTTAATGCACTATGTCGAGGAAGGAAAGTATACTTTTTGCACGCCGGGACATTTAGGTGGAACTGCTTTTCAAACCTCACCAACAGGTGCTTTATTTCATGACTTTTTTGGCGCTAATATTTTTAAAGCTGATATTTCAATTTCGATTGAGGAATTAGGCAGTCTGTTAGACCATTCTGGGCCGCATCGCCAAGCTGAAGAATTTGCCGCTGAGGTTTTTGGTGCAGAACGCACTTTTTTTGTTATCAATGGCACTTCTACTTCCAATAAAATTGTGGGCATGTATGCAGCCAAAGATGGAGATCATGTGCTCGTTGATCGCAATTGTCATAAATCTTTGACCCATCTGATGATGATGAGCAATGTCAAACCCGCCTATCTCAAACCTACACGTAATGCTTATGGAATTTTGGGAGGCATCCCCCTTCATGAATTTGAACGGGTATTAAAGAGCCTTCCTGAGGCGCCTACCTACGCGGTGATCACCAATTCCACTTATGATGGACTGTTTTACAATGTCAAACAAATCTCCTCTTTACTTAAAACGGTGCCCCACTTACATTTTGATAGCGCCTGGGTGCCTTACACGCCTTTTCATCCCATTTACAAAGGCAAGTACGGAATGGGCATTACCCCGCATAAGGGTCAGACGCTGTTTGAAACCCAATCCACCCACAAACTGCTTGCTGCCTTTAGCCAAGCCTCGATGATCCACATTAAAGGCCCCTTTGATGAGACCGTGTTTAACGAAAGTTACATGATGCATATTTCCACCAGCCCATTTTATCCCATGGTTGCAAGCTGTGAAATTTCGGCCGCTATGATGCAAGGCAAATCCGGGCGACGCTTAATGGAAAAAACTGTCGAACGTGCTTATCATTTCCGTCAGGAAGTAAAGCAACTCAACACTCATTCCAAAAGCTGGTATTACGATGTATGGCAACCTGAACATCTCAATAAAATCGAATGTTGGGAACTCAAACCCCATGAGTCCTGGCATGGTTTTAAAGACTTAGAAGCCAATCACCTCTTTCTGGATCCTCTTAAAATCACCCTCTTGCTCCCTGGTTTAAAAAATGGCGAATTTGAAGATTTCGGCATCCCAGCGGCGATTGTCTCTCATTATCTGGATAAACATGGCATTATTGTTGAAAAAACCGGCCCTTATTCCATGCTATTTTTGTTTAGCATAGGAGTGACTCAGGCGAAGGAAATGAAATTACTCTCCGCCCTAAATCATTTTAAACAGGATTTTGACCGCAATTTGACGGTACAAGAAATGTTGCCCGAACTTTATGCTGAGCACCGCGAATTTTATGCCAAAATGCGCATTCAAGATCTTGCTCAGCGTATGCATGCCCTCTTTCGTCAGCATCAATTACCTGATTTGATGTATCGTGCTTTTGACGTCTTGCCTGAAATGGCTGTCACACCGCACGAAGCACATCAAGAACTGCTGCGTTTTCACACTGAAACAATCTACTTGAAGGATATGCAGAATCGCACCAGCGCTGTGATGGTTTTACCCTACCCGCCTGGCATTCCCATTATCATGCCAGGTGAGCGGATCACTGAAGCCTCACATGAAGTTTTAGACTACCTACTCTTGTTGCAAGATTTGGGCTTAGCCTTTCCGGGCTTTGAATGTGATATTCATGGCGTGACCCTTGATGAGGAAGGGCGTTTTATGATTAAAGTATTGCGCTAGATCTTTCAATAAGTTTATGATAAAATTATTTAATCATATCATATTAGGACGATCATGCCCGGCTCTTACCATGCATTTGCCGCTGAACCTGAAGCAACCTCCACTCCAAATAGATGGAGCTGGCCTCGAGTCACTTTAAGTGCCGGGGTTGTGCTTGGTGCCGCAGCACTTGTGACGGGGATTTACTCCTATGCGACAGGGGACTCACAAGCTCCAGCAAGCTTATGCGTGTTTTTTCTGAAAGACGGTTATAATGCAATGACTGCCTATGCCTATCAGATGACTGCTACCGAAACAAAGCATATAGAGATCATCGAAGAAGACGCTAAAAGCGCAAGCGATGTAGGAGCAAACTTTGATGACTCCGATGAAAGCATAACGATCGCCTCATCCACTCCGGCAAAGGTCACTTGCGAATGCCCAAGTAGCGAAACAGTAAAAAGAGGAGTTGAACTTATTGGGCTTGGTGCAGCGGCCATTTCCCCTTGGATCGGCGGCGAACAATTCCCCGCTCTTTCCACCTTGACTACGGCAGCTGCTGCAATCACCATTAGCAGCAGCGCTTTAAAAGACAATCCTCGCGCAAAATATGTCGCCATGAGCACAGCAGGAGCAGCCTTGGTGTTGGCAGGCACTTCTTTTATCGTTGATCCTGACTCCCCCCTACTTCTTGGCACCTCAGGCATCAGCTTAAGCCTTTCCTTTGCAATCATTTCATGGGGCAAATCGTGGCTAGACAAATTGAATAGTGGCCTGATGGTTGCATCAATGGTGACGCAGCTTCCCATCGAAGAAGTGAGCAATCTCCCCTTAACGTTAATTTTCTTCAGCGCCGGGGCAACGCTGACCCCTTTATCTGCCTTGTTGAAACACCAAAAAAATGATCTAACCCTACAGCCAGAAAGAGAGCCAACCTAATTCGGACCGCAGACCATTTCACGCAAACGCTCGCAGAGACCTTTTTTTGGTTTTGCAAGCTCTTCTGGGACCCATAAGAGAACCCCCTGATATCTCGTGGCATGTTCATCCATTCGTCGCATTGCCTCAAAATCATAATTCTGCTCTTTAGCTGCTGCGAGAGGGTTGATTGGTTTTCTAGGCTCTTGTAATGGACTCCCCCTCTCATTATCGACCAAACTTTGGCTTAAACTATTACAACTGCCTACCCTGTCTTTCAATATGAACTCCTTTTATATACCCCATGAACTTGAAAATTAGGCACAAAGCTCTTGCATAAATAAAAAAATAAGGTATTCTCATGCGGTATGAGAGAATTTGACCTGACCCCGGAACAATTAAGAGATCTTCGGTT
>JAJZUD010000108.1 GCA_021848625.1 Pseudomonadota bacterium
TAGCCGTCGTTAAGCATTATTGCTGATCGACTCACAAAAAAGAACTTGTAGTGACAAGTATGACTTTTTGATCTTCTGCAAGCCTTTGTTTACGCCATTCTCATGTTGTAAATGTCAAAGTTGGGTACAAAAGCATAGTAAAAGCCATGAGGCGCGTGAACGAGTCATTCACTATGAAATGGCTGGTGGCAGATTGACCGCAGGCAAAGCCGCTCAGACAATTGTATTTGACGGCAGAGCGCATGGCCTTTACGTGCGTGAACGCGGCTTAGATTGGAATGAGATCAATGGCCTTGCCAAAGAGTACAAACAGCGCGAGGCTAATCACAATCGTACTCATGCTGAAAGACATGCATATCAAGACTTGATTCGCTACAGGGCTGCGAATCAGCAATCAGCCCATGCCTGGGAGCGTGTTTATACGGAACAGGGTTTGCAAAAGGTCGAACAAAAACAACCCCATAAAATCTATCAAGCCAATAATGAGAAGAAGATCAATATTGCCAAAGCATTCAGCCAACAACGCGACGAATTGGCTTTTAAGATTCAGGAAAATATTGCTGTGTATGAGCCCTTCTTAGATGAGCTTAAAATCAATCGTCAGCGGCTGGAAAAATCAGCAGCACGTTACCAAGCATTCCAAGAACAGCAGCCACAACAAGAGCAATCCACCTTCCAGGTGAAAGACAGCATGATTTATCTGGCCGCATCCACACTGGAAAACTTAAAGCAGTACATGGAAGTGCGGCAAACCATTCGCAGTAGGGTTCACCCACCTGGCTCCCCAGAAAGAAAACACTTGGAAATCTCTCAATATGAATTTGCACAAGCTTTACGAAAAGAGAGCACCTTATGGGAAGCCATCAACACCTACGCGCCTGAAAGAATGCCTTCTGTAGACGTAAAACAAATTGAAAATGAAATCGCCCAAAATCGCTTCAGTCCCAAAACTTTAAAACCTTTAGATTGGGATACGACTCGTGAAATTCAGGATTATGAAGAGCAAATCAAAACGGCTGAGTTCAAGAAAATTGAGCACACCCTGCCTGTGACATTTAAAATTGTTGATAATCGGATCGTTCTGCCAGAGTTTTTCCTTGAAAAACTGAATCAGTACTTTGAAGTAGAAAAATCGATCGGGGACACTTTAAAATGGAAGGATGAAGGAGCGGCGAAACATGCTCGTGATGTGGGTTATGCGAATAAACTGCGACTCGCTCAAGACCTAACAAAGGAGCAACACCTGTGGGATAAGTGCGAAGAGATGGCCCAGGGGCTCTACAAATTCCCTGAATTTACCCAAATCAAGGAACAACTTGCCCAAAATCGTCTCGAACCAATGAGTCTAAAAAGGATTTATTTGAGGCTGGATGAGCAAATCACTGAGGCACAAGAAAAGACCCAGTTCCGCAATCAATATTTGCCAGAAAAAGCGACAGAAACTCAGGAGCAGCAAGAGTCTTCTTTCAAACTGAAAGAAAACGGTCAAATTGTATTGACTGCAGCGCTTCGGGAAAAAATTACAGTCTACTTAGTAGGAGAAGACTCGATTCGTGCCAAACAAAAAGAGGCCCAGGCTGCCCGAGATGAGCACTATAAATCTTTAAGCAAAGAGCTTAAAGCAGATAAGGAAGCACATCAAACTTTAGCCAAAACACTGCTTCAGGAAAAAGAACTATGGGCTGAGGCTGAGAAAATCACCAAAAAAGTGGTGATTGTTGATCCTCTCAAATCTACAGAATTAGTGGCACAACTGAAAAATACAGCAGGCATTGATGCCAAACTGATTCAACAACTCCATCAAGATTTACGCGGCCATGAATACAGAGAGCATCAAGCCATTCATGAAAAATTGAGCTGGTCTCATTCAATGGGGCGCGGGATGGCATATTAAAAACGACACATCCTGGTTTCACGTACATAACGAGGCAAGGTGACCATTTGATCTAAGGCTAAAAGCCGGCTCTATTTTCTCGAACAGGCTCAGGCAAGGATTGCCGTCCTGACATTGACACCTTATGAAATGGAAGCGTTAGCGCATGATCTAAAGCAACACGAGTATCTGAACGTCCAGAAACCACATTGACAATTGCTTTTACGCAGCGCCATAGTCCTGCAAACACATTCATAGTTAATTGACGCCTTGTAACCTTATCATCTACGGCTTCCTGAGCGCTAGCAACAATACGCTTTAATTTTGCAGCAGGGTTTCGTCCTTTTAAAACATATTCCCCATAAACCGCATCCCTGACATCCCTGACCACCTTTTCTTTTTTCTTTAAGGTGGCCTTATCAGCCCTTGTATAATCAGATTTCTTTCTTTGTTTAAGATCATCAGCAACTTTAGTTAACTCTACCATATGCGGTTTTACTGCCTCAAATCTGGCTCGAATTTTTTCACACTTTCTCTTAAATTTTCCTACTGCTGCAGTGTCTTCAGGATTAGGTAAAACTCCTGCCCCTTCTAGTCCATAGGTAAACAAGTCTCTCACAGTGTGGTGCTGCCCTGATAAAAGACCCCCATGCTCAAATAGTTTTCCTACAGCTAACGCACTTGAACCAGGTTGATCACAGACAGAGTCCAGTACAAAAATAATTCGCATGTACAAGTACGGGTCTCTTTTTTTAACATCACCGAACCACTGATTCAAAGCAACTGAAGATAAATATTCGCCAGACATCCTAGTACATAAAGCCTTGCGCTCTTCTGGAGCAGACCCTTCCACCATTGATCTAACAATAGCATCCTGCATTTCAAGTGATTTCGTATACAAATAAGAATTCTCCTGAAATTCTTGTGCGTGTCCAGGCTGAGGAAGTATAGGTGTCACCACTTCACCTCTGCCCAAACCCGTTAATTCAAATTGGAATCCTCTTCTATGTTTTGCCATCTTTTCCGCGAGAGATTGTGTTTTGGCTGTTCTCAGTGGTCGTGCTTGATCAACTCCTAAATCTCTTAATACTCTTGAATCTTGAGTTGCTTTTAAGAGTTCCGGAGGAAGTTTAACACTGCAAACCTGAGTACCCCTGTACCACCCACTTCTCTGACCTTCAGACAATTGTTGCAATAACTCCTGCGGAGAAAACCGCAAAGCTTCTTTTAATAAGAGAATACTGTCAAGAACACAACTGGCAACTGTAGCGCCAAAGTAGTAATGTCACACTTCACCAAAGTTAAAATGTCACACATGAATATCAAATCAACAGTGTGGGACAATGGAGAAGATCGTTACAATGAGCATGTCAGAATTAGATCGGTTAAAA
>JAJZUD010000039.1 GCA_021848625.1 Pseudomonadota bacterium
TTCACACTTTGGTTTATTATGCAGCGTACGGTGATATCTATAATGCGATTACCAGTGAAAAGAAGCTCAAAAATATGGGGAGGGCCAATATGAAGTGATTTAATGCTGGATCCTGACGCGCCAAGCTGCGCATGGCGGATCAGGACGACTAACAACCTAGATCACCGCTAAATTCAATTAAGATGCGTTTGCCCTGCACTTGCACCCACTGATTTTAAGGATTATGCTCCTTTATTTTAGGATGGATTGCAATATATGAAGCCCTCTTTCCATCATTGGCTGCTCCAGCCTCGATCAATCAGCATGCTCTATCTCACCTGCATCTTGATTACGCTGGCGTGGCTCTATGCTTTATGTGGACATACTTTTCAGTGGATGGGCTATCACAATACAGCAGGGGATCTTGCCCAGTCCCTCTCTGGTTGGTATGCCTTTGCAAATGAGCCCTGGCATTTTCCTTTACTTCGCATCCAGTCTCTTGATTACCCAATCGGGACCAACCTGATGCAAACCAACGGCATCCCCCTCCTGGGCCTCTTTTTTAAACTTGTCCACGGCATCCTTCCCACTGGATTTAACTACTTTGGCCTGGCCATGCTATTTTGTTATGTCACGCAAGGAGTTGCCGCCACAACTCTGGCACTCAGCTTGAGACAAAAAAATCTTTTAGCCACCCTCTGTTTTACCCTATTTGCAATCAGTGCGCCGATTTTGAATAGCCGCATTGCGGGGGAAGAATCCCTTGCATTTCAAAGTTTGCTTCTTTTTGCACTCGCTTTGTATTTTTTCAATCAACATCAAGCTTGCTCTTTTTTGAAGCTCAATGTTTATTTCGGCCTACTCCTGGGGCTGTCCTTGCTCATTCACCCCTACCTCACCGCCATGTGCTATCCTTTTTACCTGATTGCACTTTTAAAGCATCCCCTCAACTTCAAGACATTTAAAGTCGTCCTGATCACCCATGCGCTATTGGGGCTAGAGTTTTTTTGCTTTGGCTTGGGGGCCTCCTACAAAACACAGGGCTTTGGCCTTTATAACATGAATCTGCTCGCTCCTTTTTACGGGGGTTACTTTGGCACGGGCAATATTGATCTTAACCCTTTTCAAGAAGAAGGTTTTTCCTATTTGGGCCTTGGCTTAATGGCCTTGTGTCTGATCACGGTAGCCGCGTTCAGTAAAAAAGAGCTGCACACCCTGTTGAAACGCCACAAAAACTTGCTAATCGTCGCTCTGCTTTTCCTCATCTACGCTCTCTACGGACATCTTGGCGTGGGCAAGCTTGAGCTAATCAACCTACCCACCCCAAAAAATTGCTTCATCACTTGGGACTTTCGCAGCAATGGCCGTTTTTTTTGGCCTTGTTTCTACCTCCTCATGAGTTTTGCAATCGGAGGGCTAATCAAACAAGCCCCCAAGGCAGCCTGTATCATTTTGCCCCTAGGCTTGATCGTACAATTATGGGATGTCTCTGGATATTTTGCCAGCACGCGCGCCCACCTCAAAACCGTATTTTCAATCAGTAACACGCTGCAAGCAGATCAGGCGATTATTCATCAAATGCAGCAAAGCACCTTGGTGATTTATTACCCCAAATTTGATTGTGATATGAGCTATTCTGAGTACCACCTGCTAATCAAGACCCAAGAACTTGCAGCCATCGCGGGGGTTCCCATCAATACTGCTTATGTTGCCCATGTGAATGCTGCAGTAGAAAAACCCCGGTGTGGAGATGATAGCCCAAAATATCCCGAACACTCTCCACAGCTTTTAGTGGCTGAGCCCAATCATCTCTCACCCACGATGCGCCATTTGCTTGCCAGGCATCCCAAGCAATGCAAGCTGATTGCAGGGAATGAATATTGTTTAGAGCACAAACCCGTCAGGGAGAATGATCTCAGCAAATAAAGGCAAATGATCCGAATAGGGCAAATGCATCACCCCAGCATGCTGTACTTTCAGCGAAGGACTCAGCAAAATATAATCCAGCTGTTTCTTTGGCTTCCAACTGGGATAGGTTAAGGCATCGTCAGTGGCCAAATACAGGCGGTTTTTAAACACATCTAAACTTTGTAATTGCTCAGCAGACATATTAAAATCACCCATTACAATCACATGCTCATACTGCTGAATCAAGTCCCCTAAAAAAGCCAATTGCTCAGCTTGGGCTCTTGCCCCTAAAGACAAATGCACATTCAAAATAAATAAGGGCGTCTCTTTGGAACCAATGCAAAAAGTGGCCGTCCCGCGCCCAGGCACAGCTGAAGGTAAAAGATAATGCTGAGCATTGTGAATGGGGTACCGACTTAAAAGGCCTTTTGAATGCCGTGCAAAGGGGCCAAAATTACGCGTAGTTTGCTGCTCTGCGAAAGGAAAAGCCGCCACTTCTGCTAAAAAATCCACTTGATTGACATAGCGACTGCGAATACTACCCGCATCCAATTCCTGCAAGGCAACGATATCAAAAGGTCGAATCACATTTGCAATCGATTTTAAATTATGATTGCGCCGAGGATGCGGAAAAAAATGGTGCCAGCTATGCATGACATAATGACGAATTCCATGACTTGGCATCGCCACTTGAATATTATAGGTCATGATTTTAAGAATCTCTGACACCCCGGCCCTTCCTTTTTCATCTCAGCTTGTTTATAGTAAGCCTATCTCCCTCTCTTATGAATACAGTGGAATTGCAATTTAATCAAGCAGAATTTTACAAAAGCGCGTTCAAACAGGCTGATCTCCCCCCTGATCACAATATTGAAATTGCCTTTGCTGGACGCTCCAATGTGGGCAAATCGAGCGTCATTAATTTGCTAACGCAGCAAAAAAAATTAGCCAAAACCAGTAAAACTCCTGGACGAACACAGTCTATTAATTACTTTAAATTGCATGAGCCTATCTATTTGGTTGATTTGCCTGGGTACGGCTACGCTAAAGTTGCCCAACAAACCAAAGCTCATTGGCAGGTTTTTCTTAAAAATTATATTTTAAAACGCCAAAGCTTGAAAGGGGTAATCTTAATTATGGATTGCCGCCACCCCTTCACCACTCTCGATCAGCAATTTTTCAGTTTAACCAATCTCGTAAATTGTCCTTGCCATATTTTACTTAACAAAGCGGATAAATTAAGTAACAATGAGAGAAACAAAATTCAAGCGCAGCAAGTCATGCCATTTTTGTTAAAACAGCCCCTTGGTTCGTGGCAGTTTTTTTCTGCCTTACGCGGGGAGGGATTAGAGGAACTCAAAGAAAAGTTTCGCGAGTGGACACAGGGGGCAGAGGGAATGTAACAAGAGTTACATTAATTAATTTTACAGACCGCCAAAAAATCACTATTCTTAAGTGAATTGGCTTTTTACAACTAGATTAGGAAATGATTTAGATGAAACGCTTCAAGCTTCACAAAATTGGGTTCGTTTCCTTCTGCCTGATTGCTCCTTTCGCAAGTTATGCAGATGATGCGCCATCCACGCCCAGCACGACAGCGACGACATCCAGCGCTCAATCCCAAAGCCCGCAGACTATCAACGATGCTGCCTTTCAGCAAGTCTTAAGCTCTTATTTTCCTCTCACTCCTGCACAGATTCATCAATTTAAAGATGTTGCAGCAACGCAACAAGAGGCCAACGCAGCACCTCCTGGTGATGCCCCTCCTGAAGGCACCTCCTCTATCATTCCGGTCACCTTGAAACCGGGGGGGGATATGCCTGTTATTCGAATTGGCCGTGGCATGATTACCTCGCTCGTCTTTACTGATGCAAGCGGGCAAGTCTGGCCTATCGTATCCTATAGTATTGGCGACCCTACTTCGTTTGCGGTGCAGTGGGATAAGTCTAGTGGTGTCTTAATGATTCAAGGGCAAAAGTTATATGCTCAAACCAATGTAGGTGTGATGCTCCAGGGCATGGAGGTACCGGTCATGCTCAATCTACTCATTGGCCAAAAAAATTGGGATTACTTAGATTATGTCCAACTGGATCAAAACCAACCTGGCGATCCTAACGTCCCAGACCCTGTGTCACAAGCGCCGGGTTATTTGGTTGACCTGCTTAATGGCATTCCTCCTCAAGGTGCAGTTGCTTTGACCGTGTCCGATAGCAATGCTGCGCAAGTGTGGTCTTATGGGGGGCAGTACATCATGCTTACTCGCGCCACTCTGCTTTCCCCAGCATGGACCTCTCGTGCTAATGGCCCGGGCCCAACACCCTATCACGCCTATGCGTTGACGGCCACTCCTGAACTCCTTATTTCCAACATGGGCAATCTTGAAAAATTAATTGTGAATCCAGGAAACCAAAATGCTCAAACCAATTAAAAAATACTTTGCAAAACTATCGCACTACCCTCGCCTGCGCATCTTGCTTATTGTTGCTGCAGTAATTGTTGCTTTTATTATCGTGATGAACTTACTTCGACCTTCGAATGAAGTCACGATGAATTCAAATGTGCAAGCGGCAGCTCCCTCCGGCAATACCAGCACACCGGTGAGCACTAGCCAGGCTTCACAGTATGATCAACTGCATCAGGTCGCACAAAAACAAGCCTTGCAGCAAGCCTCTGCAGATGGTAGCAGTATTTTCCAGAATGCCTTTCCAGGTGCGTCAGGTTCATCGCCAACCCCTGCTGCAACCGATACAAGCAGCGCAACGAGTAGTACCACTACTGCCACCACCCCTTCTTCAGCAACCACGTCACAGCCCACCAGTTTTGCCAGCGCCAATGCGGCCTTACAGCAAAACCAAAATCCTCAAGATGCAGCACTCTCTCAACAAGTACAGGCCTTGCAACAACAATTGGCCAGTGCACAACAAAATCAAGCTGCAGCGCAATCTCAAGAATTTTCCGCAACTGAGCAGGCCATGCGCTCGGGCATTCAAAACCTCAGCTCAACTTGGAAAACGCCAACCTTCCAGACCGTGGGTGGAAGCAGTTCGTCTGGATCTGGCGGAATCGGTGGCGGCTCTACGCTTCAAGCACCTGTGGATATTAAAGCGGGCAGCATTCTCTTTGGCGTAATTGATACCGCTCTCGACAGTGACTCTCCAAACACACCAGTACTGGCCAGAATTGTAGAAGGCAAATATCAAGGAGCGCGTCTGATTGGCGGCTTTACAGCGACAAAAGACGCTCTTGTCATTCAGTTTAACTCTATGTCTCTTCCTAATGGCAATGCTTCTTTCCCCATCAATGCTTACGCTGTAGACGCAAGGACAGCTAATAACTCTGTCGTAACCAGCGTAGACAATCACTATCTCTTACGTTATGGCATGTTATTTGCTTCCTCATTCCTGCAAGGCTTTGGAAATGCCTATAATAGTTACACTTACAATTGCCCTCCTGGCACCCAAAACTGTAGCGTGGTGAATACTAACAGCTCAGGGGTGACCACAACTAATAACGATGTCACCACACGTACCGCTTTTTATCAAGGTTTAGGGCAGATGGGACAAAATGCAGCCCAAGCTGCGGCTCAAGAATTTAATACCCCACCAACAATTAAAGTGGCACAGGGTACAGGGATTGGCGTGTTATTTATGAGCGACACGCGCATTCCACTCAATAGTTATTAATCAATCTAAAGAGGATGATAATGAAAGATCAAAATGACGATGCCTTGGATCCGATCGAAAACACCAACCCTGAAAGTGCTGATGGCCATCTGGATGATTTTGACCAAGATGACTTGAGTCAGTTTGACGATATTCAGGATGATTTTGAAGAAGGGGAAGAATTTCCTGCGGATGCAACTTCTGATGAATCTGATTATGCGGTAGAAGATGAAGATGAGGCATATGCTGCTTTGGATGAAGGCGCATCGCCTGTTAACTCTACTAAAAAAGGGGGTGGCAGCCTGATTGACATGGTGAAGGAAAACTGGCTCTATGCAATTTTAGGACTCATTGTCATCATTGTAGCAGGCTATCTCATTATGGGAGTGATCTCCCCAAGTAGCTCCGCTCCACGTCCGGCCCCTGCACCAGCAACACAGGGTAATTTTAACACCCCCAGTGCGACTGCAGCTCCTTCAAGTACAGCGGCTCCTGCAGCAACGGCGACAAGTAGCACCAGCACCACCACGACAGCAGCCCCAAATTCAACTGCAGCTGGGCCTGTTACAAACATCACCATGACTTCTGATCAAATGCAGCAGCTGCTAACGGGCTTTTCCAACACCGTTCAACAATCGATGAAGTCGATCCAAGACTCATTGCAGGCAAGTGGCTCTCCAGCAACCAACCAAAAGCTAGCTGCCTTACAAGGTCAACTTTCTGACTTAGATGGTAATATCGCACAACTTGATAACAATATTGCCGTTGCAAACACACGTCTTAGTACCACCCAAGCCCAATTGAGCCAGGTTCTAGGCCAAGAAACTGCAGATCAGCAAAAACTAACTTTGCGTGCGGTTGTCCCAGGCCGTGCATGGTTAGTGGATGGGAAAGGCAATACCATTAGTGTCACTGTGGGAACGGCAT
The DNA here is from genome assembly GCA_021848625.1 of Pseudomonadota bacterium. Classification (GTDB taxonomy): domain Bacteria; phylum Pseudomonadota; class Gammaproteobacteria; order Francisellales; family CACEW01; genus JAJZUD01. The sequence continues at coordinate 6,477 of JAJZUD010000039.1, forward strand.
TAGGCAATATTGGCACGGTGACTGAAATTGATGCTGATAACAGCCAAGTAGTGACCAGTAGCGGATACGTTTTTAAATAACAGGCCTTCCAAAGGAGTGAGTAGAAGATGGCTTTTATTGAAAGCTTTTACAGTGGAATCGAGGGTATTTTGGCGTGGATTAGTACTGCGCTCAAACAAAATGCGCTGGCCTACTGTGATCTGGAAACAGCAGATAATAAAAGTGCTTTGGTCGCTAAAGATGGCTCTTTGGTTTCAGTGGTACGCCTGCATGGTTATAAACGCTTCATTGGAACAAATGAATTCATCTATCTCTGTAAAGTCCTGAGCGAGGCGTTGCAACCTGCTTTTTCTGGTGCAGGCCACTTTGTCCAGTTTTACTTTGCTCAAGATGATGCCCATATTGGTGCCCGCATCCAAGAGGCAATGACCCCTGCTATGGAAACTGCAAAACGCCTCGGTTTGCAACTGGATGATATCTTTGAGTCTCGAGTCAAAACTTTATCGCGTTTTTGCTCAGATGAAGACTGCTTTATTGTGTTATGGACGACCCCATTGGCCATTGAAAAATCTCAATATAAGCGGCTGACCAAACAAAGAAATGAAAAACTAAAATCCTATAAGTTACCCCGAATGGCAGGAGCTCAAGATCTTTTTGGTGTTTTTGCAGATCTTCGTAATATTCATCAGTCTTTTTTATCCTCTTTAATTGAAGATTTACAGCATGCTGGGTTTTACCTGCAGCTCTTAAATGTCCATAAAGCAGCGCATGAAATTCGTAAAACAATTGACCCTCATTACACAAGTGCCGACTGGGAGCCTTTCTTACCGGGAGACCGCCTTCCGTTGCAACTCAAAGGCAATATCGAAAGTGACATTTCCTCCTTAATGTGGCCACCACTGGATTGGCAATTGATGCCTCGTGGCGGTGAGACCGTTGGCCTAAAGTATGCGCGAATTGGCGATCAAATTTACTCACCTATCTTCATTGAACTTTTTCCTAAAGAAATTAAGCCGTTTTATGAATTATTCAGGCGGATGCTTTCGGCTGCGATTCCTTGGCGGATTTCTTATTTCCTGGGCGGAGATGGCATTAAAATTTCTCAAAGCAAAAATTTGCTGGCTCAGGTCTTGGCATTTAGCTCACATCACAATCGTTTGATTGCTGATGCACATAAACTTTTGAAAACGCTTCACGAGCGAAGTGATGACCCCATTATTAAACTACAGGTCTGTTTAACGACCTGGGCCCCTCACAATAAGCCGGACCTCTTGAAAGAACGCGCTGCAAAATTGTATAAAATTACTCAAAGCTGGGGAAATTGCCAGGTGGGTGATTTGTCAGGAGATCCTTTTGCGACCACGGTCTCAAGCGCCCTTGCATTTACAAGTAAAATCGCAGCTACTGCCTCTGCCGCGCCTTTGTCTGATGTGATTCTTATGCTTCCCTTTGTTCGTCCAGCCTCCCCCTGGCCAAATGGAGGTTTACTTTTCCGCACTCCAGACGGCAAGATTTGGCCCTATCAGCCTGGCTCCAGTTATCAAGTCAGCTGGATTGATATTATTTATGCACGTTCAGGCTCAGGCAAATCTGTCTTAGCCAATACCTTAAACTTGGGCCTCTGTTTGCTGTCAGGGCTTTCTGCCTTACCGCGAATTTCGATTATTGACATCGGTCCTTCCAGCAAGGGCTTTATCTCACTGATTCAAGAAGGTTTGCCTGAAGCGCGGAAGCATGAGGCTATTTACTATCGCCTCACTAATGATGAAAAAGACGCTATCAATCCATTTGATACTCAGTTGGGGGCCCGGGAACCTAATCGTGCTCATCGCTCCTTCCTTTTAAATTTCATCAATCTGTTACTGGTTGAAAATATCGAAGACAGCCTCCCCGAGGGGATGTCCAGCATGATCAGCATGATTATTGATGAAACTTACAAACGCTTCAGCGACATGGAACAGCCCAAGCTTTATGTGCGCCACAGTGATGAGGAAATTGAAGCCGCTTTGGCTACCATCGAACTGCCTGTTGAAGTGCATCAAGTCACCTGGTGGAATATTGCTGATGCGTTCTTCAAAGCAGGGAATCACCGCCTGGCTTTAAAAGCGCAGCGTTACGCTATGCCCACGATTGCAGATACGGTCTCTATCGCCTATACCAACAGCATCAAAGATCTTTTTGGTGAAATTCTCACCCCTTCCAACGAAAACTATATTGATGCTTACAGCCGCATTATTTCTGGTGTCATTCGAGGCTTCCCTACTTTGACTTGTGTGACTCACCTGGACTTTGAAGGGGCTAAACTCATTTCGCTCGATTTAAATGATGTGGCTAAATCCGGTAGCCCTGCTGCAGAAAAACAAACTGCGGTGATGTATATGTTGGCTCGGCATATTTTGGGGCGTGATTTCTTCCTCAATATGGAAGAAATTCACAAAATGCCAGAGCAGTACCATGAATATCACTTTAAACGTGCTAAAGAAGTACTAGAAGAGCCGAAGCGAATTGTCTTTGATGAATTTCATCGTACGGCAAAAAGCCCAGCAATTCGTGATCAAGTCCTTCAGGATATGCGCGAAGGTCGGAAATGGAAGATTCATATCGCTCTTGCCTCTCAGTCTTTAAAAGACTTCGATGAACTCATGATCGAATTTGCAACTTCAGTCTTTATTTTGGACTCTGGCTCTTCTATTTCTATTGATGCCACGTGTAAGGCCTTTGGCTTGACCGACACCGAAAAACTGGCTCTCTCTTCACGGGTCCATGGTCCAACCTCTGAGGGTGCAACTTTTATTGCACAATTTGTAACAAAACGCGGCATGAATACCCAACTCTTGACCAGCACGATCAGTCCGGTTGAGCTTTGGGCCTTTAATACCACTGTTGAAGATGTGCTAATTCGTGATACGCTATATAAGTTGATTGGACCTGTAGCAACACGTCGTTATCTCGCTGATCGTTTCCCCAAAGGAGGCGCCACTGATGAAATCGAAATGGAGCTCAAATCCAATCCGGCAGCGACAGCGCAATCGATCTGCGATCGCTTTGTTTCAGAAATTGTGTTGTTGCATAAAAAAGAGCAGCAAAAGCGTAAAGCCTCGATGAGCGATCAGGGTTTACTCTAGGAGACAGTATGCAAGGTGGTCAAAAAGACTCAGGCGAATTAGAAATTATTTGGGTTGTCGTCGGTATTTTTGCAGTGGCTGCAATTTTACTCCTGCTGTTTCACACCCAAATTCTCACCGCGATTTTATGGATCAAATATATTGAGCTCAAGATAATCAGTTTTTTCATTGTGGGCAGTCAATACCAAGGTCTTGCAGATTGGATTAATCCCCACAATCATAATCGCGTCAGTGTAGATGAGCTTGCCCTTCTGTCCAGTGAAATTGGCAACACCCTGAAGGGGCCCTGCGCAGGCTTGGGGATTTTATTTATGATTATTGCGTATTTTAAACACCCAACGAGTGGATTTCGCGATATTGAAAATATGCATACGCTGTCCGAAAAAGTCCGTCAAACCTTCCCCGCCATTAATATTGTCTCGGGTTTAAATTTAGTTAAAGATTCGATTGACGAAGGCCCATGGGCGATGGCTTTGACTCCAATCGAATTTGGCAAAAAATATGGACTGTTGTCTCGAAACAAAAAAACGGGCAAAATTGTTGTTGATGAATATAAAGCCAAATTGGTTTTCAATCAGCAATTGGGTGAGCTTTGGCCTGGGATCGACAAACTAAAACCTCACCAAAAGGCGCTTTTTGCTGTTTTCTCCGCCTTCGCCAACTACAAACGCGATGAAGCTGAGGCGAAATTGGAAGAAATTGCAGCGCAAATCACCCAAGCCCAAATCAAGAAAAAAGCAATTCCCTTTCATACCGATGCCCTTCTGAAAAAATATGCAAATAGCCCCACCGTGCAAGCTATTATCAAAAAGCATGCCTACACCACAACCATCTTTAGCGAACTCTTGACACAAGCGCGTAAATCGGGGATTGTGCTGAATTCGCTTTATTTGTGGGCTAAACCCTTGGATCGTCCGCTATGGTATATTCTCAATAATGTGGGACGAAAAGCGGTTTTTATTGAGGCGGCAGGAGTGCATGCTCACTGGCTCGCAGAAAAACGCCTTGGCTTTGAAATTCACCAACCGATGACGGACGAGGCGATTTTTGCTCTTAATGAAGCCATACAAGCCAGAATCATTAAGGATCTATAATGTCTGTTAAATTACACTTAGCTGGACAGCTCAATAATTGGGAAAAATTTAAAGCCCGAAAAAGGAATCAAGCCTTTCTGACTGCTCGCAGCAAGGTTATTCACCGTGACCATGAAACTTGCAAGTTTTGTGGCTACAAGGGCCGCACGCTAGAGGTGATCAATTACGACAATAATTATAGCAATAACAAACCTGGAAACCTCCTGACTGCCTGTGTTTTTTGTGCACGCTGCACGCTTTTAGATTATTATAAGCTGGATTATACAGGTGGCGACCGTATCGTTTATCTACCCGAACTGTCACAAACACAATTGAATACGCTTTGTCGCGTGTTGTTTGTCGAAGCCTCTGGGGAAACCAATAGCGAAGGGGCTTATAATGCGAAGACCATTTTAGCTCAACTTCTAGATCGTGCCACTCTGCTCAATCAAAAAGCGGGGGCTGAGCTTGCCCATCCTGGATTGTTTTTATTTTATCTCAATAGCGAAAAGCGCAACCCTAAACTTGTCAGTAAATTGCGTTGGTTGCCCGACCCACGTGAATATACAGAAACCATTGAAATTTGGAAGTCCGAAAAATGACGGATTGTCTTTTTTGCAAAATCATCACAGGGCAGATTCCCTGTAAAAAGATCTATGAAGATGATCAATTTTTGGCTTTTGAAGATATTCACCCTAAAGCACCTGTTCACGCCTTAATTATTCCCAAAAAACATATCACCAGTCTCGCCCACTTACAGGAACAAGACCGTCTATTGATGGGAGATCTCACTCTCCTTCTGCCACAACTGGCAAGACAACTTCAGCTCAAACAGGGCTTCCGTACCCAAGTTCATACCGGTGCGGGAGGCGGACAAGAAGTGTTTCATCTGCATTATCATCTTCTGGGTACGCCTGTGCATGAAAACTCTCAATAGTCTTCCTGCCCGCCGCAGTGCCTTGATCGCTGCGCAAGCACAGCAGCACAATAAGCCCGTCGTGGTGATCCTGAATCAACTCTCTGAGCTTGAAGCGCTTTTAGCGGAACTGCGCTTTTTTCTAGGGACAGACTTCCCTCTTTTTATTTTTCCTGATTGGGAAACCCTGCCCTATGACCCTTTTTCGCCGCATATTGACCTGATCTCTGAACGTCTACATCGCCTGTCAGAATTGCCCCATTTGCAAAAAGGAGTTGTCCTTATTGGTGCGCATACCCTCTTAGACCCTCTCCCGCCCCCTTCCTTTATTGATGCGCATCGCTTTAGTTTAAAAGTGGGTGAAGTGCTTCGGCTTGCAGAAAAGCGTCAATATTTGAGTGAGGCCGGTTATCGTGCTGTGGACGCTGTTTTTGCCCCTGGCGAATACTCCATCCGGGGGTCTATTCTCGACATTTATCCCATGGGCGCCAAAAACCCGTTCCGCCTTGATTTATTTGGCGACACCATCGATAGCATTCGTGATTTTGATTGTGAAAGCCAACGCTCATTGCAAAAACGGGAATCCATTCAACTCTTGCCGGCACATGAATTTTCGTTAGAACCATCCTCCATTCAAAGCTTTATCAAACGCTTTGAAGCTTTACTTGGACCTCTTCCCCGTTCTTTTGAACCTTTAAAACAAGGTTTTAGCATTCAGGGACTAGAATATTACCTCCCCCTATTTTTTGAGAAACCAACCTCCTTCTTTGACTATTGTCCGAGTGATACGCTCCTCATCACGGAACACTCTCTAGAACTGACTTGGGATCAGGCTTGGCACGAGATCCAAAACCGCTACCAGGATAAACAATACGATTTAGACCGGCCACCTCTGCCCCCAAAAATTTTGTTTTTTCAAAAAGAAATGCTATTCACCGCGATGAAGGCCTTTGAGCGCATTGATTTCACGCCACAGGGTCGCATTCAAGACTCTGCTTATGCCTTGCCTGAGTTGGACTTATCGAGTGAATCCGGCCCAAGCTTGTTGCAAGCCTTTCTGCAAAAATATGCGGATTATGACCTGCTCCTCTGCGCTGAAACAGAAGGCCGCGTGCAATTACTGGGCGAACATCTGCAGCGTGCCAACATTACTTTAAAGCCCAGAGAAGCCCCTTTTCAACAAGGCTGGATCGACCCCTCCAGCAAAAAAATCATTTTACCGGAAGCAGCGCTATTTCCACATAAGCAATTTGCCCGCCCCCTCGCTAAGCGTCACAAAGAAGAGCGTTCTGATTTCGAACGTTTTAGCGATTTTTCAGAGCTCAATGTGGGAGACATCGTCGTGCATATTGAGCATGGGATTGGCTGTTATCAAGGCCTGACCACATTAAATCTGCAGGACACTCCGCAAGAATTTCTCACCATTGCTTACCAAAACAATGATTTGCTCTATGTCCCTGTCCAAGATTTGCATTTGCTTTCGCGTTACAGCATTGGCGGCTTAAGTGCTATTCAACTCCATCAATTGGGTTCAGACAAGTGGCTTCGAACCAAAGAAAAGGCGGCAAAACGCATTACCGATATTGCAGCTGAGCTCTTACAAATTTATGCTGAACGCATGAGCCAGCCAGGCTTTTCATATCTCATCCCTACTGATGATTTCAATGCTTTTTGCGATGAGTTTCCCTATGAAACCACACAAGACCAAGACCAAGCGGTCGCAGATATCATTCGGGATATGACCCGCCCCCAACCTATGGATCGCCTTCTTTGTGGGGATGTAGGCTTTGGCAAAACAGAAGTGGCTTTACGCGCTGCCTTTATTGCCATTCAAAACAACAAACAAGTTGTGGTCTTGGTCCCCACCACCCTACTCTCTGAGCAACATTATGAAAATTTTGTCAATCGCTTTGCCAAATGGCCGATTAAAATTGCCCATTTTTCCCGCTCTACTTCGAGTAAACAAGAGGCCGAAATCCGTGAAAAACTAGCCTCAGGCCAAATTGATTTGATTATTGGCACACACAAGTTGATCCGCTCACCCCTTGTCTTGAAAGACTTGGGCCTGATCATCATTGACGAAGAGCATCGCTTTGGGGTCAAGGATAAAGAAAAACTCAAATCCCTGCGCACACACACCGATATTTTGGCCATGACCGCAACCCCCATCCCACGGACGCTTAATTTTTCGCTCTCCATGCTGCGCGATCTCTCCATCATTGCCACCCCTCCTGCAAAACGGCTTTCAATCAAGACCTTTGTCAAAGAATATCAAAAATCAATCATCAAAGAGGCCATTTTGCGCGAAGTCCTCCGCGGAGGGCAGGTCTATTATTTGCATAATGAAGTTGCCACCATTGAAGCCACGCGCGAGACTTTACAACAAGCCCTCCCCAATTTGAGTTTTAGCATTGCCCACGGTCAAATGCGCCCTATGCAGATCGAACGGGTGATGTCTGATTTCTACCATAATCGCTCCCAAGTGCTGATCTGCTCCACCATCATTGAAACAGGAATTGATGTTGCAAATGCCAATACCATGATCATCGAACGGGCTGATTTATTTGGCTTAGCCCAATTGCATCAACTGCGCGGCCGAGTGGGACGCTCGCATCATCAAGCTTATGCTTATTTGCTCACCCCCCCTCAAGACGCTCTCACGGTAGATGCAAAAAAACGTCTCGAAGCGATTGAAAAAAGCACTGAACTTGGATCTGGCTTTACTTTAGCGAGTCACGATTTAGAAATTCGTGGTGCGGGGGAAATTTTAGGGGCAGAACAAAGTGGGCATATGGAGGAAATTGGTTTTTCGCTCTATCATGAACTCTTAGATCGAGCGATTCAGAGCCTCAAAAAAGGCCGTCCTCTCCAACCCAAAGATTTACTCATTCAAGAGGAAAGTGAAGTCGAGCTCAACCTCCCCCGCCTCTTTCCCGAAGACTATGTAGCGGATGTTCATACACGCCTGCAACTGTATCAGCGTCTGCAAAAAATTAAAGCTGAAAATAGCCTCTTTGATTTTAAAATGGAACTAGTGGATCGCTTTGGCCCTCTGCCACCTGCTGCCCTCAATTTAGTAGAATGTCATCGCCTCAAGCTCAAGGCGCGTACTTTAGGCATCAAGCGCATTGAAGCCTACAGCAAAGAGGCTAAAATCCATTTTAGTACAAGCCCTCAATTTGAACCCCTGAAGTTGATTCAACTGATTCAAAGCCATAGTGGCGTCTTACAATTAAAAGGCCAAGAGCAGTTATTCATCAAAAAACCCATGCCACAAGCTGAAGAGCGTTTTCGTACTTTAGACTGGATTTTAGGAGCCCTCTCATGATTCTACCTCGCTTTATTGCGCATCGTGGTGCCAATCGCCTTGCCCCGGAAAACACCTTGAAAGCATTCAAAGTGGCTGAAGCGCATGGTGCTAAAATGTTTGAATGTGACGTGCTTTTATCCCAAGATGGCATCCCTGTCATCTTTCATGATGATACGCTAGAGCGTTGTACCAATGGCCAAGGCCTGATTCGTGAGGCCTCTTTTGCCTATTTACAAACACTGAATGCCGGTGAGGGCGAACGCATTCCCAGCCTTTTTCAGCTCTTAGACTGGTTTAAACATTCGAAAATGCTGATGAATCTAGAGTTAAAATATGCACATCCAACTGATTTCCCAACGCCTCTGGTACAGAGTGTTTGTGAACAGATTGCACCTTTTCAAAACCGTATTTTGATTTCCAGCTTCCACTGGGAGGCACTGTATCAGGTACGTAAAATCTTCCCCCATATCACCATTGGCTTATTAATCGATGAAGCCAATTTGACGCGCTGGGGTCTTGCAGGCATTGTAGAATGGGTGAACAAACTGCAAGCCTTTAGTTTACATTGTGATCTCAATTTGCTGACTGCGGCCCGTATTCAGGCCTTCCTAAAAATGAGTCCGCATTTGCTGGCCTATACAGTCAATGATCCTGAGGTGACCACCCGTCTTTTTCAAGCTGGTGTGGAAGCCGTTTTCAGTGATCATTTAAGCAGCGTCTAAAGCCGAGGTTCCATGGCTGCCGGTTGAGGGCCCTTTACCATCACTGTTTCTGCTCCTGCAAAAGCACCCTGCACAGGAAGATGCGCAGCGGGAAGCGCTCCTGGTATCTCTGCCGCTGCTTGTTCTCGTTCTAGCGCTGCGACCACAGTCGGTAAGTTTTGAATCTTGATCAGCAACGCGATGATCCATTGCGAGACTAAACTATGACTCGTTTCGTAATCTGAGATCCTCCTGCTGACATCAGGCTGACAAATCTCTAGATCTTTAAGAATTTCTTGCGACCAGCAATCGATACGAGCACGAAGATCGGGTACGCAATCTTGTAGCGCCTTGCACAAAGCATCAACTGGCTCATCCGCAGAAGCCGCTAAAACCAAGGCTAAGGCTTTCTCAAAAATCACTTCAAAAACCAAAGCACCAAAAAAAGAAACAGCATGCCCAAATGGACTATGCCCATCAAGCACTCCGGCGATACGCGGCGGTGAGTCTGCAGCCACACTCATTTTTAAGATTTTGATATCATCTGATTCTGGATATCGCGCTCCCCACTCTTTTGTTGCTTTCTCAGAGAGTTGTTGTATTCCAGAACCTCCAGCAGCGCTACAACAGTTTAAATGCCCACAAACCAGTTCAGCACTCACCATATCAAAAAGACCATCTGTAGCCAAAATCACTTCAGCCGTTTTGCCTGCACGCAGCTTCAGAGGGATCCACGCAAAACTAGGCACACGCCCTAAATCTGGATCCTGCGTATCTCCCAGACTACGACAAGGCTCAAGACCTGCAAGCGTGCGCATTGACACATGCGGGCCTAGCGTTTCGATTCTCTCTCTGATGCGCCTTAAAAGAGCAAATTTTTGAGCAGAATCGATTTCATGGGCTCTAGAAAACTCAAGGGTGACATCACAAAAACCATCCTTATATTCTGTTTCAGCAGAAACACTCATCACGCTTCGAATATCTGTCAATAACGCTGGAATACGCTTTTTTAGACTCTTATGATATTCAAGCTTTACCCCAGCGGTAAATTCAGGATCTACACCTGGAACATGGGGAGAAAGGCTATACCGTGGCATAGGTTCACCTGGTATACGAAGTAGCGCTCCAGAATCACCGAGGTTACCAAACAAAATGCCTTCTCTCAGCGCACAAGCCAATACCAGTGTACTCCCTCCTTTTCTTCCCGGCTCTTTTCCAGGTTTCTCTAACAAAGTGCTATCCACGATAATTTCTTGTAACATAGGGACAAATAAAGAGAGCGCATACTGCAGCCTTGGCCCCGAAATTGGAGGCAGGCTTGCTGCAAAATGAGCATCTTGATAGACATGCTGAGGCTGGGCCGTTGCAAAGTCGACATTCCTGAGCCCGACTACTTCAATTCCCAATGAAGGAGGATAACTCTGCAAACTAGCTGCTCCTTCACCCATCTCCCCTCCACGACCTTCCATCAGTTGCTACCCTCTTCTTTTAAACTGGAAATATGTAACTACTCAGCCCTGGGCTTTGAGCAGCTGAATGGAGATTTTTGAGGGGTTTTAAGGATTAGACTGCTAAGGGATTAAAAGGCTGTCCCTGGCAAGCAGAGGTGAGGGCTTCTATCAAATTAAG
>JAJZUD010000040.1 GCA_021848625.1 Pseudomonadota bacterium
TCTGTGAGCTCTGCAAAATAAGGGCTTGGGTTCGGTAACATTCGGCAATCTCCTGCGTTTATTTAGATTGCCTGATATTACCTTATGTCATTTATTAGTCAATATAGCGCGATCGCCCTGGAGAGTGTGCAAGAGAGTGTGTCAAGAGAGTGTTGACAAGCGCAAAATACTGGGGCATAATGCGCCATCACTTGGGTGCTTAGCTCAGTTGGTAGAGCATCGCCCTTACAAGGCGAGGGTCGCGGGTTCGAACCCCTCAGCACCCACCACAAGTTGATTTCACAGGCGGATTCTCCCTTATGAAAAAAAGTCAAAACTTGATTTGGATCGATCTGGAGATGACGGGCCTGAACCCCCAAATAGATCGTATCATTGAGATTGCAGTAGTTGTGACTGATTCTGCGTTGAATATTTTGGCTGAGGGGCCTGTGTTTGCCATTCACCAAAGTGATGAACAGTTGGCTCAAATGGATGCCTGGAATATTAAACATCATGGTGCCTCTGGTCTCGTGCAGCGGGTTAAAGAGAGTTTGATCAGCGAGGCGATCGCGGAATCGGAGCTTTTACATTTCCTGGAAAAATGGGTTAAAAAAGGCCATTCCCCAATGTGTGGAAACAGTGTTTGGCAGGATCGCCGCTTTTTGTCCAAATACATGCCGCAATTGGAGCAGTACTTCCATTATCGTCTGCTTGATGTCAGCACCTTCAAGGAATGTGCTAAGCGCTGGGCTCCCGAGCTTTACAAAGGCTTTAAGAAGCAAAGTAAGCATCAGGCGCTATTAGATATTCAGGAGTCGATTGAGGAGCTTAAATATTATCGAGACAACTGGCTCGCCTTGCCAGAGGCCGCTAAGGCTTGAGAACATCAAGCAGCGCGTGGCCGATTTTGCTCCTGGTCTTCGTGTTGAAAATACACAGGGGGGATTGAGGTGGCTTGTCAGGGCTAAAGTTGAATCAACGACTCCAAAAACGTTCGCGGATAAATAGCAGGCTGTTCTGCCAAGGCTTGATGGTAAAGGACTGTTGAAGGGGTGAGTCCAGGCAAAGCGTTAACTTCAATCACCTTAATATGGCCTGTTGCCAATTCGACAAAAATATCCATACGGCAATAGCCTGTGAGGCCAATCGCCTCTGCAACAGTTTTGACATGTTGTTGAGTTTGTTTTAGTAAGTCAGGCTTAATCAACTGGGCGGGCGGCGGGGTAAGATTAATCCCCGTGCCGCCTTGAAATTTTTCTTCCAATGACAGTACTTCGCCTTCAGCAATGGTGATGCTGGGGCTTAAAACATGCAATTGGCCGTTTTTTTCAGTGATGCCAACGGTCATTTCAACCCAGCCGGAGATACGTTGGTATTTAAGCTGATTGCCTTTGATGCGGATTTTATCCGTGTCGATAAACTCTTCAGCAAGCAAGTAGTCTGGGCGCTGTAAGGGCATTTCGATGGCATCGCGTTGATTTTTGAAAGTGCCTTTTGGAATGAGGCTCACGCCATCTTTAAAGGCATGAATGTATTCGGCAAAATCAGCGGCCGTGTAAATATGCACCACGCCAGAAGAACAACCATCTGCACGCGGTTTGAGAATCAGGGATTTGAGGCCCCATTTTTTGCATAGTGTTTGGAAGAGCGTTTTTAATTCAGCAGTTGAAGCAGGCAGTAATTCTTTGAGGGCTAGGGATTGACCGTGGATTGGCAGCACGCCTGATAGGTGTTTTTCGGCAAGAAAAGTCTTAGTTTGCCATTTGTCCATGCAGATGCGACAGGTGGCTTCGGTAGGGCCATTGAAGCCAATGTGCTTGGCAGCCAGGATTTTTTGCAGGGTGCCGTTTTCGCCCATGCCACCGTGCAGACCAATAAAAACAAAGGGGCTTTGGTCGATAAAGGCTTGCAAAGTCATTTTTTGCGGGGAGCCAAATTGGGTCAAGTCTACGGGGGTGGTAAGGCCTAATTTGAGACGCGCTTTGGTTTCGAGATAAGCCAGGCGTGCCTCATTCAGAGGGGCATTTTGGCAGTTATGGATAATTTCCTCCACGGTGTGATTGAGGGTCAACGCATAAGGGAGTTTCCATACGTGTTCACCATCCAGATCCAGCAGAAAAGGTTCGGGGGCGTACAGTTTTGAATCGCGTAATTTCAGCCAAACATTGGTGCCGCTCATCAGCGAAACTTGGCGTTCTGAAGTATTGCCGCCAAAGAGCACATTCACCTTTTTGCGTCCTAGCATTTTGTTTTCAGCAGGGCTCGGTAGGCTTTTGTTTGTGCGTGCGAGAGCGGAGTTGACAACGGTTTGCAAAACATCACGATGGGATAGGCCAATCCGACTGGCTTGCTGAAAGAGAAAGCTGTTTTGCTCCATGCCACTGATGGGGTTAAAATCAGAAAACCATAATTCGCCATTTTGTAGGAGCCAGCCATCAAAGCGTGCAAAATCACGCATGCCAAAGAAGGCAAACAGTTGCTCCGCTTGGATTTGGATTTTTTCAATCATTTCGTTGCTAAAACGCGGTGGGCAGTGGTAGGTTACTTGGCGAGTTGGGAGGTATTTTTTTCGATAATCAAAGATTTGGTTGGCGGTGTAGTCGGTTTCAATTTCCGTGGGGAGGATGGCCACGGGTAAGCCAAAGCGATTTTGTAAAATAATTACAGTAAATTCAATCCCTTCAGCAAAAGGTTCGATAACAACGCGCGTATCCATGCGTTTGGAGAAAAGAAACTGTGCGCGCTCTAAGGCTTCCTCAGGAGTGGTGACAGAGAAAACACCAATACTGGAGCCTCCACTTGCAGGCTTGACCACCGCACGGCGAATCCGATTAGTTTTAAAAAAATGGCGAATAATCGCTTCATGATCGGATTGATAAATTTTGAGTACCGCAGAGGGTAGGGCATAGAAGCCATTTTTGGCAATGGCTTCATTGGCATCAAATTTGTCAAAGGCCAATTTGCAAGCTTTGGATGGAGCGCCAACAAAGGGGATTTTGTGTTTTTCTAAAAATCGCTGCAAGCCTCCATCTTCGCCGTATGCGCCATGAATTACTGGAAAAACCAAATCTAATTTTTTAAGTTCTTGCACAAATTGTTTGGTGCTGAGTGCGGTGGCCGTTTCTTGTAATTTAAAGTCAAAGTCAGAAGGCGTGTTAGAATAAAGCTGTGCGGTGGAAATCGCATAGGCATTCTTTTTATGATCCAGATAGAAAGGGACCAGGGTAATAGACTCATTTTGCAAATGATCCAAGAGTGAGCGAGCCGAGTTTAAAGAAATGCCCCGTTCAAGGGAGGGGCCGCCGCAGATCAATCCAATTTTCATTTTTGCAAAAAAGTCTACAAATAGGAGTAATCTACTCTAGGCGGATTGTGCAATTTTGTCAATGCGCGTGCTCAAAACCTGTTAGGTGTTAAGATCTGCGCAGGTAGGAGTCAATTGTTGCTAGCTCTATATTTCTGCGCTTCTTTCTTTTTTTCGTAGCCTAGCCAGGGCGGAATCTATGCTGTCTGCCATGCGAAGTCCCTCCCTTATAGTAGTAGCAACACGGTGCTCTGCTGCAGTTCTGTCGTTAGAAGTTGAGGGGGCTTTATTTATTTTCGCCTCTTCTGCAAGGCGAGCAACAACAGCGGCTGCCCAATTTAAATCCATACGACCTGCGCTCATAATCTTCTCTTTTTATTATTATTGTTGTGAATTATACATGTAAAAATATTAAAAGTAAAGCTTTTTGTGCCCTCTCTCACTTTAGGGGTGTAAGTAAAGTCCTGCAATGGCAAGCAGAATAATCAGAGTACTGCCAAAAAATAAACGCTGCATGAAAGCCAATCCTGCTTTGAGTACGGCAATATCCGTCTTGATGGGTTCCAAGTCTGCTTTGGTTGCCATTTTGGTTGCCATGAGTTGCAAATCTGCTTTGGTTGCGAGATGGGTAGTATTGTCGTTGATTGATTCTTGCATGATTTCTACCAGTTCACGTGCCTGGCTCTCGGGGACACCCGCTTTTTTTAAGCGCTCAAATGATTTCAAAGTATTAAAGTGCCCCATTGTCGCCATGGCCATTTTACTTTCACTCCTCTAGTATAGCAGGTCTTTTTAATTGTTCCTATTATAACCGATCTGGCTAAATTTACAACACTTAAAATAGAATTGAAATAGTGCTTGCATTATGAGTGATTTTAGAATAGAATCGTTTCACAGTTGATCGCGGGGTGGAGCAGTCTGGTAGCTCGTCGGGCTCATAACCCGAAGGTCGTAGGTTCAAATCCTGCCCCCGCTACCACTTTAAAGAAGAATTTTAAAGGCCCCTTGATTGGGGTTTTTTAATAGCTAAAAAATAAAGAGGCCGCTGGGCCTTTTTTTGTTTGGGGAGAAGGGATGCGTCAGGATTTATTGGCCCTCATTGAGCCGATTGTCGCCAGTTTAGGGTTTGCGCTCTGGGGGATTGAGTATAAAAGCACGCGACAAGGCAGTGTGTTGCGCGTGTTTATTGATCATGAAAATGGCGTGGCCATTGAAGATTGCGAAAATGTCAGTCGGCAGCTCAGTCGCGTTTTGGATGTTGAGGATCCAATCCCTGAAGAATATGTCCTAGAAGTATCTTCGCCGGGTTTGAATCCCACTTTGTTTTTTAACACGCAATATGCCAATTTTTGCGGGGAAGTCTTGCAAGTCAAGACGCATACAGCAATTGAAGGGCAAAAAAACTTTAAAGGCGAACTCAAAAAGGTATATGAGGATTCAATTGAGCTAGAAGATCATGATAGAATAGTCCGAATTTATTTTGAAGATATTGCAAAAGCAAGCGTTGTGACGTTTTAGAGGGGGAGAGATGAGCAAAGAATTATTATTGGTGGTTGAGGCGGTTGCCAATGAGAAAGATGTCGATCGCGGCGTGATTTTTGAGGCCATGGAACAGGCTTTGGCAATGGCTACAAAGAAAAAACAAGGCGTCGAAATGGATGTTCGTGTCGATTTAAATCGCAAAACCGGGGAATACACCAGTTATCGTCGTTGGTTGGTTGTGGAAGATGAATTAGAACTTGAAGATCCGCTGACACAAATGCATTTGAAAGAAGCGGTCACCAAAGAGGCAGGTGCAAAGGTGGGGGGCTATGTTGAGGAGCTTATTCCCTCCATTGAATTTGGGCGGATTGCCGCTCAAACAGCGCGTAATGTCATTATGCAAAAAATTCGTGAAGCAGAACGTGAAAAACTCGTTGCCCTTTTCCAAACCCGTATTGGGGAATTGGTTTTTGCAACGGTAAAACGGGTCACCCGAGATCTCATCGTCGTGGATCTGGGCGAGCATGCAGAAGGTGTCATGCCGCGTACAGAAATGATCCCGAGAGAAGTGTACAAAGTGGGTGATCGCGTGCGCGCCTATCTCAAAGAAGTGAGCATCGATCCACGTGGGCCACAGATTATTTTGAGCCGGACCTGTCCTGAAATGTTGATTGAGCTCATGCGCTTGGAAATTCCCGAAGTCGCAGAGCAAGTGATCGAAATTAAAAAAGCGGTGAGAGACCCAGGCCTGCGTGCTAAAGTTGCGGTTAAAACTTACGATAGCCGTGTTGACCCTGTTGGGGCCTGCGTCGGGATGCGTGGTTCGCGTATTCAAGCGGTGACCAATGAACTGGCTGGTGAGCGTATTGATGTCATCGTGTTTGATGATAATCCTGTGCAATTTGTGATGAATGCGCTTGCTCCTGCTGAAATTGTCTCAGTGGTCATGGATGAAGATAATCATGTTATGGATGTGGCAGTGCCTGAAGAGCAATTGTCCTTAGCCATTGGGCGCGGTGGCCAAAATGTGCGTTTAGCAGGTCAATTGACTGGTTGGCGTTTAAATGTAATGGCCGAAACGGAAGCCGCTGCAACAGGTCAAAGCAATTTAGAAAAACAACGCCAACTGCTTGTTGAAGCCTTGGATGTGGATGAAGAAGTGGCAGATTTATTTATCGCAGAAGGCTTTGTCTCACTGGAGGAAATTGCCTATGTACCAGTGCAAGAGTTATTAGATTTGCAAGTTTTTGATGAAGACACAATCATGGAGCTTCGCGATCGGGCCAAAAATGCACTTTTAGCGCGGGCTTTGACAGGGGGTGCCCCAGTCAATTTAGATCCGCAAGTACTTGAATTGGACGGGATGACCGAAGAATTAGCCACGCAACTCTATGAGCGTGATATCACCAATCGTGAGGAATTGGCAGAGCAAGCAGTGGATGATCTCATGGAGATTCCACAAATGACCGAAGAATTAGCGGGCAAAATTATTATGGCAGCGCGTCAACACTGGTTTGTGTAGCGTGTAAAAGGGGAGAGTAATATGGCTGATATAACCGTAAGCCAGCTGGCAAAAAGAGTGGGACTCAGTGTAGAGGGATTGTTGGCTAAATTTCTCGATGCCAAGTTGCCTTCCAAAAACGCTACGGATGTGGTGACCGAGGAAGAACGCGAAAAATTGCTTGCCTACATGCAAAGTCAGCATCAGGCTCCTAAAAAAATTACATTGACCTTGAAAAAGAAACCCGCTGATTTTGATCCACGTGCGCAACATGTTGAAGTGCGTAAAAAGCGTAGTTTTGTCATGCCTAGTTCCGAAATGATTCAAAAAATGGAATCAGAAGAAGCGGGGCGTCGCGAGCAAGAGCGTTTGCGCCAAGAAGCGGAGCAGCAGCGGCTGCAAGAAAAAGAACGTTTAGACGCCTTGAAAAAACAACAGCAAGCCGAGCAGCAGGCCAAAGCGGCTGAGGTAGCAGCCGAAGTAGTGGCAGAGCCGGAAGAAGCTGCGCCTGCAGTGGTTGAAGTGCCAGAATTTGACAAGGCCCATAAAGAAAAACCGAAACATCATCCCGAGTCCGAAAAAACGGACGAGACAGAGGAAGCGAAGCAGAAAAAGCATCGAATCAAATCCGATGAAGAGCGGGGTACACGGCATTTTAGCGTGGATACAATTGAGTCGGAAGAAGAGGAAGAACCTCGGAGCACTTTTGTTGTCAAGCGTCGTCGTAAGCCTCATGAAAAAGTCCGTATGACCAAGCCGGCTGAATTGATTATCCGTACTGTGGAAGTGCCTGAATCCATCACCGTGTCTGATTTGGCACAAAAGATGGCTGTCAAAGGGGTGGAGGTTGTCAAAGCCTTGATGAAAATGGGCGTCATGGCGACGATCAATCAAGTATTGGATCAAGACACTGCACTTCTTATTGTGGAAGAGCTAGGCCATAAAGCGGTTGCATTGAATGAAAATGCGATTGAAGAAAATTTAATGGCCCACGTTCCTGAAGGGGATTTAACTCCCCGCGCACCGGTTGTCACGATCATGGGGCATGTGGATCATGGTAAAACCTCACTCTTGGATTATATTCGTCGCACCAAAGTCGCTGCAGGCGAAGCGGGCGGGATCACGCAACACATTGGGGCCTATCATGTAGAAACGCCCAAAGGGATGATTACTTTTCTTGATACCCCAGGTCACGCTGCCTTTACTGCAATGCGTGCTCGGGGTGCGCACTGTACCGATATTGTGGTTTTGGTGATTGCAGCAGATGATGGCGTGATGCCCCAAACCATCGAGGCGATTCAACATGCCAAGGCAGCTAAAGCACCTCTGATCGTCGCCATGACAAAAATGGATAAGCCCGGTGTCGATACAGATAAACTAAAGCAAGCGCTGACTGCCTACGAAATCGTCCCAGAAGAATGGGGCGGGGAGAATTTATTTGTTGGAGTCTCTTCCAAAACCGGCCAAGGGATTGATGAATTACTGGATGCAATCTTGCTGCAGGCAGAAGTCTTGGAATTAAAAGCAGTCAAAAATGCCCCAGCTCATGGTGTGGTATTGGAATCGCGTCTGGACAAAGGTCGTGGTGTGGTCGCCTGTATGTTGGTGCAAAATGGTACTTTGAAAAAAGGCGATATTATTTTATCAGGGACCGAGTTTGGGCGCGTGCGTGCTTTATTTGATGAAGTGGGGCAGCAAGTGACCGAAGCGGGTCCGTCGATCCCCGTTGAAGTCTTGGGCTTGTCTGGATTGCCCAATGCGGGAGACGCGATGATGGTCTTGGAAGATGAGAAAAAAGCGCGTGAAGTGGCGCTATTCCGTCAAGGCAAGTATCGTGCAGTGCGTTTGAGTCGTGAGGCTACCAATCTGGAGAATCTGTTTGATCGCATCAAAGAAGGCGAAGCTAAAGCGGTGAATTTAGTCCTAAAGACTGATGTACAAGGATCTTTGGAAGCGCTGGTCGAAGCCCTGAAAAAACTCTCTACAGAAGAAGTCAAAGTCAATGTGATAGCCAGTGGCATCGGTGGAATTACAGAATCGGACATCAACTTAGCGATGGCTTCAAAAGCCGTGGTGCTTGGATTTAACGTGCGTGCTGATCAATCTGCAAAACAATTGGCTGAGCGTGAAAAAGTAGATTTGCGTTATTACAGTATTATTTACAGCTTGCTTGATGATATTAAACAGGCGATGACTGGCATGCTGTCCCCGGAAATTAAAGAGAGTATCATTGGAATTGCTGAAGTGCGCGAAGTCTTCCGTTCCTCTAAATTTGGTACGATTTCAGGTTGTATGGTGACAGAAGGCGTAATCAAGCGTGCAAATCCAATTCGCGTTTTGCGTGATAATGTGGTGATTTTTGAAGGCTCTTTGGAATCGCTACGTCGCTTTAAGGAAGATGCAGCTGAAGTACGTCAAGGTATGGAGTGTGGGATTGGGGTGAAAAATTATCAAGATGTGCGCGTGGGCGATCAAATTGAAGTCTATGAGCGCACTACAGTGCAAAGAACACTCTAGGACTTTTTATGCCTGCAAAACCTTCCCATCGACTTGCAAAAATCAATGATGCGGTCTATCAAAACTTAGCGATGTTGCTGTTGCGTGAAGTGAAAGATCCGCGTTTGCAAAAAATGACTTTAACTGGCGTCGAGGTTTCCCGCGATCTTGGCCATGCTAAGGTCTTTTATGTGGCGCATAACCAAAATGAAAAGGCTGAAATTGAAAAAGCTTTGAAACAAGCAGTCCCTTTTTTACGAACCCGTTTGGCCAAAGTTTGTGACTTGCGCGTGATGCCAGAATTGCACTTTCATTATGACTCCTCTTTTGATGAGAGTGACAAAATTAGCGCCTTGCTGCGTCAGGCGGGTTTGAGTTCATAAGAACCGAACTGGCGGAGCGACCCCGCCTTTCCAGAAAATAAAATGCCTTGATAAATATAGCGCATAAAATCAGAGCTAGGAAAAAGCATGGCAGAATGATCAATGCAGAGATTCTGTCCTTGGTCATTTTGTTGGGCTGAGCTAAAAATCTGCGGGTTGAAAAGATGCGGGCTTTGCGGATCCAAGCCTTTATAGCCTAAGGCGGGTGCGATGGGGACATCCGGCGTTAAAATGATTGAAAGCATGAGCGTAGCGAACGCTTCAGTTTGCGTATTCAAAGCGTCATGCGATTGAAAAAGGCCACTGATTTCTTTCACCCAGCGGCAAAGCGCGGGACAGTCCTTTGCAGTGCGATCTGGTTGGGTTGCAAAATAAAGGGCAAGATACAATCCCACAGCCAGCAAATTATAAGCCTCGGGCAGGGCGTTTTGAATGAGCGTTTTTTGCGCTTGTAGATCGGGTAAAAAAGATAAGCATTGATTTTTGCCCTGTTCTGGCAAGATAAAATGTGTGTATTGGCTGATCCAACGCTGATAAAACTGCAGGATAAAATCGGTACTTTGCATAAAAAAACTGAAGGGCTCAACAAACAATTGCGCCAAATGGTAAATGCTGATTAATTCTAGCTGCTTGCTGATATGGTCCATGCCATAACGGTCCAGCAAAAACATCGCCGCTGCAGGGGCCGCAAAGCACAGTCCAGCGCCTTTGTCTGTAAAAGTTTGGTGCAAAATACGTCCCACTGTATCCATTGCGACAAAAGGCGTCTCTCCGCAACACATAAGATAAAAATCATGAATAGCCTCTGCGCTCCAAGTTTTTTGCGTGGGTTTGGCCGCAATATTGCCGAGAATGGTGTCTTGTTTGCTATAGAGAATCGTCAAGCCCTGAGTTGCCTTTAGGGTCTCTGGAAAATAGCTGGGAGTGGATAGTATTTTTTCGCTAGAATGGCTGCTTGCGCGAAGGTCTAAAGGGAGTAGCAAGGAGGATGCATCCAAGGCGCGATTACTCACTGCCGCTTCCCAAAGGATAGCTTGGTTCACTTGAATGCCTGCTACTGCAGCCAAATTCAAGGTCTCGAGTAGAACTTGGCAACCACAGGAATGGGCAATCAAATTAATGGTGATGCCATGGTCCTGCAACTGCTGAAGCAAGCCCACTAATTTTTGCGCCGCAAATCCGGTCATGGCATAATCGGCGCGAAAGTCACCTGGATTTTTAGGATTGCCTTGCCATGCAATCCCCGCTATGCGCGTGTAGGGGATATCATTTTGTCCATCCCAGCCTGCTGCGGTGTTGAGATTATATTCCATGCGGCTAAACCATTGATGCGCCGCGGTGGGGGAAAGGTCATCATCAGGGTCGCGTGCTTTGCCAAAGCCAACATTATAACCATGGATAAAAAAACAGACGTTGTTGCCTTGGCGCTTGAAAAAACTGATTTCTTCAGCGCTGAAAGCATCACGAATGGAAGCAGCTTGAGCCAGTGAGTCGGTATCAGGAGGAAAGAGGGGAAGGAGAGCCTCATACAACTCAAGTTCAGCTTGAGAGAGCTGATTTTGCGCCGCATAGGCATCTTGCCTAAAATTAAACAGAAGGGGTGGGGCAAGGAGGGTGAGGTTTAAGCAACACTGTGCTTGCCAGACTACGGGAGAAACAGAGAGTTGCGCTGAAGGAGGAATGGCCTCGCCATTTTGGCCAATTACACTAACAGGATGCTCGGGGTGCTGTAATTGAATATCAAGCCGGCCGTATTGAGTCAGGGGCTCTGGTAGAGGGAGTGTAATAGCATAATCCTGATCAACTTGGGTGCTAAAGCTTAAGGGGCGGGAGGAGAGTTGTTCAAGTTGAAGTTGGATGTGAATATTTTTGATATAAGTTTGGAGGGCCGGAGGCGTTTTTACTGCTTGCAGATTGCTTTGATCTCCCAGGCGAATCACCAGGTAATGCATGAGTCAGTCTCCCACTCCCTTGTTTTTTTGCGTGCTGCGCTGTGGACCTTGCAACCAGCAAGCCCTCATTAAACATTGGACAGGTATGACCTGTCAAGATGGGGCGGTGCTTGGAGGCTCAATATCCGAGTGAAGCATGGGGGGGCGTAGGCGAGGTGTGTGCGGCTGTTGGGCTGCCAAACAGCAGTGCAGTAGTGCTTTTCCCTATCTGTTTGCCTAAGGGATTGCCCAGCAGGCTGGCTAAAAAATGAATGGATATCTTCATGGCAAAATCTTCCGATAAGGTATCTGGCTTGGCAACGCTCATGATCATTGCGAACATCAAGCTAAGATCACGCATGCGAGATTCCGATAGGCCTAAATTAAGATGCTGAATGCTCACCATACCTAGATAGATAAAAACTGCCATTGGTCCATACAGCATGCCGATGATTCCGCAATGCAAGAGATGTCTCATTAAGGGGGAATGGCGTTCTGACAATCCTTCTGTCATGCCTAAAATGAGACTGTTCAAGAGGCCCTGTTCAAATTGATTGAGTATGAGCGCATCTTGCTCACCCAATATAAAGCTAAACTCTGTTGCATGATGATGAGTTTGCGTGATTTTGACTTGGCTGTCTCTAAAAAGCACCTGTTGAAAAACATGTTCTTCTCGGGGGCAAATTTGCATTAATTTGGAGGATGGGCCTATGTAAGAGGGGCCCTGAACTGCCGTTTTGGGGAGCCAGTGTTGCAATATTCCGTGCCATTGATAGAAACACCCTTGTGTTGCAGGGCGAGATGTTTTTTCGATGATAGATGAGCTGAGTGAAAGAGGAGGGGCATAAGACAGAAAGCCCAAATCATCAATCACGTAGTAACGTAAATCGATAGGGGAAGCTTCCGCACCAGGTAAGCCCCATGAGCCTTTTGCAGCGATTTCCGCTTCTTGCGTCGGGGGGAGTGGGGTGTGTTGGCGATATTGATTAAATAGGTTTAATATTTTAATTTTTCCTGCTTTTTTGGCCCAGTCTATTAAGTAAGGCTCGGGTTTGGCGCCGTTCTGCAAAAAAAGCTCTACTAAAGAAAGGTAGTTTCCCTCTGCTGCAATTTTTAACGCATTATAAAATTCAGGAGTGCCTTCTAAGTCAAATTGTATGGAGTACATCATTTTAAGGTCAGGCTTGCGTTTTAATAAACGGTCCAGCAGCGCCCTATCTTCTCCTGTTAAGGGTAATTTTGAGTCAACTATTTTTTTGACAAACATAATTAATAGGATAGAGTCAAACTGTGGGGTAAAGTCCATAATTAATGAAATACTGGTATGCGCTTTCCCCCCATATCCTATGCCAATTAAATCGCCACCGACTAATTCTGCAAAGTGATGAGGTGCTTTCCGAGCAAGTTCCGTTGCCACATCACGGATGCCGCTGCCGATTATGCTCTGGAACATCTTGCTTTCATTAATTTTTTGATAAGCAATGGTGGAGGACTCTCCTTTTCCTGTAATCAAAAAAACAGCACCTTGCGGAATCAATTGCTGATAAAAATCCCACGAAAAAATTCCTCCCAGCGTGTCTACAACGGTAATATGGGGCTGCCGCCCGAGCATTCTGCCCAACCAACCAGGGTTTTCATAGAAGAAAGCGATGGAATGCCCATTAGTCGCCCTGTTATAACCTAAAATATCTACATAATACAGGCCATTTTCCAGTTTTGCTGTGGACATAAACGAGATAAAGTCAAAATTGTTGCCAATCATTAAGGCAGCGCTCTTGTCAATGCTTGCTTCCCAGATTTTTTGCGCCAGTGTAAGAGGGGAGTCCCCCTCAATGACTTGTCCATTGTGCAAAGTCATTTGTAATGGCTCATGCTGTTGCAATAAGTCCCTATATTTTTTTTTCAGAGTGAGGGCGGGATTGGAGAGTTTTTGGGTGAATAAATAAAGCAATGCCATAAAAAGACCGTCAGGATGTTCAGGCTTTCTAATAATTGTTTGTGTAAAATCAATGAGCGTATCCAGCGAAAGGACAGTGAATCGGCTAAAGGGATGGCATAGGCCTCTGCTTGCTATGCCATGAGACTGAGCATCCAGGTATTCGTCTGTCAGCGCAGAGGTAAATTGGGTGACACTGGATGCTGTCCAATAGCCCTTTTGTAAAAGTAGTGCTGTATTATCTTGATTTTGATGCATTTTCAAATTTGATTTACAGTAAAATATTAATTTTATTATTTTTGCTGAGTGGGGACAATTCATTTAACAAAATTTTACAAAACTGAACAAAAGAGCAAATTGAAAAACAGAACATCAAATATTCAAATAAAGTGCAAACAAGCGCTCTGTAAAAAGTTAAAATACGAATTGACAAACTGGCAAAATTTTTTTATGTTTAAAATATAAGTTTTATCATGGAATTTGTATGCGTATTTTATTCGCTTGTCTCTGTTTCTTGTTTTCGCTTCATGTATTTGCCGATCCCCAACCCTTTTTGGTTGCTTCAGTTGAAGTCAACCCCCATTTTATGGCGTTTGACAGCAATCTCCCCCTTGTTAAAAATGCGGTCATTCAGGCGGCTGAACATGGGGCGAAACTAATTGTGCTCCCTGAAACTGTGACGACAGGCTACATCTACAAAGATCGAACGCAAATTAATCCCTATCTTGATACCATTCCTGGCAAAACCACAAAAATGCTAGAGCCTATCGCCAAACAATATCATGTTTATATTGCTTTAGGTATTGCTGAAGAAGATCCAGAAACTCATTTGGCCTACAATGCTGCAGCGCTAATCGGCCCGGATGGCTACATTGGCAAATATCGAAAAAACCAATTAAATTCATCTGATACACGCTGGGCCAGTCGTGGCGATTTAGGCTATCCTGTCTTTGACACAGAACTCGGTAAAATTGCACTTGTTATTTGTTATGACGATGTATATTTGCAATCTCTTGAAGTGCCTGCACTGCGTGGTGCAAATATGATTGCTTATATTACTTCTTCAGATCGTTTGCCTAGCAATGAAAAGGCTGCTAGTCATAATCATTCCACGATTGCGAATATCACCTCAGATGCAGGATGGATTGGAACTTATATTATTGCAAGTAATCGCACAAATAGCGAAACGAATTCATTGACCGGCGTCACCACGCACTATGATGGCTATGCTTCGATCTGGGATCCAAACGGACATCTTTTGGCTCAAGCTCCCGTCTCAAGCATCGATCATCCTGCTCCAGCTGAAACCATTTATGCTCAAGTAGATCCAAAAAATTTTAACAATCCGGCTCAAAACGTGATTCAAAACAATCGTCGCCCAGAGCTATATGGCGTCCTTAATTTGTATCGCGAACCCGTAGACCCTAACGCTTCAACGCAATCTCATTCTGTTCATGCATTATTGCTACAGTATTCGCCTGTTTTGGGTGATAAAGCCGCCAATCTTGCACAAATCAAAAAGCTATTAAAGGCGAATACCGCTCCTGTTAATCTGATCGTCTTACCTGAGGATGCGCTCACCGGACCCGCAAATAACGCAACACAACTTACTGCGGAGGCGGAGTCCAGTCATGGTGCTTCTGTGCAAGCCATGATCAAGCTCGCCCAGGAGCATCATAGCATGATTGTGTATTCGTTTTATGAAAAACAATCGTCCCAATTTTATAATACAGCCGTCCTCATCAATGCCCAAGGCAAACTCATAGGAAGTTATCGACAAAGTCATAAGATTGCTTCATCTTTGCCACTCAGTTTGGGCAATCAATTACCTGTGTTTAATACATCACTCGGTAGAATAGCGATTATGCTCGGAGATGAAGTCCGCATTCCTGATTTGACTCAAGTCTATGCTGTAGAGCGTGCAGATATCATTGTCATCCCAAGTGCCTGGAAAGGTGAATACGCCGGACCGTTAGCAATAGATCCTGCTATCTTGGTGAAGCCATTCCAAAAGATGAGCAACACTATGTTTATGTGGTATGACATAGCCAAATATGCCCAAGCGTACACCCTGGTTGCCAATTTTGTCGGCCAGGGCTATAAAGGAGACAGCGCGCTTTATTCGCTTATTCCTATCCAGGGGTATTATCCACCTGAAGTTGCCTCATCGACTATGCCACAAGGACTAGCTGTGCATTTTAACACTCTAGGCCAAACAAATTGGTGGCTCAATCAAAATCAATTAATCATTGGTCGGCGTGCCGATTTGAGCCTCCCTCTTACGCTTGATCAGAACTCACATGCCTTTCAAATATGGCTGAACCCATCATCGTCGTAAATCAAAAGCTGCTGCCGCCCCTGACCTATCAGCCTGAACACTGCTGCCACCATGAGAGATTGTATAGAAACTTACAGCGCCTCCTACTGAATGAGCACTGGTAGAGGCGGCAGCAAGTGTTTCAATAGGCACCTCGTGTAAAACATCATAATGCCCGCCTCCAAAATCGGTCCAAAACATCACGATTTTGGGTCCGCTCGAGGCATGTCTTGCATCTTCAATCTCTACTAGTCTAGTCGATTCTGGAGCTATTTTAGTCATAATATGTAAATCCAAGCCGGCTGCCATGGCGTAACATTTCGCGCTATAATGGCCAAGCCAATTATCATCTTCACCAATATAATGGACAAAATTTGCATAGACATTGTCTTGCGCACAGGCCTCTAGTAAGTTGACACGTGCAGATTCCAAGGCCTCAGCATTCGCAGCAGCAGCATCGCGCACTGCACGATAAGCCTCTATCAATGCTACATCAATCCCCATGTTTGTTGCAAAAGTGGCACTATAACCAGGGCCGACTACGAAATTAATAATCTCTTTTGCTAGCTCAGCACGATATTGAGGTTCAGAGCGATGCGGCAGCACAGCTGCAACAAATTGCGCTCGAGTAATCCCCAAGGCATGAAATCCACAGCTATTGTCGGCAGGTTTCAATTCCAAGGTAAATGATTGAACACCTCCCGCCTGATTGAGAGTGAGCTGTGGCGGCATAACAGGTACAGGCTCTGCTTTTTCTAAAGGAGCAGGAGGGGGTGATGGTTCTGCAATAGCCTTCAAACAAGCGCTCTCTGCAAGTTCAAAGCAGCGAGTTAAGTTCTCTATTTCTGCTTCATTTAATTTCTTGAAAAGGACAACACTATCATCTTTATTGTTTTTGTCTATCTTGGCATATTCTTCACGAAAGGTTTTTAAAAAGTGCGGACAGCTGAGTATCGATACAAGAAGCTCCTGGCCGCGCTCTCCACTATTGAGCAAAATAGATAAAACAGAATGAGATCCTTTTTTTGCAGTGAGTGGAATCCTAAAACTCAAGACCTCGGCCAAAAGCACCTCAACCAACTCATTATAACATTGCTTGCTATTTGCTCTCCACGCGAAGGTATTTCTTAATTCCTTTAAAAATTTTGGATTTTTAACAAGCGTTTGAAGATAAATCTGTCCTGCTTCACTCGAACATAATAAAAAAAAGAGAGAAAGCTGGCCCACATCAGGGCAAATTTTTGTCATAACAATTGCCAGGCGTAGCGGGTGGTTCAAGCACTGCGCCATAAATGGAATAAAATTGGACATGACGACCTCATCAACA
>JAJZUD010000041.1 GCA_021848625.1 Pseudomonadota bacterium
TATCTGTTAAAAGGGGTCGATCCAAGGCATATAGGTGACAAATTTAGCGCCATCGTTGGTCACACCTGTAATCATTCGGCCATCAATATTGACACTCTTGACGGCTCCGGCATTCGCACTTTGTACAAAAGTGGAATAATCCATTTTTTGAGACTGATCGTCTTTGTTATCCGTCAAGTTCGAAAATAACAAAATGACCACTCCCAAAATGACTACCCAAATCAGGATATTTTTGATGGTATCATTCGACTTCATGCGCACACCCTTTTTATTCTGCCAATATTACACTTCCAGCTGATTATACTCCGATAAAAAACAAACAGCCAGCTGCGTACAGGCATGATGCTCGACATGAAAATCGAGCTTCAGCACCCCACTTCTTTGGCCTGCCCCTCAATCTGCCCAAACATTCTGCCTGCCGCGCTCTTCTTGTAGAGCCACACACTGAGCTAACCATAAGGACTCATAACCTGGAGCTTGTGGATAGACTTCATAAAGTTTGGCTTTAGTTATTTCTGCACGCTGACGAATCAGAGGATCTGCATCAGCACACTGCTCACTTAATTGGTCAATTTGCGTAATTTTAACACCCTCGTCCCCCACCAACCACAATGTTAAAAGAGCTTGCCGACTCACAGACTCGTCAGGATCTAGAAGTAAAGTTTGCAAGGCCTGATAAGTCCATACATAAAGGCTGGCTTGCATTTCTGGATAGGACTTTCCTATTTCAGCAAGCGCCAAGGCCCCACTCTCCTTGACGATCATCTCAGTACTGCTTAATCTCTCTAAAATAGGCCTGATGACCAATTCGCGAAACAATAAAGGCTCCATAGTGCGAGTGAGCGCCAAAAAGAAAGTCCGCACCGCATCATGTCGCGTATATAAACGCCAAGAGATTAGAAAAACGATGCGCGCCATCAGTTCGGGATGACCTGTCGCAATCACAGAGAGTGCTCTCTGCGCTTGCTCTTGGTATCTTAGAGCTGGGTCTACAAGCAAGTTGACTACTTCTGTCAAAATACCACTGGCCAGAAAAGAGCGACGCACTTCCTCATTTCCCCAATCCAATCCTGTAATTTCCTGCTCTACATAATCTGGCATTCCAGCTTTCACTGCATTAAGCAACAACGGTAAAGTTTGCAGCAAAGCACGCGTCTGTGAAAACAATAAACCATATAGTGCCTTGCACATTAAAAAATAAGTCTTCGAGCCCCACACCACAGCTGCTTCGTTTTCATCTTCATCTTCATCTTCATCGTCACTCTCATCATCATTTCCCCAAGTCAACGTCTTTTGCAGGAGCTTGGTACAAATTTCTGGATCATCTCGACCCAACTCGCGTACCAATTCAATTGCCCAGGCTTCAGGCTCACTCTTGATGAGTGCGTGCAGCATACCCCGGATAAGGGATACACTTGCAAGAATATAAGGCTTAAGCCCAGCATCTTGTTTTAAGAATGTAGCAAGTTGCTTCTGAATAACAGGAACAAACGCATTTCCCATAACGCCTATTTCATTGGAAAGGAAGCTCAATGTATTCCAACGCACTTCTGAATTTTCAGCAACACTAAGAAAGGCTTCTAGACACACCTCAACCGTCTCAGGCTGTTTCTTACAAAGGGTATTGAATAAAGAACGAGCCCATACTCGAGTGCAAGCAAACACAATCAACTCTCGCAGCGCCGCCCCTTGATGGATCTCCAATCGGTCAGGCGCCCCCCTCCTCCACGCTAACATACAAGAAAAAAGTGCGTTCAGCAGGCCATCTTCCCTTGTCCTTTCGCGGATATTTCCTCCTGCCGAGCCGACAGACTGCTCAATCCTATCACGATGTATCATAATAGCACTTAGTAATTCTGGCTGTTTAGTCAATATCTTGACCAACAGGATTGCGCTTTTTTTCTCTATGGTTGTTGAAGCTGTAATAAGGCATTCCATAAGATTAGCAACGGCTTGCACTGTTAGCTCTTTTTCAGGAGCAGAAAGCCCTTCTTCTTTAAGGCTAGCCACCAAAAAAGCGAGAAAATTAGGCCTCCGCTCAACCATCTCTGTCACGTATGCAACAGGACCAGCCGCAAGATGGCGCAAAATCTTTCGGATGGCACACCGATATGGTTGATAACCAGGACCTGGAAAGGCAGTACAGCAAGTCAGCAATGTTGTGATCAAATCAGCGCAATCTAGCAGCCTTTTTTTAACCACAACATCTCCCTTAGATACCAAACCTTCTAAAATTTCAAGCTCTTGAAAATTTTCACCCCCTGCTGAATTTTGAACCCCTGCCAATAGATTTTTAATTAAACCCTCGGTTTGCAGTATTTTTTCTACAATTGCCGCATCCCCTGAATTTATTACTTTCAAAAAGGGCCATGCCAAACGTCTAACACTAGGGTTGGGATTCATACAAGCGCAGATTAATTTAGGCAGCACTGGCAGGCTCGCATCCATTAAAATAAATTCTTTTCTACCCCACAACTCCCGCAGTGCGTTTTCATTGGTTTCGTCTGATGCAGTGGGTAAAATATCTTTTAATATATCTTCTATAGAACGTGCACTATGCGCCATGACAGCTAAGCCAACCTAAATAAAATAATTTTCAATATATCTAAATAAATAAAAAATTTCAAGAAAATAATTTGCAGAAGCACAACAATCGATTGTTTAAAGAAAGGGAATCTGCTATAAAGGCTTTTAAAATTCATTTTTAAAATAGCCATGACAAACCCATCTACAGAAATTGCTTTTTTTAATCAACTGGCCGAAGTATGGTGGGATGTCAATGGCCCCCAGACTATGTTGCATAAAATTAATCCGCTTCGCCTGCGCTGGATTAGCCAAAATATCCAGCTCGAGGGCTTAAAAGTACTGGACGTAGGATGCGGTGCGGGTTTATTGAGTGAGGGTTTGGCAAAATGCGGCGCTGAGGTTTCAGGGCTTGATCTTGCCGCTGATTTAATCAAGGTTGCCCACGATCACGCCACGCAAAATGAGTTAAAAATCGATTATCACTGCGAAAACTTAAAAGACTTCAGCCTGACGCACCCTGAGCACTTTGACGCAGTTTTTTGCCTAGAAATGCTGGAACATGTCGATGACTTTGATGCAATCATTCAGCAAATGCAAAGGGTCTTAAAACCTGGAGGCAAGCTTTTTCTCTCCACGATTGATCGCAGCCCACGCGCCTTTCTAGAATTGTTAGTTGCAGCAGAATATGTTTTGAAAATGGTCCCCCGTGGCACCCACCACTACAACCAATTTATCCGCCCTGAAGAACTCTGCGCCTCCTTGCGTCGACATGGACTCAACCCGGTTGAATTGCAGGGGATGCATTACAATCCCTTACTCAAAACGTTTTCAATCAAAGCTAAACTGGCGCCGAACTATCTGATTTTGGCGGAAAAAAATTACGCCCCAAACGCTTTTTGCAAATAAGCCCGTCCCGAATCAGCCAGAATCATGCCAATCTGCGCATCCTTGGGCAAACTGTGCGTAATGCGCTTGAGCACACAGGTTACAGCAGCACTGCTTAAACCCACCATGAGGCCCTCTTCACGAGCCAGCGCCCTGACTTCAGCAAATACGGCCTCATCTGTGACTGTTTCAACTTGATCAACCCATGCCCGGTCAAATAGTCCATCCAGCGCATCCACCCCAATGCCTTCAACCAAATAGGGCGCAGGCACCGCTGCTGACAGCGCTGAAGTCGCCGCATCGACGCCAATGATCTGAATACGTGGGTTTTGCTCTTTCAAGAAACGTGACACTCCCATCGCTGTACCACAACTACCCATCGCCATGATCATATGCGTCAATTGCCCCTGGCTTTGCTGCCAAATTTCGGGCCCTGTGGAACGATAATGCGCCTCAATATTCTGTGGATTATAATATTGATTGAGCATAAACGAATCTACTTTAGACAAGTGCAAAGCACGCGCCACTTCAGTATAGCCCGTTCCTTCACCATGCTCTTTACACACGATCACCTCAGCACCATAGGCTTTGAGGGTGGCCACCTTCTCAGAGCTAGTGCGCTCAGGCACCGTAATAATCACAGGATAGCCCTTGACGGCACCAATCATGGCCACGGCAATGCCCTGATTCCCTGATGAACCTTCAATCAAAGTAAATCCAGGCTTGAGCTGCCCTAAACGCTCGGCCTCTTCAATCATAAACAAGGCAGAGCGATCTTTAATACTACCGCCTGGATTCAAATACTCCAGCTTAGCAAAACAGCTCTGCCCTACTCCCTTTAATTGAATTTCCACAAAAGGGGTGTGCCCAATTGCAGCCAATATACTACGACGTTTCTGCATCCTATTTAAACCAATAAGGTTTTGGGATCAACATAGGGCTGATTGAGCGCTGCTGCAACTGCAGTATGCGTAATATGCCCATGACACACATTTAATCCATTTAAAAGATGCACATCATCCAATAGCGCTTTTTTATACCCTTGAGCCAATTTAATCACAAAGGGCAAAGTTGCATTATTTAAGGCCAAAGTTGAAGTCCGCGCTACGGCCCCAGGCATATTGGCTACACAATAATGCACAACTCCATCCACAACATAAGTGGGATCCAGGTGTGTCGTGGCACGGCTGGTTTCCGCACAGCCCCCTTGATCGATCGCCACATCTACTAAAACAGATCCAGGACGCATTTTCTTTAAAATGTCTTTTTTAATCAATTGCGGCGCGGCAGCACCAGGTACCAAAACCGCACCGATCACCAAATCAGCATTCGTTAGATAATGCTCAATTGCATCATTGGTTGAGTAGATGGTAGTCAGACGGGAGCTAAATTGATCGTCCAATTCTTTCAAACGCTGAATGGATTTATCCAATACTGTAACATTGGCTTCCATCCCCACTGCGACCCGAATCGCATTGCTACCGACAACCCCACCTCCAATAATCACCACATCACCGGCAACGACACCTGGGACTCCCCCCAGCAAAACACCACGTCCACCTGCAGCCTTTTCCAAGCAGTGCGCACCTGCTTGCACAGCCATTCTTCCTGCTACTTCACTCATCGGTGCAAGCAACGGCAAATGCCCTCGTGCACTCGTCACTGTTTCATAGGCAATCGCAATACAACCGGATTCTTGTAACAATTGTGCTTGGAGTGGGTCCGGCGCCAAGTGCAAGTAGGTAAACAAAACTTGCCCCTTACGCAACATCTTGCATTCGTTAGGTTGCGGCTCTTTGACTTTGACAATCATATCTGCCCGCTCAAAAATCGCCTCTACCTTGCTTTCCACGCGTGCGCCGGCCTGACGGTATTGCTCATCGCTAAAACCACTGCCAATCCCCGCACCTGATTCCACAATGACGGAATGCCCAAAATGGCCTAATTCTCTAACAGAACCAGGAGTTAAACCGACTCTATACTCATGATTTTTAATTTCCTTAGGGACTCCAATCAACATAAAAAACTCCTTGTTTTTATAAATAGGGTGAAAAAAGCTTACAGATGGCGTTGCGTAATTTTATTACAAAATTTTGTTTTTGCAAGCGCTCGTCAGTCAAAGGCTGCGAGTGGGCCCTTACCGCTTCAAAATGCTCAATCAATTGCCCGGCTAATGCGCGATCATACACTTCCACATTCATTTCAAAATTCAAGGCAAAGCTCCGCGTATCCAAATTGGAAGAGCCTAAAATAACATACACATCATCGACAATAAAAATTTTATTATGCGCAAAATTACCTCGTCGATAATAAGCCTTCACCCCCATATGTAACAAAGGAGAAAGCAGCGCTTCAGTAGCCCCTTTCACAAAAGAAAGATTATTTTTTTCAGGCAAAATAATTTCGACGGTCACACCCCTTAACACCGCACCAACCAAAGCCAAACCCAAGATATTCCCGATCACAAAATAAGGCGTCATAATACGCACATGCTTTTGGGCCTGATTAATTGCAGAATTGAGCATAACTTGGATCGCAGGGATATCTTGATAAGGCCCATTGGCAATGCCTCTGGCTAAAGCATTCCCCTTGGGAGCATCATCATACAGGAGTAGCCGAGGAGTTTGCTTCCAACCCGTCCCAAAATACCACAGATTTAAAAAAATATCCTGCAATTCCCCAATAATTGGACCCTGCAGGCGAAAGTGTAAATCATGAATTTTCGGCTCTGTTCCTACTGGTGCATCATTGTCCGCATGAATATTCATGCCCCCCGCAAAGGCAACCTGCCCATCAATCACCAATAATTTAGTATGATTACGCAGATTTAAATAGCGAATTCCCCGAATCGAACTAAACGGAAACAAAAACAAGTGTACCGGAACCCGCCGTTTTTTTAGCACCCAATAAATTGAGGGCCAAGTATATAAAGAGCCGATTCCATCGATCAGGACTTTAACCTCGACTTTACGGGCCACAGCCTCTGCCAAGGCATCCACAAATTCCGCCCCGGCCCCTGTACTTCCAAAAATATATGTAGATAAAAATACACAACTTTTTGCCGAACGAATCGCCGCCAACATTGCAGGGTAGGCTTGGACTCCATCAAACAAACAGTCTACTTGACAGCCATGCTGTAAAACCTGACGCAACAGATGATCACCGGTTTTCATCATTGGCTGATAGATTGCATCCTCTGCCAAAGCACATACAGCAGATTGCTTCGCCTGCCCTGTAGAAGAAGTTAAACTGCAAAAACCATGGGAACGCCACTCCCGCGTCACCATTTTGACTCGATTCACCCCAAAAAGAATGTACGCGAGCACCCCAAAAAAAGGAAAAAAAATACAGACAATCACCCAAATCAGCGCCGCACGAGGTTCACGCTTTTTCATTAAAGCATGGATCGCCCCGATCACACCCAAGACATAAAGCAGAAAAATCAGCAATGACTCCACAAAAATCATGCTAATCCACCTTCATGACGTATAAAAATCGCTGTTCATTTAAAAACGGCACGGCAATGGGGTAGAGTGCACCGACATCAGACATGTCCTGTAATTCCTCTTTGACCTTGGGCCCCTTCATGGCGAGCAAACAGCCCTGAGACTTGAGCTGCGGTGTACCGACGCGAATGAAATCTTGCAAGGATGCAAAGGCACGGCTCAACACCCCATCATATTGCCCTTGCGGCAAAGACTCGATCCGAGCATGCTGAACGGTGACATTTTTTAGACCTAACTGACGGACGATTTCCAATAAAAAACCTGTTTTTTTACTGTTGCTATCCACCAGTGTAAACTGTTTTTCAGGAAAGACAATAGCCAGCGGAATACCTGGCAACCCTGCACCCGTCCCGATATCCAAATAGGTTTGGGCGGTAAGGTGCGGATGGATCGCGAGACTATCCAAAAGATGATGCGTTAGCATTTCCTCTGTGGCGGTGATTGCAGTCAAATTATAAACTGCATTCCATTTCTGCAACAACTCTAAATATGCCCACAAGGCCTCTTGTTGTGGAGCATTCAAGGCAAGATTTAAAATCTCCAATCCTTGCGCTAATTTTCTCTTGAGAGCGGGCTCATCTTCACGCATAATAGAGACACTCTTTATTTTCATCGCTCAAGTATATCATGGCTCTTGAACAATTTGATCTAGTTTTACACTCCATCACTGAAATCACGCCCAAACTGCGGCATCTGGAATTTACCCGTGCAGATGGCCAAGCACTTTCATTTATCCCTGGGCAATTTATGACCCTACTGCTTAAGAATAGCGCTGGAGAACTAAAACGGCGTAGTTACAGCCTTGCCAATGCACCTGGTGAAAAAACCCTGGCTTTGGCCATCTCTTATGTTGAAGGCGGCATTGCGAGCGAAGCCCTCTTCAATCTCAAAATCGGGGAATCCATCAAGGCCATGGGCCCAGCAGGCCGTCTGGTTTTACAAGAGGAGCCCGCCATCAAGCGTTATCTTCTGATCGGCACTGGAACGGGCATTGCTCCCTACCGCGCCATGCTCCCACAAATTGCTAAGCGCTTTCAAAATGACCCCCACTTTAAAGTAGACCTCATCCTAGGCGCGCAATATCGCCCAGATTTGCTTTATGCTGCGGACTTTCTCTCTTTTGCTGCAACACACCCTCGCTTCGAGTTTCATGCTGCCTTGAGCCGCGAGAGCTCTACTCTCGCCGCACATGAGCATCAAGGCTATGTCCAAACTTATTTTGACAGCCTCCATTTGCACCCGACTGAAGATGTCGTGTACCTGTGTGGCAACCCCAATATGATCGACGATGCGTTTAAAATACTGACTGAAAAAGGTTTTGCCAGCACGAATGTCCGTCGCGAAAAATATATCTCTTCTAACTAAGCACATCCATACCAGCAGGGATAGTATAGTGGAATAAACTCGCAGGCAAGACCCCATTCAATTTCACTTGCGAAAACTGTAAGTGACTTCTTTGCCCCAAAGTATTGACGATATCCAAAGCCTGAATCACCCCTGTTGAATCAAAGTGCAGCGTGATTTGCTTAATCAGTGATTGTGAGTCCTTGGGGACCAAGACATAATCTTCTTGATCGACTGCGGTCACCGTAAACAAGCGACTCAAATCCTGTACTTCACCACCTAATAACAACAAAGGCGTTGTTGACAAATTACGACTCAACGGCGTAATCGTCACTTGGTCTAGGTCAGGTTCGACATTCCAAACTTGATGACCATCTGAAATATACCATTCCTCATTGGGGGTGAGGACATGCCAATTAAACTGATTGGGTTTTTGAATCGCCAAAGTGCCTTGACTCGGCGCAGCCTGACCCTGACTGTTTTGCACGGTCTCTGAAAAATGAGCTTGTAGATTTTGGAAATTTTGCAATAATCCATTTAATTGCGTTACCCCTGCTGGGTCAGCAAAAGCAAATTGAAAACTGGCCAGTGAGGCCCAAATTAATTTTTTCATCTTAAGGCAACTCATCCACTTCTTTGGGTTTAGGAATAAAGGCTTCGCGATTTAAGCCCAATAAAACAGCAATCGCTCCGGCAATGTAGATAGAAGAATAGGTACCCACCACCACACCAATCATCAAAGCCAAAGCAAATCCATGAATGCTTGGCCCTCCCAGCAAAAACAATACCAAGACCACAATAAAAGTAAGCCCTGAGGTCATGACAGTTCGAGACAAGGTATCATTAATCGCCTGATTGACCACCTCAACCACGGTGCGTGTGCGCAAAAGGCGGAAATTTTCGCGAATCCGATCATAAACGACAATCGTATCATTCAAAGAATAACCAATCACCGCAAGAACAGCAGCCAAAGCCGTGAGGTCAAAGCGAATTTGAAATAGCGAAAAAATCCCTAAAATAATAATCGGGTCATGCGCCAAGGCCAAGGCCGCACTAATGGCAAATTTAATCTCAAAACGCAACGCAATGTACAGCATGATCGCAATGATCGCCACCAGCATGGCCAGGGCCCCAGTTTGGGCCATCTCGCTACCCACTTCTGACCCTGTATAATTAATCGCGGTAATGGTCGCATCTGGCAGCGCTGTGGTAATTTTATCGCTGATGACTTGCTTTAATTGTGTATTATCAACAGAGGTGCCACTTGCTTGCAAATCCTTGGGTGAAAAACTCAGCATCAAATCACGCGTGGAACCAAAAGTGACAATATCTTCACGTTCAAAACCGACGGTTTCCAAAGCTTGCTTCACCTGACGAATTTGTGGTGCCGTGGCAAAATGCACTTGAATAGAATAGCCGCCCGTAAAATCAAGCCCCCAATTCATGCCGCGTATGCCCATCGACAAACATGAGATGAGGATCAAGATGGCAGAAAAGGCCCAGGTCCAACGACGCAATCCTAAAAAATCGATCGAAGTCTTCGTTTTAAAAAATTCCATGTTGACCCCTTAGATCCCAATTGAGAGTTGACGTTGTGGGTGCTGCCCATACAGCCAATTCACCATCGCCCGACCAATCACGACAGCACAAAAGACGGAAGTCACAATCCCAATCATCAAAGTCACAGCAAAGCCTTTCACAGCCCCCGTCCCAATGGCAAACAAAATAATGGCCACGATAAAGGTGGTGACATTCGCATCCACAATCGTACCAAAAGCCCGCTCATAGCCCGTATGAATCGCCAACATATTCGATGAGCCCTTGCGCAACTCCTCACGAATCCGCTCAAATATCAGCACATTGGCATCAATGGCCATCCCCACATTAAGGACAATCCCAGCAATTCCAGGCAATGTCAGCGTGGCCCCCGGAAGCAGTGACATCACCGCAACAATGAAGATTAAGTTCAAGAGCAAACACAAGCCCGCAATCAAACCAAATACACGATAATACAGTGCGATAAAGATGAGGATCAATCCGAGGGCAACTGCAACAGAAAGTGCGCCCATCTTGATATTTTGAATCCCAAGCGACGGCCCAATTTGCTTTTCTTCAGCGATTTGTACGGGCGCAGGCAGCGCTCCAGCACGAATTGACAAAGCCAGATTTTGCGCAGCACGTGCATTACCAATGCCGGTAATTTGGAAACGATTCCCTAATTGTGACTGAATGGTGGCTACATTGATCACGGTTTGGGTCGTATGGGTAACAGTTTGAACCTTTCCATTGACTTCCTCTTGATCAAACGAGCTTTGCACCAAAACGATCGCCATGGGATGGCCTACATTTTGCCCGGTGACTTGACTGAAATAATTGACCTCCGGCCCCGTCAAGCTCACTTGTACAATCGGCGCGCCGGTCTGTTGATCATAGCCCACTGATGCATCTGAAATCGCATTCCCCGTAATAATTACCGGATTGTAAACAACAACCGGATTGCCATTTTGGTCTTGATATAGACTGGACCCCGGAGGCGTCACGCCAGATGCGGCTACTTGAGTGGCATTGACCGTATCATTCACCATCATGGCTTTTAGGGTCGCTGTGCCCCCAATAATTGACTGCGCTTGTGTGGCATCTTGCACACCAGGCAATTCAATCACAATCCGATTATCACTTTGTTTTGCAACCGATGCTTCGGCTACGCCAAGTTCATTGACTCGATTCCGCATCACTTGCAGGGTTTGATCCACTGCATTGTCTTGCAACACTTTTAAAGCAGGCGCGCTGAGATCCGCAGTGAGCGATAATGATTTTGCATCCACCGTGGCGTTGAGATCAGGATCATTTTTGGCAATCAGCGTTTGTGCATTCTGCAAATCACTAGAATTGGCAAACCCAATCACAATCCCCTCTCCAGTCACAACATTGATATTGGTATAATGGATATCAGCCACTCGCAAATCATTCATCAATCCAGTGGCATCATTTTGTAAGCGATTTTGAATCACAGCCTGCATATCCAAATCCAAAAGAAAATACATCCCCCCTTGCAAATCCAAGCCCAACTTCATGGGTGCCGCACCCAGGCTACTTAACCATTTGGGCGTATTGGGACTTAAATTAACGGCCAAGATATAATTGGTGAGACCAGGCTTGAGAGCCTCTTCAGCGGCCATTTGATCATCGGTGTTATTAAACCGCAGGGTTAAATTATTGGCATCTGCTGTAGCTGTTTTAACAGGGATCTTCGCGGCATTGAGTAGTGCAGTGACTTGATCTACCAACCCAAAAGTGACGGCTGAACCATCTTTGCTAGAAATCTGTACTGCGGGGCTTTCTCCATACAGATTGGGTAAAGCGTAGATTACCGCCAGCACAAACAAAACGAGAATCAAGCCCCACAGCCATCTTGGCGTATGATTTTTAATAATTGAAGTGGACAATTAAGCCCCCTCAACACGACTTAAAGTTCCCTTTGGCACGAGGTTCATAACCGCTTGTTTTTGCATTTTGACCACGACTTTGTCAGCAATTTCGATTTCAACACTGTTACTCTCTACGCTGACAATCTTGCCATACACGCCACTTGTGGTCACGACTTCATCGCCTTTTTCCAGATTACTCATCACTTGACGCTGCTCTTTAGAACGCTTCATTTGTGGACGAATTAGCATAAAATAGAAAATCAATACAAAGACAACCAACATCACCAATGAAGGTAAATTGGAAGGTTGCGCAGATACACTAGGCGAATTACCGCTCATATTAATCACCGCAGTCGGGGCAGTGGTTGTTGCAAATGCGACACCTGTACCGAAAAGACTCGCAACAACTGTACTTAGCGTGAATTTCATGAAAGAGCTCCTTAAGATAATCAAATAGAATGTCAAGTACTTTACAAGCTTTCGCATATTTTTGCAACGCGCTACGCATATTGAATTTCAAACTTTATTTTGTAAAATAAGTCTTTCTGCAACCATAAACTGAAGATTTTTACTCAATGAAAAAAATATACTCCCTACTTTTGGCAAGCTCTGTTGGCTTATTTCCCCTCACGGGAATGGCATTACAAAATGGCCTATCCCTGTCTTATGGAACCGATGCAGGAAGTTTGGGCGAGCCCTCAGGCATTATGGGCGGAGGCATCAACTATTTAATGCAGCCTGATTCTTGGCAATGGGGGCACTTTAGCTTGGGTTTTAATTTCAGTTATGGCTTTTGGAAAACGACGGATTATCCTGACTATCAAACTTTAAGTATTTATGCAGTGGCCCCTGAAATCCGCTGGTCTTTTTTAAACAATGCTGTTGCCACTCCTTTTCTTGTTGGAAGTTTTGGAGGCGCGGTTCTTTCTGCCGACAATTTTGGAGATCGACAACTGGGTTCGCAAGTATTATTTCAAAGTCGTGGTGGTTTTGGCTTCACATTTGGCTCTCAACAAAAAATCTATGCCAGTCTTGAAGTCATGCATTATTCAGATGCCAGCATCACAAAGAATAATGGCGGCGTAACCATTCCCCTGCTTTTCTCAGTAGGTGCGTTATTCTAACCCTTTACAGTATCGGGATCCACGCTTACAATAGGCTACTTTTGATTGGATCAACGAGCCTGGCATGACTATCTTAAACCTCTCTGACCTGCATCTGAAAAATAAACGCGTAGTGGTTCGCGTAGATTTTAACGTGCCCATTCAAAATGGCCAGATTACCAGTGACAGTCGCATCAAGGCAGCGCTTCCCACCATCCAGAAAGCGCTGCAGGATGGCGCCGCTGTCATTTTGCTTTCCCACTTAGGCCGCCCCACTGAAGGGCAATTTAGCACTGAAGACTCTCTTGCCCCTGTTGCAACTCGCTTAAGCGCTTTATTGAATCGCCCCGTGCCTTTGCTACAAAATTGGATTGAGGGTGTCACAGTCGCACCAGGTGAAGTAGTCCTCTGCGAAAACGTCCGCTTTTTAGTGGGTGAGAATAAAAATGACCCCACGCTGGCCAAAAAAATGGCTGCCCTCTGCGACATCTTTGTCATGGATGCTTTTGCGACCGCTCATCGGGCTCAAGCTTCAACCTGCGGCATTGCTGAATTTGCACCGGTTGCCTGCGCTGGCTTATTACTGCAAGCCGAGCTCAATGCTTTGGGTAAAGCGCTTGCTCTGCCTGCTCACCCCTTGATTGCCTTGGTTGGCGGCTCTAAAGTCTCAACCAAGCTCACCATCCTGGAAGCACTCAGCGAAAAAGTAGATCAACTGATCGTCGGTGGAGGCATTGCCAATACCTTTCTTGCTGCTGAAGGATTTAATATTGGCGCATCTTTACATGAACCAGACTTGATCCCCACTGCACGCAACATTTTAGCCAAACTGAAAAAACAGGGCAAATCCTGCCCTTTACCAATTGATGTCGTGGTTGCAACGGAATTTTCTGCAAGTGCACCCGCCCAAATCAAAAACATCTTGGATGTACAAGCACGGGATATGATTTTAGATATTGGCCCCCAGTCTGCAGCTCAATTGGCTGACTTATTACACCAGGCAAAAACGATTGTTTGGAATGGGCCGGTCGGTGTTTTTGAATTTGAAGCTTTCAGCCAAGGCACAGCCACCGTAGCACGCGCTATTGCTGAAAGCAAAGCCTTTTCACTAGCCGGGGGTGGTGACACTGTTGCCGCAATTGAAGCCTTTGGCGTTGAACAAGACATTTCCTATATTTCCACTGCTGGAGGAGCTTTTCTAGAATTTCTAGAAGGAAAAACTCTTCCTGCTGTTGCCATTTTAGAAAAACGAGGAGCCTCTCATGCGTAGAACCAAAATTTTAGCCACTATTGGCCCAAGCTCAGAAAACGAAACTGTTTTGCGGCAGATGATTCAAGCAGGCTTGAGTGCGGTACGCTGTAATTTTTCGCATGGCAGCCATGAAGATCACGCCAAACGCATCGAATTAGTGCGCAAAGTAGCGGCCGAAGAAGGCAAAGTGATTGGTATTTTAGCGGACCTGCAAGGCCCAAAAATTCGTGTCTCACGCTTTAAAAATAAAAGCATCAACCTAACTGAAGGCGCTATTTTTTACCTGGATGCCAATCTAGATAAAGAAGCGGGCGACGAACAACAAGTGGGGATTGATTACAAAGAATTACCGCAAGATGTGAAGCCTGGGGATATTTTATTACTGGATGATGGAAAAATTGTCCTACGCGTCCTAGAAAC
The DNA here is from genome assembly GCA_021848625.1 of Pseudomonadota bacterium. Classification (GTDB taxonomy): domain Bacteria; phylum Pseudomonadota; class Gammaproteobacteria; order Francisellales; family CACEW01; genus JAJZUD01. The sequence continues at coordinate 14,465 of JAJZUD010000041.1, forward strand.
CAATGGAGTGCGCGTCAAAACTGAAGTCGTGGACGGCGGCACGCTCTCCAACAACAAAGGCATCAATAAGAAAGGTGGTGGCTTGACGGCCCCTGCGCTTACAGACAAAGACAAAGCGGATATTCTTTTTCTTGGCAATTTACAGGTCGATTATGTAGCCGTGTCCTTTCCACGAGACGCAAAGGATATCAAAGAAGCACGACGCTTATTGCAAGATGCAGGAAGCCAGGCTGGGATTATTGCCAAAATTGAACGGACTGAAGCAGTCGAAAATATTATTGAAATTATCCAAGAAGCAGATGGCGTTATGGTCGCTCGCGGCGATTTAGCGGTTGAGATTGGCGAAGAATTTGTCCCTGGCGTGCAAAAGCGCATGATTCAACAAGCACGTACTTTGGATAAAATTGTCATTACGGCTACCCAAATGATGGAATCCATGATCGAAAACTCCTCCCCCACTCGCGCTGAAGTGTCAGATGTGGCTAATGCGGTATTGGATGGCACCGATACGGTGATGCTTTCTGCAGAAACGGCCTCGGGGAAGTTTCCTGTCAAAGTCATCAAAGAAATGGATAAAATCTGCCGTGCGGCGGAAATGGACCCCTCCACGCGCGTCTCCAAGCATCGTGTCGAGTGTCATTTCCAGCGTGTAGATGAAGCGATCGCGATGGCTGCCATGTATGCGGCAAATCACTTGGATGTCAAAGCCATTGCCGCGATGACTGAATCAGGGGCCTCTGTGCTCTGGATGTCACGCATTAGCTCACATCTCCCCATCTACGCACTAACCCCCAATATTGCCACTATGGGTCGTGTGACGCTATTTCGCGGCGTGGAACCGATTTTGTTTAATGCCAAACAATATCCTGCAGCGAAGGTGAATACTGCAGCACTTGCGGAATTACGCCAACGTCATGCGGTTGAATTAGGGGACTTGGTCCTGCTCACTTTTGGTGATCATGTGGGAATCCATGGCGGGACCAACCAGATTAAAATCGTGAGTGTGATTTAAGCAGAGCCTCTTGCAAAAATATCATAAGTAATTATACTGGGTAAAATTAACGAGCAGGAGTGTTCATGAAAAAAATCGCTATGGCTGTTGCTAGCTTGGCATTGGGGATCAGTGGATCTGCCTTTGCCGTCACCGCAGAATCAGGATTATACTTAGGAGGCAATTTCGGTTGGTCTTTTGCAGAGGCCCCTTCTGTTGCACAAATGGGCGGCGCCACAAGCAATGTCCAAAACAACTACACTTTAAATGCAGTGGTCGGCTATGAGTACGCGCTCAATCAGAATTTTTTGGTTGGAGCCGAAATGAGTTATGTCAACTTCGGCAACAATGCTTATAACTACAGTGAATTACCGGGCATCTCAGTGAGCCTCGCTAACTCAGGCTTACAGTTTCTTGCAACAGGAACCTACCTGAATCAAAGCGGTTGGAATCTTTTTCTAAAAGCAGGGGCGATTGACGAAGACACAGCCGTTGATTTTAGCGTGGACAATGGGTTGCTTGCGGTGGGTAATGTCACCAATGAAAAAGCATGGATCCCCGCTGCTGCAGTGGGCGTCGGCTACCTCCTCAATGATCATGTCAACTTGGCTTTGCAATATGAACGCACCTTTGGCGACAATTGGGGCAGTGTCAGCAATCCCAACCCTGAACCGATGACCCAAAACGCCTTGACACTAGGCTTGATCTGCCGTTTTGGAATTTAAAACTGCCAGCTTAAGTTAGCATCAATCAAATTGGTTTTAAGGCCCCCAAATTGGGGGCTTTTTTTGTGGCATGGATATCACTCAAACCGATGCCGATCATTAGCGCATAAAAAAGGAGTGCCTCAACATCAACACACTCCTTTTTGCCTTCATCTTGATCTACTAATTCACCGGAGTCTCAGCCGAACCAGGGGATTGCGATTGATCATAGTTATTGGCTGAGGTCGGACAGACTCCTGTCGGGCCATT
>JAJZUD010000109.1 GCA_021848625.1 Pseudomonadota bacterium
ATCTGCGCACGGACTTAAAATCATGCTGAAAAAAATCGGCTTTTATTTAGGGGTGGGTTTAGGGCACTTGTTAGTCTTGCTACCGTATTGCTTACAACTGAAGCTAGGGGCATTTTTGGGCTACTTAACTTTCTGGCTGATGCCCAAGCGGCGTCATATTGTGCGAGTTAATTTAGCGCTTTGTTTCCCTGAAAAAACGGCTATAGAACGTGAAACACTCTGTCGCCAGTCTTTTAAAAGTTTAGGCCGAGCCGCGATTGAAAGTGTATCCGCTTGGTTGATGAGTGATCGCCGCTTTGCCCAAATCCCTTTTAAATGGTCAGGAAAAGAAAACTACGATGCGGCGTTGGCCTGCGGTCAAGGGGTGATTTTTTTAAGTGCGCATATGGATTGCCTGGAGTTGTTTTGCCGTCAATTTGGCTGGCGTGTTCCAAATGGAGGCTTGGTTTACAAAAAAAGCCGTAATCCCTTATTTGATAAATTGTTGCTGCGTTCACGTATGCGTTTTGCACAATTTTTGGTGGCCCATGAAAACATGCGCGGGATGGTGAAGGCTTTGCGCCAAAAGAAAATTCTTTGGTACGCACCCGATCAGGATTTTGGGCGAGTGCGTAGTGTCTTTGCGCCATTTTTTCATGCTAAAGCGGCAACTATTGTTGCGACTTCTGTTTTGGCTGATTTAGGTCAGGCTCGCGTCATGCCAGTCATGATGCATCGACTTCCAGAAGGAGGTTGTCATGTGCATACTTATCCACTATTAGCAAACTTCCCGAGCGGCGATGAACTGGCAGATGCAACACGCATTAATGCCTTGATTGCTGATTATGTGCGTCAATATCCTGAGCAATATATTTGGATGCATCGGCGCTTTAAAACACGGCCAGAAGGGGAGCCCTCGGTTTATTGAACTCTGCTCTGTAATGGTTTATCATTACAAAACAGGAGGATCCGCCATGACAGATCACTATACCGACTTTGCCAAACTCTGTGCCGGCGCCTTGCAAGAGGGTTTGCTTGAGGAGTATTTTGCCTTTTTATTTACGCCTACGGAGCTAGAGGCGATTTTTAAACGCTTGCAACTCGTTGATGCCTTGTTAGTGCCTAAAATGCCTCAGCGGGAAATGGCTCAAGTTTTGAATATGAGTATTGCAAAAATTACCAGAGGATCCAACGCACTCAAGCAAGTTTCTCCCGCGCTGAGAACATTTTTAATGGAGCATCGTGGGCAAAATTAGTTTATACCAGATCCCCCAAAAACCATACTAATCGCTGCTCAAACATACTTGGCTTTGCCTGCGAAACTCGCATCTATTGGTATGGTTTTTTTGGGATCTGGTATTACTCATCCCAAGGATTAATGAGGAGTGCTGTGCTACACTCAAAGTCTTTAGTATTCCGCGTCACTACATGTAAACCATGGGCCATTGCGGTGGCAGCGATTAATCCGTCTGCACTAGGGAGGAGCCTGCCCTTTTTTTGCGCTTGTGCAGTGATTTCCCCCCAAATTTGGCTCACCTCTGGGGTAATCGGCAAAATATGATCTTGATAGGTTTGTTCCAATTGTGTCAACCAATGTTGTAAACTGGCTTTGCGTTTTGCGGTCGGAAGTAAATGAATGCCCTTGCTAATTTCACCCAAAGAAATAACGCTTAAAAACAAAGATTCGCTGGGGAAGGTTTCAATAAACGCAAGCACTTTTTGGTTAGGGGATGGCTTTGCAAATTCAGCTAAAGCACAAGTATCAAGGAGCAGTTTCATGTAAGAACCACCTTGCGCATAGGGGATGGGTCTCGCTGTAAATCTAAGTCTGATAAATCAGCTGGGGTCTGACGTAATAAAAATTGTTTAAGGTCTGCATTTTGTCCTTTTAGTTTGCGATAATCCAGTTCTGATAAAACAATCACTTTTTCACCGCGGCGGCTGATTTCTTGAGGTCCAGAGGAGACCGCCAGTTGAATGACTTCGCTCAGGCGATTTTTTGCTTCTGCAAGGGCCCAGGTCATGAAAAATCCTTTTTTTGTCTAGATAATCTAGATCATCATAGCATAATATCAAATCTAAATCTACTTGAGTGAGGGTGCGGCTTTTCATTCGCGGGCCAAATGAGATAGAATAAGGGTTCTTTAGCAAAAAAGGGATGGCATGGATCGGGAATTATGGGCTGCGGTTGAGCAAGAGGCATTGCGTCAAGAGACGCACTTGGAATTAATTGCTTCAGAAAACTATGTTTCCAAGGAAATTATGCAGTTACAAGGCTCCGTACTCACCAATAAATATGCCGAAGGTTATCCCGGAAAACGCTATTACGGCGGGTGTGAATATGTAGATATCGTTGAAAACTTGGCGATCGAACGGGTCAAAACCTTATTTGGTGCAGCCTATGCCAATGTGCAACCCCATTCTGGCTCGCAGGCCAATGCCGCGGCAATGTTGGCGCTCTTAAATCCAGGGGATACGCTACTTGGCCTCTCTTTAGATCAAGGTGGGCATTTGACGCATGGGGCTAAGGTGAATTTTTCGGGCAAATTATTTAATGCTGTTGCTTATGGCATTCATCCTGAGACGGGATTGCTTGATTATGATCAATTGCGTGATTTGGCAAAAAAGCATCGGCCTAAATTGATTATCGGTGGGTTTTCTGCTTATTCACGTCTGATGGATTGGTCGATTTTTCGGGAGATTGCGGATGAAGTTGGGGCTTATTTGCTTGTTGATATGGCGCATGTCGCTGGCTTGGTTGCAGCGGGCATTTATCCCAATCCTGTCCCTTTTGCGGATGTGGTGACCAGCACCACCCATAAGACGCTGCGTGGTCCAAGAGGGGGCTTGATTTTATCGCGAGAAAATGGCGATTTACAGAAAAAATTCAATAGCTTGGTTTTTCCTGGCACGCAAGGCGGGCCTTTGATGCATGTGATTGCAGCCAAGGCCTTGTGTTTTTTAGAAGCGCTCCAGCCTGAATTTAAAACCTATCAGACCCAGGTGG
>JAJZUD010000042.1 GCA_021848625.1 Pseudomonadota bacterium
ACTCGCTCCTTAATTAAATGAAACTACCTTGGCGCTTTGACGCCGTTCTCATTTTGGCACATTGATGCCGTTTAGGTGAGTGAGTCCATACCATCTTGTTTTATCTTAAACCATCCCTTTAAACCCACCAGGCATCATGCTGCCTAAACCTTGCATCATTTTCATCATGCCGCCGCCTTTACCCATTTTTTTCATCATTTTAGCCATCTGCTCATGTTGCTTGAGCAAACGATTGACTTCAGGAATTTGTTGGCCACAACCTGCGGCAATTCGACGTTTATGCGAATTTTTGATGAGGTCTGGATTGCGGCGTTCCTTGCGGGTCATCGATTGGATAATCGCCATCATGCGTTTGATTTGCTTGTCATCGACTTTGCTTTTGACTTTTTCGCTTAAATGGCCCATACCCGGCATTTTATCGAGGAGCGCCCCCATTCCGCCCATATTCACCATTTGATTCAGTTGCTCCGCAAAATCATCTAAGGTAAAGCCTTTGCCTTGCAGAATTTTTTTGGTCATGGCTTCAGCTTTAGCTCGATCAACCTTTTGCTCCAGGCCTTCGATCAGCCCAAGCATATCGCCCATGCCTAAAATACGCGAAGCCATCCGCTCGGGGTGAAAGACTTCCAGCGCTTCCACCTTTTCGCCTACCCCAAGAAATTTAATCGGTTGGCCGGTAATGGCGCGGATGGACAGGGCTGCTCCACCGCGAGCATCGCCATCGAGTTTGGTCAAAATCACGCCGGTTAAATGTAGGGCATCATGAAAGACTTTGGCTGTATTGGCAGCATCTTGCCCCGTCATGCTATCAACCACAAAAAAAGTTTCAATCGGCATGAGAATTTGCTTCAAAGTTTTGACTTCAGACATCATGTCTTCATCGACATGGAGGCGACCGGCGGTATCCACAATCAAAACATCATAGAGCTTGCGTTTGGCTTCCTTTAGCGCTTCCTCAGCAATTTTGGCGGGCTTTTGTGTGGCATGGGCAGGATAGCAATCCACTCCCAATTGATCAGCTAAAATTTGCAATTGCTCCATCGCAGCAGGGCGATAAATATCGGTGCTGACTAACAGGACTTTTTTATGTCGCTGATCACGAATGTAACGGGCAAGTTTGGCTGAGCTGGTGGTTTTACCTGAACCTTGCAATCCAGCCATCAGGATCACAGCTGGAGGTTGGGTTTGGAGGTTTAACTCGGCTTGATTTTCACCCATTAATTCAGTCAGTTCACGCTTGACGACTTTGATAAAAGCCTGGCCTGGATTTAAACTTTTAGACACTTCGCGTCCTAAGGCACAACGTTTGACTCGAGCGAGAAAATCCGTTGCCACATCCAAGGCAACATCCGCCTCTAGTAAAGCTTGGCGTACTTCTTTGAGGGTCTTTTTGATATTGTCTTCGCTGATTTTGCCCTGCCCGCGCACATGCTTGAGTGCGGTCGTGATGCGATCGGATAACTGTTGAAACATAAGTATAAAGAATTGAAATGTGTGGGTCTTGTCGGCCATTATCCCCCAACTTGCAGAGACAATCAAGAAAGGGTTATACTAGCCTCCACTTAAAATCGTCCCCCGCGCTGCCATGACGCTGAACCAATTTTTGCAAAACAATAGCCCACTTTGTAGCATTGCCGTGGCCTTGCTGGTGGCCATTATCATCGTAGAATTTTTAAGTCATAGCGGCGGCGTGCTAAAGCTGTCAACACACGAGGCCGTGCGCTTTATGAATAAAAAGCGATCCCATATTTTTGACCTCCGCGATCCCACCGCCTTCGCCGCAGGGCATATCAAAAACTCCAAGCAAATTAAATCAGGCGATCTGGTGAAAAACGCCTCAGCCTGGATCAAAAAGACGGAATTGCCCGTGCTGCTAGTCGCTGAACATGAACATGCTGCGGTCAGTGCTGCGCTCGGCCTCAAAAAATCAGGTTATACTGATGTCGCCATTTTAGCAGGGGGAATGGCTGCATGGCGCAAAGAAAACCTGCCGCTTAATCACTCAAAATCGGAGTAAACAGTCATGGCTAAAATTGAAATTTACACCACCCAAGTCTGCCCTTATTGTGTGCGGGCGAAGGATCTCCTCAAACGTAAAGGGGTGGAATACACTGAAATTCACGTGGATCAAGATGATGCACTGCGCGCAGCGATGATGGAAAGAGCAGGAGGGCGTCGCTCTGTGCCACAAATTTTTATCAACGATCAACATGTTGGGGGCTGTGACGATTTATATGCCCTTGAACAAGACCATAAACTTGATTCTTTACTTCACTCTTAAGGACAAAATAATGACCCAGATAACCGAAGACACCCAAGCGGAAAATGAAACCGAAAATACAGCGCCCGATGCCCGTATTGAATTGATGCGCTTATATGTGAAAGATGTATCTATGCAGATTCCTGCGGGGGCCAAAGCTTTTCAATTGGAATGGCAGCCTGAGCTCAACTTTGAGATTAATACCCAAGCCAAAGCGCTTGCTGAGCCCCATCACTACGAAGTCGCTTTGCGTTTAAAATGCACTAATACCTGCAAAGATCAAGTGGCATTTACCGTTGAGATTATTCAGGCTGGATTGTTTAAAATTGAAAATTTACAAGGGCAGCCCCTACAACACGCCATGGCAACCTTTTGCCCTAATTTACTCTATCCTTTTGTACGTGAAGCAGTGGGCGATATGGTGGTACGTGCTGGATTTCCGCAACTGAATTTGGCGGCAGTTAATTTTGAAGCGCTATACCAACAAACCCTGGCTGAACAACAAGGGTCGACTATTCAGTAATCTCTTAACTAAGAGGGTAAAATGGATGTTGCAGTCATTGGTGCGGGGTCTTGGGGGACGGCTCTTTCGTTAGTGCTCGCGCGAAATGGCCATCATGTACACCTGTGGGCAAAAGAGCTCGATCACCTCAAGGCCATGGCTTTGCAGCGTGAAAACCAACGTTATTTGCCAGGCGCCATGTTTCCAGACACGCTCCATTTGAGCATGCACTTGGAAGACGCCTTGTTTCAGAGTCAAGAAGTGCTGATTGCAGTCCCCAGTCATGCCTTCGCTGCGGTCATGGATACGATTTCCCCGCTCTTGCGCCCACACCAAGGGGTAAGCTGGGCCACAAAAGGATTGGATCATTCTGCGCGGTTTCTACATGAAGTGGTGATTGAAAAAGCAGGTCAGCGGCCTATGGCCTTATTGACGGGCCCCAGTTTTGCTAAAGAGGTGGCAGAGGCGTTACCGACGGCGGTGATTGTGGCGCATAACGATTTTGAATATGGCAAGCTGATTCGGAGTGCTTTCCAGAGTCCCCATTTTCGTGTGTACTTGGGTGAAGACCTCCCTGGGGCTGAATTGGGTGGGGCCATTAAAAACGTCATTGCGCTCGCTGTGGGTATTGCAGAGGGTCTCGGCTTTCGGACTAATACAAAAGCAGCCTTAATGACGCGAGGCCTGGCTGAAATGATGCGACTGGGTGAGGCATTGGGCGCAGAGCGGGAAACGCTAACCGGGCTTTCAGGCTTGGGGGATTTAATCCTGACTTGCTCAGATGTGCAATCACGTAATTTGCGCTTTGGATTGCTTCTAGGGCAAGGGCTGCATCGCGATGAGGCCTGTCGTCAAATTGGTCAAGTGATTGAGAGTATTCACACCACCAAATTGGTGTTTGAATTGGCGCAAAAACATCGAGTCCGCATGCCGATTAGTGAACAAGTCTACGCCATTTTGTATCGACATTTACCTTGCCACGAAGTAATTAAAACCCTGGTTGCGAGTCAGGCAGAGACAGAGTAGAATGACGCTTTGTTTATTATTTGTATGGAGTCATACGTGAAACTTGTTCGCATTCAGGATGTTCAAAATTTATTCGCACAGTGGGATATTAAAACGTTCTTTCGGGAATTAGTCGAAATTCTCTTAGAAGATTTTAGCCATTGGGATCATTTCCAAAAATCAGCTCGTTATGCTGCTTATGTGAAAAACGGCGTGATGGAACTAATGCCTATTTGTGGTTCCAAATTGTTTAGTTTTAAATATGTAAATGGCCATCCTGAAAATCCGGCTAAGCAGTTGCTCAATATTGTCGCGGTGGGCATGCTTGCTGATGTTGAAACAGGGCATCCTTTATTGGTGTCGGAGATGACCTTGCTGACCGCTTTGCGTACGGCTGCAGTTTCCGCGTTGGGTTCGCAACTGATGGCTCGTAAAAAAAGTAAAAAGCTGGCAATCATTGGTTGCGGCGCCCAAAGTGAATTTCAAGTTTTGGCCCATCATGCGCTGTTTAATTTGGAAGAAGTCCATTATTTTGATTTGGACCCCTTGGCCATGGAGCGTTTTGCCCGGCATTTAGAGGGAGAATCCTTTAAGCTGATCCCTGCTGTGCACACTCGTGCAGCGATTGCCGATGTCGATATCATCATCACAGCGACGGCTGCGCGAGGCAAACAACATGTCTTAAAAGCAGATTGGATTCAACCCGGACAGCATATTTCAGGGGTGGGGGGTGATTCTCCTGGCAAAACGGAGTTGGACCCCGAAATTTTAAAATCTGCAACCATTGTGGTGGAGTATTTCCCCCAGACGCATCATGAGGGTGAGATTCAAAATCTAGGGGACGAGGCGCAAAAATATGTCTATGCGGAGTTGTGGGAGCTGTGCACAGGGAAAAAGCCCTGCCGAACACGTGAGCAAGAAATCACTCTGTTTGATGCAGTAGGATTTGCCCTTGAAGATTATAGCATTTTACGTTATGTATATAGCCTGGTAGAGCGCTTGCAATTAGGCTTGGAAGTAGATTTGGTTCCAGAGCATATACAAGATTCGAAAAATCTATTTGGCGTACTGAAAAAAAATGGCTAAAATAACTTTTTTTGGCTGCATTAACCTGTAAGGAAACGACATGAGTAGTTCTTATCTTTTTACCTCTGAATCTGTCTCAGAGGGGCATCCTGATAAAGTGGCGGATCAAATTTCTGATGCTGTTCTTGATGCGATTCTGGCGCAGGATCCACAAGCACGTGTTGCCTGTGAAACTTTGGTCAAAACAGGGATGGCGCTGGTTGCGGGAGAGGTGACAACCAATGCCTGGGTGGATTTGGAAGAGTTGATTCGTAAAGTCATTATTGATATTGGCTATGACCATTCTGAGCTTGGTTTTGATGGACATTCTTGCTCTGTTTTGAGTGCTATTGGCAAGCAATCTCGTGATATTGCTCAGGGTGTTGATCGTATTGATGAGGATCAAGGCGCAGGGGATCAGGGGCTAATGTTTGGTTATGCTAGCAATGAGACTGATGTGTTGATGCCCGCTCCCATTACCTATGCACATCGTTTGATGAAGCGTCAGGCTGAATTGCGTAAATCAAAAGTGCTGCCCTGGTTGCGTCCGGATGCAAAAAGCCAGGTTACTTTTGTATATGAAAACAATCGTCCAGAATGGATTGATACGATTGTCATTTCAACCCAGCATGCGCCGGAAATTGCTCAAAAAGAGCTGACTGAAGCCGTCATCGAGGAGATCATCAAACCAACGATTCCTGCTGCATACCTCAAGAAAGAAACCAAATTTTTTATTAATCCAACTGGGCGCTTTGTCATCGGCGGACCACAAGGCGATTGTGGGGTCACAGGCCGCAAAATTATTGTGGACAGTTATGGCGGCTCTGCGCGTCATGGGGGTGGGGCGTTTTCAGGTAAGGATCCTTCTAAAGTCGACCGTTCCGCGGCCTACATGGGGCGTTATGTGGCAAAAAATATTGTCGCAGCCGGCTTGGCCGATCGTTGTGAAATTCAGATTTCCTACGCCATTGGGGTGGCCAAACCGACTTCCGTCTACGTTGAAACCTTCGGTACGCATAAAATTGCTGAAGAGAAGATCGCACAGTTGGTTTTAGAGCATTTTGACTTGCGTCCCAGTGGAATCATCAAGCAATTGAATCTATTGCGGCCGATCTACCAAAAAACAGCAAGCTATGGTCATTTTGGCCGGACGGATGTGGACTTCACTTGGGAGCGTACGGATAAAGCGGATGCCCTCAAACGTGCGGCGAAGTGATGAAGCTAAAGCTGTTCTCGATACTGGACAATATCTTGAATGGTCAGTATAGGAAAGTCGTGTAGCCTGGAAAAGGCTTGCACGGCCTCTCCCCGCATCATGGTGCCATCGGGGTTCATAAGTTCGCAGAGGACGCCGGCAGCTTTGAGGCCTGCCAGACGTGCTAAATCAACGGCCCCTTCGGTATGACCCCGTCTTGCTAGGACCCCATTTTCATGAGCACGCAGCGGGAAAACATGCCCTGGGCGCACTAAATCGGCAGGTTGAGCGTTATCGGCAATCGCAGCACGAATTGTTGTAATTCGGTCTTGCGCAGACACACCTGTAGAAACTCCATGGCGTGCTTCAATTGAAACCGTAAAGGCCGTGCCAAAGCGGCTCTCGTTATGCTTCACCATTTGCGGTAAATCCAATTTTTGCAAATGTGATTCAGGCAAGCAAAGGCAAACAATCCCACTGCATTCACGGATGAGCAAAGCCATACTTTCTGGCGTGAGCTTTTCTGCAGCAATCACCAAATCCGCTTCATTTTCACGGCCCAGGTCATCCATGAGAATCACTGGGCGGCCTTGCTTCACCGCTTCCAAAGCGAAAAGGATCCGAGACTGGTCGGCAAATAAGTCTTGATTGATCACACGCACTCTCTTAAACTAAAAGATGCGGCAAGAATACCACAGAATTCAAGAGGGATCCACTCGCCTATGCCTCCACGTATTTATTATCCTGAGCTCAAACAGAGTGCGTCTTGCATTGATTTACCCGCTAAACAAGCACAGCACCTGCGTGTCTTGCGTCTTTTGCAGGGTGAAGAGGTGGAGCTATTTGATGGCAAGGGCCAGACCGCGCAAGCAAAATTATTGGAGATCAGTAAAAAAAGGGTTGCGCTTGAACGAGAGCCCATTGTGAGCGTTCCGGCTCCAGAGACCCATCCGGTGCATTTGCTTCAAGCCTTAACGCGGCATGAAACCATGGATTGGATTTTGCAAAAAGCCACGGAATTGGGCGTAAAAAGCATTACTCCTTTGATTTGTGAACGCACTCAAGGACGTCTGAAAGGAGAGCAAGGGCAGAAAAAACAAGCCCATTGGCAGGAGGTGCTGGTCAGTGCCTGCGAGCAATCAGGATTGAATTTTTTGCCAGTGTTAAACCCCCCTATTTTGTTTGTAGATTATTTGCAACAGCATAGCTTGCAAAATGCACATTTTATTTTGGATCCACAAAGTACACACAGCTTTGAAGCCTACGCTCCACCTGCAGCGAGTAGTCTCTTGATTGGCCCAGAAGGCGGATGGACAGCATCCGAGCTTCTGCAGGCCCTTGCAGCAGGTGCTCAGCCTATCTGTATCCATGCCAATGTTTTGCGAGCAGAGACTGCAGCGGTCTGTGCGATTAGTCTATGTCAGTACGCCTTTAAGTGAGTGAAGAGAGCAGGGTGCTCATCTTGCAATTTTGGCCGATTCTGCATACGATGAAAGTGTAAAATCAACGAGGAAAACATGATGCAAAACATGAATATTGGACTCTCTGCTTCTCAACGTGAAGCTTTGGCGAAGGGCTTGTCGCGCCTTCTTGCTGACAGTTATACGCTGTATCTCAAAACGCATTATTTTCATTGGAATGTGGTGGGGCCTCACTTTAAAAGCTTACATGAGCAATTTGAAGCGCAGTATTTGGAGCTTGCTTTGGCGGTGGACACCATTGCAGAGCGTATTCGTGCTTTGGGGCATGAAGCGCCAGGCAGTTATGGCGCATTTAGTAAACTGACTTCCATTAAAGAAGAAACCCACGTGCCAAGCTGGGAGAAAATGATCGAGTCTTTGGTTCAAGGTCATGAAACAGTGATTCGTACTGCTCGAGAGTTAATTCCTCTTGTGAATGAAGCGCATGACGAGGTGAGCCTCAATTTACTTGCAGAGCGCATGGATGTTCACGAAAAAACAGCATGGATGTTGCGTAGTACAGTGGCTGCTTAATTTTGCACGTGATAATCGCTAATTTTGGCAATGATTCACTCGCCTTGATGGCCCATGCAGTGGAACAGAAATGGCCGAAAACGGTGGTGGTGTCTGTTGATACGGGTTTTGCGCATCCTGATTGGGGCCATCGAGTTCGAGAGGCCGAAGCCTATGCACGGAGATGCGGCTTGGAAGTCGTCCGTTTGCGCGCTGAGCCTGATTTTGCAAATTTGGTGCGGGCTCAGGGGGAGTTTCCTACGCCGAAATTCCAATGGTGCGCAGTCTACTTAAAAGGAGACAGTGTGCGGCGTTGGTTGGATCAAAGCGACCCTTTAAAAAAAGCCACCATTCTCCTTGCGCGTCGACGTAGTCATTCACCCAAATGGGCTGATTTGCCTGAGTATGTGTACAATGATGAAGCATTTGCGGGTCGATTGATTTGGCATCCACTCTATTTGGAAGAAGAAGAGGGTATTCTGCGGAAAGTGGCCACGACGGGATTGGCTTGGTTGCCTCACCGTAGCTTAGAATGTGATCCTTGTGTGAATAGCTCCATCGCAGAATTGCAACGTGCAAGTCCGCTAGTGCAAGCCCGTCTGTATGCCTTGGAGCAAGACTTAGGGGATGCTTTTTTGCAAAAGAATACTCAGGATAAGGCCTTTATTTTTGATATGGGCTGTGGTTCCCCTTATGGTTGTGGATTGTAGGAGGCAGAATGGAGCTCAAGGATTTGCGTTTTTTTCAAAAAGGCCAACGCTTACAGCTTTGCTTGGCCAATGGCGCATTGCGAGAATGGACAGTCCAAGAGTTAAACCCACTTGCAAAGCAACTCACTGGAATTGAGCCTGTTTCCAATACTCAAATTAAACTTTATTTTGACGACCAAACTGAGGCAGTGCTGATGGACGTTGCAGCTTGGGAGGGCGTAGAGCGATGAAATGGGGCGAGCGCTTTCAAATAGCGGCCTTAAAATGGGCGGGTCGTTTATCTTTAAAAAATATTTATCGCCTAAGCCGGCTTTTATATTGGATATTTAGGCCATTTAACTTTAAATTTAAGCGCACAATTCGCACCAATTTAAGCCGCTGTTGGCCCAATTTGTCGCCACAAGCATTGGAAAAATTAGCGCAAAAAGTCGAGCATCAAACCATCTGGCGCATGTTGGAAATGCCTTATTTTTGGTTTGGGCAGAACCGCGATACTGCTTTGAAACAGCGTTTTGGTGAAGAAGCCTTGAAGCAGGATTTTGAAAAAGGTCAGGGCATCATCATCTTAGCACCTCATCTAGGGGCTTGGGAAATGGTGAATTGCTACATGGGAATGCATTATCCCTCAGCGGCATTGTATAAACCTTTCAAGAAGGCATATCAGGAGACGCTCCTCCATCAGGCGCGGGAACGTTACGGAACTGAGATGTATCCCGCCACGCTAGCAGGCATAAAAGGTCTATTTGGCGCGTTGAAGCGGGGATGTTGTGTCGGCGTATTGCCGGATCATGATCCTGGTAAAAATGGAGGGGAGATTGTCCCCTTTTTTGGAATCCCGACGAATACGACGACCTTGATTGCCAAATTGGCGTCAAAAAGCCAAGCGCCCCTGTATTTTGCGTTTACAGAGCGTTTGCCAAAAGGAGAAGGGTTCCAGCTACATTTTGTCAAAGCCAGTGCGCTTCTGGCAAGCCCAGACTTAAAAATCGCTGCAACGGCTTTAAATGAGGACATCGCCAAGCTGATTGCCACTTGCCCAGAACAGTACGAATGGTCATATAAGCGCTTTCGCCGCACACCTTGGCAAAACGGAGAGTTTTATTGATTTCAATCCCCTACGCGCTCGGAATCTCACTCAAAGCATGCCAAGGCAAGGCAGTAATCTGCTCTATCATCGCAAATATACCCCGTGAACTTGAAATTTAGGTGATCAGGGTATTGCAAAATCAAGAAAATGCGTTATCCTTTGCAGGATATGAAAAAGCATGTATTAACACCAAGTGAATTGAAGGAACTACGTTTTGCGCACAGTGCAGCAAAGCGAGCGCATGACGTGCGCCTTGCCTATCGAATAAATGCAGTTATTTTGCTGGGGAGTGGCTGGACAGCAGTTCAGGTATCACAAGCCCTATTGCTGGATGAAGAGACGATTCGCGGCTACTTTAATCGGTACAAGGCATTTGGAGTGATTGGATTATCACAAGATAAGCATAGTGGCAGCGAATGTCATTTGTCAGCGACTCAAATAGAGGAGCTGAAAGCCTTTATGGATAAGCAGATCTGCCTATCGACTGTTGAGCCGATTAATTTTGTTAAAGAGTCATTTGATGTTGACTATACCCCACGAGGAATGGGGAAATTGCTCAAGCGGATTGGATATACCTATAAAAAGCCAAAGCTGGTTCCAGGCAAAGCAAATGCTGAAAAGCAATTGGAGTTCTTGGATGATTATCATCTTATTACTGAAAGCCTTGGTGCCAATGATGTGATTTATTTTAGTGATGCCGCTCATCCAACGCATAACACCATGCCGGCATACGGCTGGGTAAAGAAAGATGTGCGTTATGAATTGAAGGCCAATTCAGGGCGAGAAAGGCTGAATATCAATGGTGCGATCAACCTTGCTAATTGGGATTTTAGATACCATTTTGAACCCACGGTTAATGCAGACTCAGCGATACGGTTGTTTCAGTCTTTAGAGGCCGCCAATCCTTTGTCCAAGAGCATATACGTGATTTTGGACAATGCCAAATATAATCATGCCAAGAAAGTGCGAGAATATCTCGAAACATCAAGAATAAAGCCGCTTTACTTGCCTCCATACAGTCCAAACCTCAATCTAATCGAGCGTTTATGGAAGTTCTTCAATCGACGCGTCTTGTACAATCAGTATTACGAAAAGTTTGACCATATGAAAAAAGCAGCCGTCCATTTTTTTGAGAACATTTTGTCCTTTAAAAACGAGCTTGCCTCTTTGCTGACCGAGAATTTTGAGATTATTGGCTTCTCTCAGAAAGCCTAATTCTCAAGTTCATGGGGTATACATGGGAAACATTAGCGATCAGATAAGCTCGCTTTACCTCGGGGGTAATTTTGTAAAAAAAAATTTTAAACACTTTAATCCAGTATAATTCACATTTGCAGTTCCAATTATACTGCTTTTATACTGGAGTTGGCGTGAACTTGCCTATTGTCTCTATTTTCAATATCATTGTCAGACTTAAAAAATGAGAGCAAGTTATGGCTGAAAAGCGCCAATACTTTGGAACGGACGGAATTCGGGGCTTTGTAGGAAAATACCCCATCACGCCTGATTTTGCGCTTAAATTAGGCTGGGCTGTGGGTAAAGCCTTAGCGCATCCAGGGGCGAAAGTGTTGATTGGCAAGGACACGCGCCGGTCGGGCTATATGTTTGAATCTGCCCTGGAGGCGGGGCTGACCGCAGCGGGGATGGATGTCTATTTGCTAGGCCCGATGCCGACTCCTGGTGTGGCTTATTTGACGCGGACGCTGATGGCGGATTTAGGTGTGGTGATTAGTGCCTCTCATAATCCGCATCACGATAATGGCATTAAATTTTTCTCGCGCGATGGCTCTAAATTAGATGATCAAACCGAAATGGCCATTGAGAATTATTTGAATAGTGAAATGGAAGTCGTCGCGCCTCATTTGATTGGTAGCGTAAAACGCTTGGATGATGCGGCAGGGCGGTACATTGAATTTTGCAAAGCAAGCCTGCCCTCGTTTCAGCGCCTGAGTCATTTAAAAATTGTCATTGATTGTGCCAATGGGGCAACCTATCACATTGCTCCTGATGTATTTCGCGAGCTTGGGGCTGAAGTAATTGCGATTCATAGCCGGCCAGATGGCCTCAACATCAATTTGGAATGTGGATCTACGCATCCTGAAAGTTTACAGGAAGCGGTGCTAGGTTTTGAAGCGGATATCGGTGTGGCTCTGGATGGCGATGGGGATCGCGTGATCATGGTCGATCATCTTGGCCAGGTCATTGATGGTGATCAAGTACTCTATGTGTTAGCGATGATGGGTCAGAAAAAGGGTCTGCTCAATGGCGGTGGCGTAGTGGGTACGCAGATGAGCAATCTGGGGCTGGAATTAGCCTTGAAAAGGGCAGGCATCCAATTTGCACGTTCTAAAGTTGGGGATCGCTATGTCATGGAAATGCTGCGGGAAAAACATTGGCATTTAGGAGGAGAGGCCTCTGGGCATATTATTTGGCTGAATTCGACCACTACGGGGGATGGCATTGTGGCGGCTTTGCAAGTCTTGATGACCATGCAAGAAACAGGCCTGAAGCTTCCAGAATTATTGGTCGGGTTGACGCTCTTTCCCCAAAAAATGATTAATGTCAATTTGCCTGCGCCTTTAACAGAGGCGCAGCGTCAGAAGATCAATGCACAAGTAACACAAATTGAAGCGCAACTGGGCGAACGTGGCCGTGTATTGGTACGTCCTTCGGGCACTGAGCCTTTGGTGCGCGTTATGGTGGAAGGGGAAAATGCAGCGGAAATTGAAGCATTGGCAGAACAGCTTGCTGACTTTGTCAAAGATCTTGTCGCATCAGTAAGGGAAGGAAATGTGGTTTAAGAGTTTGCAGATTTTTAAGTTTTTAGAAAATATCAGTATGAATGCCGAGGAAATCGCTGAGCAGCTACAAGCGCATCGCTTCATGCCTTGTCGCTCTGTTGATGCGAGTACACAAGGATTTATCCCCCCCAATGGTGATAAAGAGGGTCCTCTGGCCTATGCTGCCAATGGCTTTCTTCTATTTTGTCTTCAGCGGGAAGATAAAATCATCCCAAGTACTGTAGTGGCGCAAATGCTAGGGGAGAAAATTGCTGAGATCGAAGCCGCTCAAGGCCGTAAAGTACGGAAACGTGAAAAGGAAAATCTTAAAGAAGATATTCTGCATCAACTAGTGATGCGGGCTTTTTCAAAAATCAGCAAAACCTATGCCTATGTGGATACGCTGAGTGGGACTTTGGTAGTGAATGCCTCAAATCATGCGAAAGCAGAGGAGTTTACCCTTGCCTTGCGAAGTGCCTTGGGGAGTTTAAAAATTGAAGTACCGAAAGTCCAGAGTGTGACCACTTTGTTGACGCATTGGCTTAAAACTAACGAATATCCAGCTGATTTTACAGTGAATGATCAATGTATTTTAAGTGATCCGAAAGAGAAAGGCAGTATTCGTTGCCAGCGGCAAAATCTTTTTGCAGAAGATATTCAAAATTTGATTCATGAAGGACGGATGGTGGCCGAATTGAGCTTGAGCTGGTCTGAGCAAGTGAGTTTTAGCTTAAAAGAAGATTTTTCAGTCAAATCAATCAAGTTTTTGGAATTAGTCCAGGATCAAAGCAAGGATGTGGTGGCAGAGACTACAGCTGCTCGTTTTGATGCTGATTTTACCATTATGGCGGGAACCCTTCGTCATTTAATTCAGGCTTTATTTTTAGCCTTTGGAGCCCCACAATGAACACCCAACAATTTGTAGACAAACTCATCCTCCTTCTGGAAGATAAAAAAGCTGAGGATATCGTGAGCTTACATGTGCATGATCTCACAACCGTTGCGGATTATATGATTATTGCGACCGGTCATTCTAACCAGCAAATTCGCGCGCTTTCCAATTATGTTCACGATGAGGCGAAAAAGGCGGGCGTGGAGATTTTGGGCATGGAAGGGACGGAGCATAACGAATGGGTCCTAGTGGATTTAGGTACCGTTATTGTGCATCTCATGCAGCCGCAAATTCGCAGTTACTATGAGCTTGAAAAACTCTGGGATCTAAAACCCACAGTTTGATGCCAGCCCTGCGCCATTGATTGTTTTAACACAAACTGTGGTATTTTGCGCTGTTTGATTGACCACATCAAAGGTGGGTTGCGTTGTGTCACCTAGAAAATTTCCAGCTGTAGTAAACAGGCGATAATGCACATTGTTATCTTGGTTAACGCTCACTGGATTCCAGCTTAAAAGATGATGATAGTATCCTGCAGTGCTGGCATCGGCAATGGGTGCTTGGGCCGTGATTGCAGTGGGGGCAGATGGGGCACTAGTCAACTCTGATGGATCACCAAGATAAATTGCGCCCAGATTAATATTCTCAGCGCTAGTGCCTGTGTTTTTGATGTGAATCGATGTGACTGTGCCGGTCAGGCTGCTTAAAGTCCAAGTTTTTTGATCCCAATTATTGATCACTCGGGTAGGATTATCATCTAAGGCGAAACATTGGCTTGCCCCTGTTGTTGTGGTCAGGCAGAGCTGATAATCACTTTGACTACTGATGGGCTGATATATCACAGATAAAACACTCTGGTTGGTTAGGGGTGTATTTAAGCCTTGATAAAGCAATAAAGAATCTGTGCTGGGGCCTTTGACTGCAATGGTTAGGCTAGATCCACCATCCCAGGCATTTTTAAAATTCCAGCTACTGGCAAAATCAGCAGTATTATTGATCAAGGGTAGGTAATCTTGTACCCCAATGTCTGACCAAGGGCCAAAGCTCTGTGCCAGGCCATTGATAAAATAATCTTGAAAACCTTCCCCCAGATTAAAAGCGGTACTAAAATTGGCGGGATAAAGTGGGGTGTTTTCGCTAGTATAGCCTGATGCTGCAGCGGTTTCCCAGAATTGATTTTCCATGCCAAAATTGTTGCCCTCAGTCCCACTGCCATTGGTGATGGCGGTTAAAGCATTTGTAAAACTAAAGGCACCAAAAGAAATTTGCTCTTGTTGTGCCTGGTGCAGGTCATTAGTCAAGTCAGCATACTGTGTCCCTACATCAAAGCCATATTCCACCGCAGGTTTGGGGTAGTTTGCGGGGACTTCGCGTGGAATGGCATCATCTAAAAAATAATCAATAAAAGTGCTAGAGGCCACCTGTTGATTATTGTTTTCAAGGGTTTGTGTGGAATTGTTTTGCGCAACCTGGACGTAATACCATTCAAAATCAGAGTGAATGCTTGCAGCAGCTGTTTCCGTACGGTAGGTTTGCATCAAGTTAATGGCATTATTGACGCTTGATTGGCTGGGGTATTCGTCTTCTTCATTGAAGAAAAAACCATCGACGCCATAAGTGCTGGCAATTTGCAGCAATAAAGGTGCAGCGGTATTCAGAAAATTGCCTAATTGCGCCTGTTCGAGATTCCCTCCATAATAGGGAGGTGCAAAAAAAATAGTCCCCAAAACTTGGGCATTGTTGCGATGTGCGGTACGCAAAAAGTTGGGAGGAGGCAATTGAATTTGCCCCTCACTTTCTGAGCCTCCAAAATAAACGGTTTTGAAAATATATTGCCAATCGATGATCACGGGCGCAAAAGTCAAATTTGCTGCTTTGGCAAAGGCAGAGGGAACCATATTGGCGACAGTATTACCAGTTGAGCTGCCGACGTAGGGAACGACTTCCAATGGGGTATTGTTCGTCGCTAAGGGGTACTGTGGGAGGCTATATTCTTGCTGAAAGAAAGAGGCATTTGCGTCAGTGAAGTGAGGTGCGGTACAGCCGGAGGCAACTTGATCATTCGCATCCACAGCGCACCAGCGCGCTAAACCTATTTGCGCAATATTAGCAAAACCGTGATTTATGCTGCCCAAAGCGAGAGTTGTCGCCAGAATAATTTTTCGCATTTTTTACTTCTTAATTATTTTTATGAATTATATCATATATTTTAATAAAATAAAGCGATTGTAGTGGGCAGTGTGGGATTTGCTATTTGAAAATTTCGTATCTTGGAATCAATATAATGTACTCGTTTTGGGTTGCTGAAGACGCCGACTGGGTCCGAGCTAATGTCAAACAGCAACTGGCAAAATTTGATGTTAAAAAAATACTCAAAAACGCTGAACAGTATGGTTTCACGTACACAACGAGGCAAGGTGACCATTTGATCTAAGGCTAAAAGCCTGCTCTATTTTCTCGAACAGGCTCAGGCAAGGATTGCCGCCCTGACATTGACACCTTATGAAATGGAAGCGTTAGCGCATGATCTAAAGCAACTCGAGTATCTGAACGTCCAGAAACCACATTGACAATTGCTTTTACGCAACGCCATAGTCCTGCAAACACATTTATAGTTAAGGGCACCTCTAAAAATTCGAGTTTTTGGATTAGCGGCCTAAAAAAGCAAGCATAGCCGCGAAGCGGCGGCGCAATTTTTGCATTTATTTTTGATTTTATCGCTCAGACTGTGATTTTCTGAGCCTT
>JAJZUD010000043.1 GCA_021848625.1 Pseudomonadota bacterium
AGGCTCCATTTCTCTTCACTTACGTCTGTTGGATACATTTCGGCTCCTTGATTCTCAAAAGCCTTAGTATATCCTTATTTCTTTATGAATACAGCTTCTAATTAATAATGAAGTCTAACAGAGAGTATTATAAGCCTGCTTTCAGGCTGCCTTCAATGAAATAAGCCAAGTCCCCGTCCAAGACTTTTTGGGTATCCGTGCGCTCTAGATTGGTGCGTAAGTCCTTAATACGTGATTGATCAAGGACATAGGAGCGGATTTGACTCCCCCATCCGATATCCATTTTGCTGTCTTCCAGGGCCTGTTCCTTCTCCTTGCGCTTTTGGATTTCCATTTCGTAGAGCTTCGCTTTAAGCATTTTCATGGCTTTGTCCCGATTTTGATGCTGAGAGCGTTCGTTTTGACATTGCACCACCACGTTGGTGGGAAGATGCGTAATGCGGATTGCGGAGTCAGTCTTGTTGACATGCTGACCCCCTGCGCCGCTCGCGCGATAGGTGTCAATACGCAAGTCAGCAGGATTGATTTCGATTTCGATATCTTCGTTCACTTCAGGGGATACAAAGACTGAGGCAAAGGAAGTATGCCGTTTGCTATTAGCATCAAAAGGGGATTTGCGTACCAAGCGATGGACTCCCGTTTCAGTGCGCAGCCAGCCATAGGCATAAGGCCCTTCTACATAAATTGTCGCACCTTTAATGCCTGCCACATCCCCGCCAGAGACTTCCATCAGTTGCGCTTTAAAGCCCTGAGCTTCACAGAAGCGCAGATACATGCGTAATAACATTTCCGCCCAATCTTGTGCCTCAGTGCCACCTGAGCCAGATTGAATATCCAAGAAAGCAGCATTAGGATCCATCTCCCCCCGAAACATGCGAGTGAATTCTAAATGTTCCATTTCTTTAATCAAGGCGGTGATTTCAAGGCTTAAATCTTCAGCCAAACTGTCATCGGGCTCAGCGGCTAGCAATTCGAGCAATGCTTCATGATCTGCGATTTTTTGCGCTAAATGCGTGATGACTTGCACGACACGTTCTAATTGGATTTTTTCTTTGTTGAGTTCTTTAGCCCGATCCTGCTGGTTCCAGATGTCCGGCTCAGCAAGTTCGTGTTCGACTTCAGTTAGGCGCTCTTGTTTATTTTCGAAGTCAAAGTGACCTCCGCAGATCTTCTAAGCGTACGCGCAGATCTTTTAAGTTTTCAGTCATTCCGTTTAGTTCCATGGGGACTACTCATCAATCTCTATAAGTTCAAAATCCAACTTGCCTGCGCCACATTCTGGGCAAGTCCAGTTAACAGGGACATCTTCCCAGCGCGTCCCGGGCGCTAAGCCTTCTTCTGGACAGCCTAATTCTTCATCGTAAATCCAGCCGCAGAGCAGGCACATGTATTTTTTGAATTCAGGGTTCGCCATGCTTAAAAAATCCTCTTCATGCAATCTTTAGGGCGCTATTTTAACGTGATTTGTCCTGGCGGTAAAGCGGCAGTGCTCTCCTTCACAATATACAAAGGCCGTTTCTTTACTTCGTGAAAGATGCGTGCAATGTATTCGCCCAAAATCCCAATCGACAAAAGTTGGATACCGCCAAAAAACAAAATGCACACCACAATCGTAGCATAACCAGGTAAATCAACACCATAATACAGCGTGACAAACACAATCCATAGGGCATACAAAAAGGAAATGCCCGAAATTAAAATACCGATGAGGGTCCACACTCGCAAGGGTAAGTCAGAAAAAGAAATAATTCCTGTCAAAGCAAGAGAAAATAAGCGCCGTAGCTTGAAGGAGCTTTTGCCCAAGGTCCGTTTTTCGACATCATAGGGCACGCCAATTGATTTAAATCCAACACAAGCATACAAGCCTTTCATGAAACGAGCCTGTTCTCCATATTGGTTCAGCGCATCCACCACCGAGCGTCCAAGTAACCGAAAATCCCCCGCATCGGCCGGAATATCCACCTCGCTCATCTTGCCAATCAGTTTGTAAAATAAGCGGGTCACACGCTGCTTGATTGGGCCTTCATCATCGCGATTATTACGCACGCCGTAGACCATGTCGTAGCCTTGTATCCAGTATTCAAAAAAGCGATGAATGGTTTCAAAAGGATGCTGAAAATCGGCATCAATCATTAAAACAGCTTCACCCTGCGCATGATGAAGGCCCGCTGTCAGAGCATTTTCTTTACCAAAATTGCGCGAAAATTGGATCCATTTGACTTTGTCAGAGAGCAGCTCATTTTTGATAATCTCCGGCGTGCGATCGGTGCTGCCATCATCGATTAAAATGATTTCATAGCAATCGGTAAAGCCTTTTAAAAAAAGAGCAAGTTCCCCCACAAAATGAGCCACGGCAGCCTCTTCATTCATGACGGGCACAAGACAAGAAACAAACACAGCCCGTGCCTGCCATTTTAACTGTCGTTCATGCGGTGTGGTCATTTTATTTGCCTTGTTGACTTGGGATCATGCCGTTCTGTGATAATGGCATAAAATCGCTTTTTTTGCCAGAGATTACCCAAATAAATCAGTGTGTGATCCCAACCGTGCAAATTGGTTATGATAAATGGGCTTTAACAAAAATTAGATCCCCAATTTTTTAAACATCTCATCCTTATTTTCAGATTGGACAAGGCCTATCTCCCCGTCGGTTTGCTCAAGTGTTTGGCAGGTTTATGCATTGGGGAGTTTTAATTCTATAGGTCATTCGTGTCGAAAACGGGATACAAAATCAAGGCTATCTTTTGCAGGGGCTTCTCGTTATAATTTGCTCAATTTGACCGAAATGAGATGCGATGAAAAGCGCTTATATTAAGCGAGATCTGGGCTTATTGATTTTGCTTTGCTTGGGGTTATTTCTGTATCAACTGGGTGTGATTCCTTACCTAAACCCTGATGAGGCTCGCTATGTCGATGCTGCGCGAGAGATGTTAGCGACGCATCAATGGGTGACACCCACTTTGGATGGGACGGCCTTTTTAGATAAACCTGCGTTGTTTTATTGGCTGGAAATCTTGATTATGAAGACTTTAGGCCTGCATACTTGGTCGATTCGTCTGGTTCCGGTCGGCTTTGCGAGTTTAGCCTGCGTGATGAATTATATTGCCGGTCGCGTGCTGTACGATCGTAGAACCGCCTGGCTTGCGGCCCTTACACTGCTCACCTCTACGCTCTTTTTTATCGCCGCGCATTACACCAATATGGATCTAATGGTCGCAGTGTTGATTGATTGTTCATTGTGGCTCTTTTTGTTTTGGTTAGAGCGTCCGCGGGCTTGGTTGTTGTATGGTTCTTATGTGTGTGCAGGTCTCGCTTTTTTGACTAAAGGCTTGATTGCCATTGCCTTTCCAGCCTTGATTATTGCAGCTTTTGTACTCATTTATCGGCGCTGGGATGTGCTCCGTAAAATGCAGATGATTCAAGGCTTACTCATTATCGTCTTGATTAATTTGCCTTGGTATTTAGCAGTACAGCACCGTAACCCTGAGTTTGCCTATTACTTTTTTTATGTACAGCAGTTTTTGCGTTTTTCAGGCAGCCATTCCTTCAATATGCGAAATCCAGCCTATTATTATGTGATGATTATTGTGGCGGGAATGTTGCCCTGGAGCTTATTCTTGCTGCAAGCGTTATGCCAAAAAGTCACGCCTAAAGAGGCTTATATCTTGCTGTGGATTGTGATCATCACCGTGTTTTTTAGCATCCCAGCTTCAAAAACACCAGGCTATATTTTGCCTGTTTTTCCACCGGTTGCCTTTGTGATTGGACGCTACATTGCCTTGCATTGGCAAAGTGCGCGCCAACTGAAAGAGCTGAAAATCGTCAGCATTGTGTACGCGCTACTCTTTATTGGGGCAAGCATTTTTATTAAGACGGATTTAAAACTGATTAGCACGCTTCCGGGCAATGTGTTACTACCCCCTTTATTGATTATCAATGCCAGCTGGTTGATTTTGTTGGGATTGGCTTTCTTCTGGCAGCGCGCCACGCGGAGCCAGGCTTTTTTTGTGGCCTTTTTTATCCTGCAGAGTTTATTTTTATTAAGCTTAATTAAACCAGTTGAGACTGATCGCATGCAAAAAAGCGCCGCCCCCTTGGCTGCAATCATCAATCAAAAAGGCGGCCCAGGGGAAACGATTATTGAATATCAGCGCTATGATTATGATTTGCTGCTGTATACGCAACATGATGTAAAGGTCGTCTATAATTGGAATGATCCTGACTTGATTTACCAGGATTCCTGGCGGCGAGAGCTGATGGAAGATGTATTTTACAAGCATAGCCCTCGCCAAGCTAATTTGGTTTTACCTGCAGACTTGCCCGCATTGTGGCGCACAGCCTCAGGTCCCGTGTTTGTGGTGACTTCACCGCAAGATTTGCCTAGTTTGCAGGCACAGTTAGGGGCCTTTCATCTGCTTTTCCAGAACAATCAATTTGTCCTGCTGGAGCGTTAAGATGCCGCCAAAAATCACGCTTTGTGCCGATGATTTTGGTTTGAGTGCCAGCATTAATCAGGGCATTTTAAATTTAGCGGCTGAGGGGCGACTTGATGCCGTGAGTTGCATGACCACCCTGCCCCTTTGGCCTGAGGCGGGCAGGAAGTTAAAAGCCTATCGCCATCAGGTTCAATGCGGCTTACATTTGAATTTGACTGAAACAACGGGCGTGAATTTGAAAACAATCATGCACCGCGCCTTTCTGCGACAGTTGGATCAAGCCACGCTGGTGTTGGAAATCAAGCGCCAAATCGATGCCTTTAAGCGCGTGATGGGCTCTCGCCCTGATTTTATCGATGGCCATGAGCATGTGCATCAATTTCCACAAGTTCGCGAAGCCTTGCTACAGGTTTACTCCGAATATTACCCACAAAAAACAGCATGGATTCGCGTTTCGGCACAGCCGCATTGGTGGCAAAATTTCCGTTCGTTTAAGGGGCTAGTCATTGCCTTGAGCGGGGGGATAAAACTACGGCACCTGCTTCAAAAACAAGCCATCCCGCATAATACTTCTTTTTCCGGCATTTATGATTTTGATCCAAACTGCAATTATGCTCAATTATTCGAGGGTTTTTTGCAAGAAAGCAAAGCTGGAGGCTTGATTATGTGTCATCCAGGGTTGCCAGAAGAACAGGCCATAGCCAAAGATGCGCTGTACAAAACCCGTGCGTTAGAGTACGATTTTATTAAAAATACACTGAATAAAAATGCAAAGGCATAGCATATTGCTAATTACCTAAGGCCTATGCTATAAAGGCCTGATGCGAGACATTGAAAAAATCAAGTGGGATGAGATTCGAGGACAGGTTGCGATGGTCAATCCTGGCTTGGCAGCGGCTTTGGATCAAATTGCGCCCAGTGATCAGGCTGAGCTTTATTTAGCCCCCTACCTTTTTGGTGAATCCATTATCGACGAGCAGGGGCTGTCCGTCGCCTATCAAGGACAATTACGCAGTATTGATGATGAGACCTTACCTGCAGATTTGCGGAGGGATATTAATTATACGCGTGTTCCTGCCATGCTGAGTTTAAATAAAACCTCCGAGTATTTTACGGAACTTTCAAATCGCATTTTCCCGGTTCACTTGCTAGAACCTGGCATCATGATGGGCGCTTGGGAAATGCTAGACAAAACCAATACAGTCTATCAACACAAGATTTGGCGCATTGTGGCTGGAGCACGGACGCTTTTCATGGTGCCGAAAATTACCGATTATTTGGGGCATAGTCGCATTCAGCGTATTTTTGATTTGAGTGAGTCTTACTCCCCGCATAATTTGTTTAATCAGGGGCGGATTTTTGCAGAAATCGCAAGCTCGCCCTTGTTAAATTGTTCCTGGCGTTCGCAGATTTTGATTTTCAGCCGAGCTTGGTTTGAGCGTGCGCAAGAGCCCTCTATGAGGCCGCTGTATACTCAACTTCTCCAGCAGGCCTGGACTTACACTCGCCATTCACGTAATCAGATGTTTTTTGAAATTATTTGGCAGTTTTTGGCGCAAGCTCAGGCGCAAATTCGTTTGAAGCCGAATTTTTATGTGATGGAGACAGTAAAGCATCTGATCAGTATTTCAACTGGGGCCATGATGGCTTTTGCGCCGTTGCGGGAAAAAGATCAGCAGATCGCCCCGCTCAAAATTTTAGAACAAGCCTATCTTGAACAATATGCTTTAAAACACTATATCCCAACGATTTTGGCCCCCGGGTATTTAACGCGACACCCCAAAGTCTATTATTCTTTTTTGATCCCAACGCTCTTGTCACTTTCGCCCAGTTATAATTTTCGCAATACGTTGGAAGATGAGCGTAATATTAAGCAGTTGCTCGAACATTTTTTTGCGCATTTTGCCGAGCATTATGCCAGTTGTGGCGATTATTTTGGACAAAAGACGCATTTTGATTTTTTCCATTACGAAGCAGATCCATTGCATGGCATTCGTTCCTCGCAAGAGTTACCCCAATTCAATCCGGCGTTTTCACATTTTCCTGCTGATCCATCGCGTGTTTTTTGTGAAAATGGGCCTTTTGTCCGTTCCTGTGTCCAAATTTCGCGGGATGAC
This sequence comes from Pseudomonadota bacterium, assembly GCA_021848625.1. Classification (GTDB taxonomy): domain Bacteria; phylum Pseudomonadota; class Gammaproteobacteria; order Francisellales; family CACEW01; genus JAJZUD01. The sequence continues at coordinate 6,554 of JAJZUD010000043.1, forward strand.
AAAGGGGGCGCTTGATTTTCACTAGGAGTGTGCTATGCTGGGTGCATTCAAGGATGATGAGAAAGCTTAGGCTAAAGTGATAGATGGCGAAGGATATCGCTCGAATGTGGGGATTATTATTCTCAATCCAGGTAACACCAAGGTATTATGGGCGAGGCGGATCAGGCAGAGAGCTTGGCAGTTTCCTCAAGGTGGGCTGAATTTGGGGGATACCGCGCTTTCAGCGATGTATCGAGAATTATACGAGGAAGTCGGCTTGCGCCCGCAAGATGTCGAGGTTTTGGCTGCGACCAAAGGCTGGTTTAAGTATCGGTTGCCCACTACCATGTTGCGTAGCAAGGATTCCTCCTACATTGGACAGAAACAGAAATGGTTTTTGTTGCGCCTCAAATGTGCAGAAAATAAAATTGACTTTAATCGCACGAATAGCCCAGAATTTGACGCCTGGAATTGGGTAGAATATTGGTACCCCTTGACGCAGATTATTGCTTTTAAGCGGCATGTTTATCGTAAAGCACTTGAAATGCTCTTTCCTGCGGTGATGCGCGAACGGCAACATAAAAAGAGCTTGACATTCCGAAACAAAAAGGCGAAAATCGCAGGCTTAGTAAAAAAATGATTTTGGAGATCTCGTGGCAAACATTAAATCAGCGAAAAAACGCGCTAAACAATCTGAAGCCCAACGTCAACACAATATGTCATTGCGTTCAATGATGCGTACTTTCATCAAAAAAACCGTAAAAGCGATTGAGTCGGGCAATGCGGAGACTGCAAAATCCGCTTATCAAGAAATGGAAAAAACCTTAGACCGCTTTGCGCACAAAGGCTTGATTCATCAAAATAAAGCAGCTCGCCATAAAGCGAGAATGACTGCGCAAATTAAAGCGCTTGCTTCCTAAAAATTGGCGAAAATCGCCTTTATTCGTGAGCGGGATTGTATTGGTTGTAGCAGATGCCTGCCCGCTTGCCCTGTCGATGCGATTGTGGGCGCGTCCCGTTGGATGCACACCGTCATCGCTAGTGAATGTATTTCCTGTGAAAGATGTCTCCCTGTTTGTCCCGTAGATTGCATTGATTTAATCGAAGTAGCCCAGCATTTTGATCCGCAGGAGCGCAGCCAAACGATCCGCACGTTGGCAGAGCGGCGTAAAACCCGTCTTGCTAAAGAAGCAGCAGCCAAAAAAGCCCAATTTACAGCCTATTTGGCCCGCTTTAAAAAAGCTGAGGGCTAATACCAATTCAAACATTAGATGGATATAAAATGAATGTGGCAGAATTGTTTGCACGCTTCAAAGCGCATAACCCCAATCCCACGACCGAACTAAAATATGGCTCTGTTTTTCAGCTTTTAGTCGCTGTGATTTTATCCGCACAGGCAACCGATGTGAGTGTCAATCAGGCCACCAAAACGCTGTTTAAAATTGCACCGACCCCAGAGGCGATGTTGCAATTGGGTGAGGACGGCCTGAAAACCTATATCAAAACCATTGGCTTATTTAATAGCAAAGCGCGACATATTCTAGAAACTTGCCAGATTTTGGTGAGCCAATTTCAATCCCAAGTTCCCCAAACGCGTGAGGCTTTAGAAAGTCTGCCTGGTGTGGGGCGTAAAACCGCGAATGTCATTTTAAATACTGCGTTTGGAGAGCCGACTTTAGCCGTAGATACGCATATTTTTCGCGTGGCGCAGCGTTTAGGTTTGGCGAAAGGAACGACTCCTTTAGCGATTGAAAAGCAGCTTTTACAAATCATTCCTCGCGAATATCAGCAGGATGCGCATCATTGGCTGATTTTGCACGGGCGGTATATTTGCAAGGCGCGCCGGCCTTTGTGTGCGGAGTGTTTTTTAGCGGATCTATGCCCTTCCGTGTTGCGCTGAATCCTGCTTGCAGAATGCGTGATTATTGCCTAAAATGAGGGAAAATAAGCCGGGAGTAATCATGAAAAATTATCATCATCTTTTGCTAGCGATCGATGTTTATGAAAATGACGAGTTTCTGATTCAAGAAGCATTAAAACTTGCAAAGCACCACCACGGGAAGCTCAGTATTGTGCACGTGGTGCCTCATTTGGTCTCCTCGGTTCCGTATGCTTATGATTTTCAAAATGCGGTGTTAGAACACGCACAAAAAGCGCTGATCGACTTAAAAGCGAAATATGGCTTTGCAGATGATCAAGTGGTGATGCGGGAAGGCCGGCCAGCAGATGAGGTGATCCAATTAGCTAAAGAATTAAAAGCGGATTTAATCCTCTGTGGCAGTCATGGTAAGCATGGCCTGGGGCTGCTTTTGGGTTCAACCGCCAATGGCATTTTGCATTTATCGCCAGTGGATGTGTTGACGATTCGCATTGATAAAGAAGGGAGTCGCCTCAAAGAGTTACCCTATCAAGATATTGTGTTGGCTGTCGAATTGCATGATGATAATCAGCCCATTATCCAGGTTGCGACGGATCTTGCCGATTATTTTAAAGCTGAACTGCATGTGATTCATGTGGTATCGGATGTCAGTGCATTGGGTTATTATCCCGCCATTGAAATTGACCTCAAAGGCAATGCCGAGGCAGAGTTGAAAGAACTGATTCAGCATGCCAAATTAAAGGTCAAACCTGAGCATGTTCATGTCAAGGTTGGCTTCCCTAAACAAGAAATTTTAGACCTAGCCAAAAGCGTCAATGCAGGGCTAGTTGTGCTAGGCAGCCATGGCCGCAAAGCCTTGGCTTCCGCTATTTTGGGATCCACGTCGAATGCTGTTTTGCATGGCGCAAAAGCTGACGTGATGGTCGTGCGGCTTTAGAGCGAACAAAAAATGTCTTAATGATGTGGATGATTGGGGTTTGCGGTGTGTGGGTTCCTGCAATATGTGACTAAACAGGGCTTCCCAGCGCAGTCAGTTTAGGTTATGCTGCGGGGTACTTTCACGATGAATTACAGTAACCTCAAATGAACAACACTCCTTCTGATTCTAAAAACACTGGCCTATTGCTCGCTGTGATTATAGTGATGCTTGCGGTGGGCATTTTTTGCCTGAGCTTTGAGCTTAATGACTTGCGGCTGACGGAGGCACAGGCTTTATCAGATGTACGTCAAAACAGCGTTCAAATCAATTTTCAGCTGGATGACAAGGGACAAGTTTTTCAAGTGGCTTATCAATATGGCAGTAATATGGATTCTGCCAATCTGCCTACTGCAGCGGCTATCCAAACGAGTTTGGTGCAAGCATTTCAGGCAGATCCGCATTCAACGCCTGCCACTGCAGCAGCGATCCAAACTATTGCAGCCAAAGTGCTGATGCAATATCCTGTTTTGAATTGGCTGCAGCTTAGTTTTGCGGTTCCTGCAGATAAGAGCCCAGTCACCCAAACCGCCGTAGTGAAAGTTTTTAATGATGCGGCTGCTTAAAACCCAACCTGCACACCTACGCCATAGCGGTTGAGGACATTATTGGTTAACATCTGCCCGGGGCTATTGACCCAGGCATTGATATCCGTTAAGGACTGGGTGGTATTTAAATTATTATTGGGTTGACTGACCCCGGGCGTGGCAAATTGAGTCACATAGAGGGCCGTATTGCTGTTGCCTGGATGCGGGGTAAATTGCTGTGCTAAAGGATTAGTCTGTAGGGGGGGGATGGGCGTCACACTTGGATCTGCAAGACCTAAACTGGGGGCGATGCAGAGGCTAAGATAGAAAAATAGATTTCTCATCCGCTCCTCCTGTGATAAAATTGCGCCGACTCCTATCATAGCAAATCGAAATCCATGACTGCAAATTGGAAAATCCATCTACGCGAGGCCATCACCGATCCGGCTGAATTATTGCAGATTTTAGAACTACCTCATGATGCTTTGGCGTCCATGCAAGAGGCCTTGAAGCACTTTCCATTGCGCGTCCCTCGTCATTTTGTTGCGCGTATGCAAAAAGGCAATCCACAAGATCCACTATTACTGCAAGTCCTCCCTTCGGGTGCGGAAAATCTCGAAGTAGCCGATTTTGTCATCGATCCATTGGGCGAACAAGCAGCCAACCTCTTGCCTGGGCTATTACATAAATATCAGGGTCGCGCCTTGCTGATTACTCACGGACAATGCGCGGTACAATGCCGGTATTGTTTTCGGCGCAATTTTTCCTATGAAGCTCAGCAACCAGGAGTGCAAACTTGGCAAAAGGCGCTCGATTACATTGCAGGGGACCCCAGCATTCACGAAATCATTTTAAGTGGCGGTGACCCTTTGACCCTGACGGATCACAGTCTGCATGTTTTGCTTGAGTGTATTCAAGCATTGCCGCAGCTTCAAACGCTACGCATTCATACGCGTATTCCCATTGTGTTGCCTGAACGTATTGATGCCGGGTTTTTAAATCTATTTCAAGATTTGCCCTTGCATAAAGTGATGGTGATCCATGCCAATCACGCGCAGGAGCTGGATCAAAGTGTCCACAAGGCTTTACAGGACTTAAAAGCGCTAGGATTTCACCTGCTGAATCAAGCTGTGTTATTAAAAGGGATTAACGATACTCTGCCTGCACAATTGGATTTGCAGAAAAAGCTTTTTGCCTACGGTGTTTTGCCCTATTATCTGCATCTCTTAGATCGCGCTAAAGGTACCGCGCACTTCGAGGTAGAGCATGCGTATGCTCACAATTTGGTGCAACAAATGCGCCAAAATTTGCCCGGATACTTGGTGCCACGTTTGGCTCGTGAAACCGCGGGAGAAGGCGCTAAAACGATTTTGATATAGGCGGCATTTCCATCCCAAGCACACCTTTTTTAGAGGTGCTAAGAGCCTTAGCCGCAATAACGGTGCCTCCGCCCGCCCGTCCCCTTAGAGGCTCATTTTCTTTTGAAGAAGGGGTGCGGCGTGCAGAAGTATCTGGATTGGCCGCGCTACTGGCTGAGACCCCAGGTTGGACATAGGGATCCAAACCTGATTTTTGTCATGACAAAATTGAGTATCCACCTTGGCCCAATAAGGCGTAAACAAGAGTCGATAGTGGGTAAACAGATGGGTGCGTGTTTCTGATGCTGTAGCGGGATAGCCTTGCAAAAAAGTAGTCAGTTCTGCTTTCGTATCAAACTCAGGCGGACACCACAGCCCGCCCCAGATGCCTTTGGGCGGACGTTTTTCTAACAAGAGCTTATCGTCTTGCAAGATCAAGGCAAAATAGGCTTCTTTGGTGGGATAGGCCTTTTTGGGTTTGGCTGTGGGTAATGTGCTGGTTTGTTGGTGTTGCAAGGCAAAACAGTCCTTTTGCACCGGGCACTTGCAACATTGGGGATTGCGAGGCAGGCAGATCAACGCTCCTAAATCCATAATAGCTTGAGTATAAGCGGGAATATCCGCATGCGGGAGCAAATCCGCCGCTTTTTGCCATAATAGCGCCTCCACTTTTTTATCGCCAGGATAACCGCTGATGCCAAAGTAACGGCTCAACACCCGTTTGACATTGCCATCTAAAATCGGCAGACGTTGGCCATTGCAAATGGCTAAAATCGCACTGGCTGTTGAGCGACCCAGGCCAGGTAGGCTTTGCAATGCAGCAAGCTCTTGTGGAAAACATCCTCCGTAATCGCGCATAATTTTTTGCGCAGCGTGATGTAAATTGCGGCCTCGCGCATAATAGCCCAGCCCTGCCCAATAAAACAGCACTTCTTCTTGAGTTGCGGCGGCAAGGCTAGCCAAATCAGGAAAGCGCTGCATAAATCGCTCGAAATAAGGGATGACAGTTTTGACTTGTGTTTGTTGCAGCATAATTTCAGAAACCCAAACGCGATAAGGGTGGATATCCTCTTGCCAGGGCAAAGTTTTGCGTCCGTGTTGGTGGAACCAGTGCAGTAACAAAGCGGTAAACAAAGGGGGCGGCATGAGAACTCCTGACTGGGTAGATGTAATTTTTTCTTGAAGGGGAACCACAACAGCTTGCCTGCTCAAACAGGCAACTCGCGAGCAAGCTATTTTGCTTCCCCTTCGAGAAAAAATCACACCCTGATTTAGCGCTCAATTTTATGTTAAAATCTGGTTTTTATCAAAATGAGGATAAAGAATGAAAAAATATGCCTATCTCGCAGGTCTGTTGATTTTGCCGTTGAGCGCTTTTGCCCAGTTGCCTCCAGCCTATTTGTCAGTGCCTAATTTTCAGCAATGCCTTGCGCAGGAACAAGAAAGCACCTTTACGCATTGGTGTTTGCCTGCAACGCAGCCGCAAGCTTGCCCTGATGCCTCTTGGCAAGCACTACAAGCGGATGATTTGCCTGCTTGTTCATGAGGCATAGTTTGCCAGTTTTTTTGATAAGCGATATCCCCAACCACGCTCAGTTTCAATGACATCAGCGCAGCCTGCGTCACTTAAAATTTTGCGTAGTTTTTTGATATGCGTATCAACAGTGCGTTCGCCCACATATCCTTTACGGTCCCATACCGAGTCAAGCAAATGATCACGGCTGAAAATTTGCGTGGGATAGTTAAAAAAATGCTGCAACAGTTTAAACTCAAGGGCTGTCAGATCCAGTGTTTTTCCAAAACAATTGGCTTTGCGTTCTGTGAGAAGAAGCTCAATGGGGCCACGTTTTAATCGGTTTGTTTGTTGCAATTCTGTACGGCGCAAGATGGCTTGAATTCTAGCGATCAACTCCAAAGGTGAAAAAGGTTTTACGACATAATCATCAGCGCCCAAACTCAATGCGCGAACCTTATCCATTTCCTCTGCACGCGCAGTGAGCATGACAATGGGTAAAGATTGGGTGGCATACTGATGGCGAATGGTTTTGGCAACTTCAATACCAGGTTGATCAGGCAGCATCCAATCAAGCAACAGTAGGTCAATCGCTTGTGTTTTTAAAATTTCTAGACCCTGCATCCCTGTTTCTGCTTCAAATAATTGAAAATTCGCGGTCGAAAGCGCAAAACGCAACATCTCGCGAATTGGCTCTTCATCTTCAATGAGCAGAATATTCGGCATGTGAAGTTTTTTTCACATTGAGTTCATCAGGATTTCACAATAACACATTACATTGGCAGCATTCAAACCACAGAAGGAGAGATCAAAATGGTCAAGATGAAATTAGCAGTGCTGGCTTTAGCAGTGAGTTTCAGCACACCTGCGCTAGCTACAACCACAATGATAGGTGCAGGATCGACCTTTGTTTATCCTGTATTGAGTGTTTGGGCGAGTGATTATGCCAAAGCGACGGGTGTTCAAATCAATTACCAGGCGATTGGCTCAGCAGGAGGGATTGCACAATTAAAAGCAGGCACTGTGGACTTTGCAGCGAGTGATAAGCCCGTTGATACCGCCAATTTACAAGGTGCCCAATGGATCCAGTTTCCGCTTGTCCGTGGACAAATTGTTTTAAGTGACAATGTGCAAGTTGATGGTCCAATCACTTTGGATTTTTCGACACTTGCCAATATTTATTTAGGGCAGATCAAATATTGGGATGATTCAGCCATTCAAAGACTCAATCCAAGGTTAAAATTGCCACATCAGGCCATTACGGTGGTATATCGGGCAGATGGCTCAGGAACAACCTATAATTTCACCCAATATTTGGACAAATCCTCAGCGCAATTCAAAAGCAAAATGGGTTCAGATACAATGGTTTCATGGCCTATTGGGGTGGGAGCCAAAGGCAATGCAGGTGTGGCAAACTTTGTTAAAACCATCCCAGGTTCGATCGGCTATGTGGAATATGCCTATGCTAAAGAAAATCATCTTGGTATGGCAAATACGCCACTGATGATGGCTACAACCTACATCATGATGCCTAAAAATAGCCCGATCCGCCCTGCATTGAGTGCTTTTTTTAGCTACTGTTTGACGCATCCTCTTGCTGCAAAAGCTTTAAATTATGTCCCAGTTGCTGGAAAATAATGATGTATGCCCTCGCAAAAAATCTCAGTTTAAGCCTATTGATCTTATTGGTCATTGGTTTATTTATGGTCTTAGCTGATCAAAGTGCACTTGCTTGGCATCACTTTGGCTGGGTATTTTTGTATCACAGTGATTGGAACCCAGCAATACCTGTATTTGGTGCCTTGTCAGCCCTGATTGGGACGCTAGTGAGCGCCTTTTTGGCAATCCTGATTGCAGCTCCCATCGGCTTGATCACCGCTTTTTTTATTCAGGAGTACCTACCTTATTATGTCAAAAAATGGGTACGCCTAGCAATGGATCTGTGCATGGGCATTCCCAGTATTGTCTATGGCATGTGGGCGATGTTGATTTTGATTCCCCTTGTAGGCATTGGATTGTTGGCTGCTGGCCTGATTCTCGCTGTGATGATTCTACCCATGATCATTGCCTTAATGGCGGATTTAATCAGTCAGATTGCTCCAGAAACCCGTGAGGCTGCATATGGCGTTGGGGCTTACAAAAGTGAGCTCCTTACGATTTACTGTGGACAATTAAAGAAGCCGCTCTGGGGGACGGTGATTTTAGCGCTGACGCGTGCCTTGGGAGAAACAATGGCAGTCTCTTTTGTACTTGGAAATACCCATCGACTCAGCCTATCGTTGTTTGCACCAGCCACCACTTTAGCAGCCACTATTGCAGGAGAGTTTGGGGAGGCAACCAATGCGCTCTATTCTGCTAGTCTGTACGGCTTAGGCTTGATTTTACTGGGGATGAGTTTTGGCCTGATTCTCTTAGCCAGAATTTTATTAAGACAGGGGGCCTAAAATGCGTGCATTGAGATCAACATGTTTCGGAATATTAGGGTGGTGTTTGCTGGCTGCCTTTTTTATCCCCATAATCAATTTAATTGAAACTTTATGCAAAAATAGCAAAGGCGCACTCAATTTAAATTTAATAACACAAATGACACCGCCTCCAGGTGTAGCAGGTGGATTGCTAAATGCACTCTTGGGGTCCTTTGAGATGGTTGGATTCGCGTTGTTGGTCGCGATTCCAGTGGGCGTATTGCTCGGTAATATTTTGGTCCTTCATAAACAAAGGCGCTGGATTGTGCCGATTCAGCTCATCAATGATACCTTGCTCAGCTTACCTTCCATTTTATACGGCTTATTTGTTTATTTATTGATTGTGGTGCCGATGGGGCAATTTTCAGCATTGGCAGGGGGCATTGCCTTATCACTTTTAGCCATTCCTATGGTAGCGCGGGGTAGTGAAGATTTGTTGCTGACCTTGCCACCAGCTCTAAAAGAGGCGGCATTTGCTTTAGGGGCGCCTGAATCTAGCGTAGTCAAGCTGTTGATCTTGTCTATTTGTCGAGGGCTCATCGGGATCATAATGCTAAGCTTTGCTCGTTTATTTGGCGAAACAGCGCCCTTATTGTTTACAAGCTTGAGCAGTCCCTATTTAAACAAAAATTTTTTAGAGCCGACCGCAAGTTTACCCGTGACTTTATACAATTTTGCCATGAGTCCCGATGCAAGCTGGCAGGCACTTGCAAATGCAGGCGCCTTGTTGATGCTGGGTATTGTTCTTGTTGCCAGTATTTCCGCTCGTTATTTTTTAACTAAACCCAACTTTGACAAATACAGCATAAAAACCGCTCACAATCGCACATATCAGCATTTTGGTTATTTTAAGATCTTGTTAAGTATTTGATTTTATTTAAAGTGAGT